>DATJJI010000140.1:0-5500 GCA_035492275.1 Mucilaginibacter sp.
GAGCATTTGCTGGAAGGATTTAAAAACAACCAGGCTATATTGAAACTGGACCGGCGGGATAACCTGGCCCGGTCATTGGCTCGCAATGCAGCCATTAAGGCCGGTACAAGGCTGTCGCCCGAAGAAATGAACCAGTTAACAGATCAGCTTTTTGCCTGCCAGATGCCCAATGTGGCGCTTAACGGCAAGCCTGTAATTAGTACATTTACACTAAATGAATTATTAGAGCGGTTTGAAAAATAACATCCGCAGAAAAAAAGATATAAACACACATGCAATCACCGTTTTCCAACCTGCCTCCGGTTTTAAAAAACCTGCTTATCATCAATATATTATGCTTCATTCCATCGCTATATTATAGTCACGGGTTTTCGGGCGTCGCGGACCCTGTAGGTGAGCATTTCGGCGTATACTATTTTAATTCGCCCCTGTTCAGGCCCTGGCAATTAATAACTTATATGTTTTTGCATGGCGGTTGGGAGCATATCATTTTCAATATGTTCGCACTATACTCGTTCGGCGCCATATTAGAATATACCATGACTTCGCCAAAATTCCTGGCCTTTTATTTTATTTGTGGTATTGGCGCCGTGGTTTTCCAGATGATTGTACAGGGTTTCGAGGTGCATGCAATAACCGGCCAATTAAATTTAGCTTTTCCCAATCTGGATTCATCCTATCTGCAATATGGGCCCAGTGCACAAAAGCTCTACAACATTTTCCATGCGCCTATGATTGGGGCTTCGGGTGCCATCTTTGGTGTATTGATTGCTTTCGGGATGATTTATCCAAACGCAGAGCTGATGATTCTATTTATTCCGGTGCCTGTTAAAGCAAAATATATCATTCCGGTGTATATACTAATAGAATTGTCGTTAGGTGTCGGCCAATTTGGTGGCGACAACGTAGCCCACTTTGCCCACCTCGGCGGAGCCATAATTGGCTTTATACTGGTAAAAATGTGGCGACTGCAAGGTCCGCATAATTCTATTTAATAAAGGATTTTATTGGATATGGGTTTCTGGCAAAATATATATTACAAGGTGTTTAAATCGGGCAGTAAGTTATACCTGCTTATAGGCATTAATGTTATTGTATTTCTTGCCATTAGTATTACTTCGATCATTGAAAGTCTGATATTAACTACCAACCGGATATCTGCCTTAACTGATAATTACCTTACCCTCCCCGCCTATTTACCACGCCTGCTGGCTCATTTCTGGACGCCGCTCACTTACATGTTCATGCATGCCGACATCTGGCATATATTATTTAACATGCTTTGGCTATACTGGATGGGGCGGATCTTTGAGGAGTTTTTGGGCGACCGGCGCATTTTAGGTCTCTATTTACTGGGCGGATTTGCCGGGGCCGTGTTTTTTGTCGCCAGCTACAACCTGTTCCCCATGTTTACGCAAAACGGGGCGTACGTGTTTGCATCGGTAGTAGGGGCGTCGGCCGGTGTAATGGCCATTATTGCGGGCGCAGCTACCATTGCACCAAATTATGAGATCATGCTTTTTGGTGTAGTACCGGTTAAGTTAAAGTGGATAGCTATATTTTATGTGGCTATGGGCTTTTGGGGTATTAAAGGGGCCAATGCCGGTGGCGAGATAACCCACCTGGGTGGTGCGCTTATGGGTTTTATGTATGTAAATCAACTGCAAAAAGGCAACGACTGGATAAACGGCATTGCCGGTATATTTAAAAAAAGGTCGAAGTTAAAAGTTGCCTCAACTAATCGTAATATTGTTAATGACGATGTTCCCCGCCAGGAAGAGATTGACCGCATATTAGACAAAATTTCGACCCGGGGATACGATAACCTGAGCAAGCAGGAAAAAGAAACATTATTTCGGGCCAGCAAAGATGAAGGCAAAGAAAAAATCTAAACTACCTTTAATTGACCGGGTCTTTTTATGGATAAACTGCGGTTTATGCCTGGCTTTACTTGTTTCTTCCCTGGCCCCTGTAATTGATCCGCGTAAGCTTTGGATCGTGGCATTTTTCGGGTTGGCTTACCCCCCAATTTTGCTGACCAATTTATTAATGATCCTTTATTGGGCGCTACGCAGAAGATGGTTTGCGCTTATATCGCTTATAGCTATTATCTGCGGATGGGGCGTATTGACAAATAACGTGGGCCTGCATCCGGGAAACCGTAATCCACCTAAGTCATCAGACCCCAACGCTATCAGGATGATGACTTACAATGTACACAGTTTTAAAAAATATGGCTCAGGTAATGATATGTCAACCAGCCGGGATATCCTGGCAATCATGGCCGATAAGCAGCCTGATGTAATTGGCATAGAGGAGTTTTACAGCCGCAAACGCGGTCACTTTGCCATGACCGACTCGATAAAAAAAATCATCGGCTCTGCTAACTGTTTTATCGAAAACTTTTCGGGGAATGATAATGAGATCGAAGGCATTGCTATTTTTTCAAAATGGCCCATTATTGCCAAAGGCGTTATTCAATTAGCGCCGCTTTTTAGCAGCAATCAGTGTTTGTATGCCGACATTAAAAAAGGCAACAAAATATTCCGTTTATATAGCGTGCATTTGCAGTCCATCAGTTTTGATCCTGAAGACTACCGTTACATTGACACCGTAACACAAAAAGGCAAACCCGATTTTAGTTCTACCAAACGCCTGGGCGGCAAGCTAAAAAAAGCTTTCCTGAAACGTGCCGAGCAGGTGGCGAAGATAAAAGAACATGCCCGGCACTGCCCTTATCCGTATATCATAGCCGGCGATTTTAATGATACACCAACATCTTATGCCGTAAATCAGATGGCAAAAGGTTTAAAAAATGCTTTTCATGAAAAAGGTTTTGGATTGGGCCGCACCTATAATGGCGATTTTCCTAATTACCAGATCGACTTCATCATGACCAGCCGGCAATTTGACATAACAAGTTATACTGTGATCGAAAAGAAACTGTCAGATCATTACCCGGTTTATGCTGATTTGATGTTGAAGTGAGCATATAGTTATTGCTTTGTAAAATAAAAACCACTCGCCCAATCAACATGATCTAACCACTTAACTTAAACCCTAAAAATCGTAAGTTTGCCACCATGCAGCAAAATTTATTTGTTTACAATACTTTATCCCGCAAAAAAGAAGAATTTGTGCCGCTTAATGCGCCCCATGTTGGTATGTATGTTTGCGGCCCCACCGTTTACAGCGATGTACATTTAGGCAACTGCCGCACCTATATATCATTCGATTTAATATTCCGTTACCTTACTCATATTGGCTATAAGGTACGTTATGTACGCAATATTACTGATGCAGGCCATCTGGAAGGCGATACCGATCAAGGCGAGGATAAAATATCAAAAAAGGCTAAGCTGACCCAATTGGAACCCATGGAAATTGTGTAGAAATATACTGTAGATTTTCGTGAAGTACTGCAGATATTTAACACACTGCCGCCAAGCATTGAGCCAACTGCCACCGGCCATATCATTGAGCAAATTGAACTCATCAAAGTGATGCTGGAACGCGGCTATGCTTATGAGGTGGACGGCTCTGTTTATTTCGACGTCGAAAAATATAACAACACACATGATTACGGCGTACTGAACGGCCGTAACCTGGAAGATCTGCTAAATAATACCCGCGTATTGGGCGGCCAGGACGATAAAAAAGGCAAGCTTGATTTTGCCCTTTGGATAAAAGCCAAGCCAGAGCACTTAATGAAATGGCCCTCACCCTGGAGCGTCGGTTTCCCCGGCTGGCATTTGGAGTGCTCGGCCATGAGCCATAAATACCTGGGCGACCAGTTCGATATTCATGGCGGGGGCATTGACCTGGTACCTACGCACCATACTAATGAAATTGCCCAAAACATAGCTTGTTGCGATAAAAACCCGGCACGTTATTGGATCCATACCAACATGCTGACGGTTAACGGGCAAAAAATGTCCAAATCATTAGGTAATAGCTTTTTGCCGCATGAATTGTTTACCGGCGAGCATTCTCTGCTTGCCCACGGCTATAGCCCCATGACGGTGCGTTTCTTTATTTTGCAGGCACATTACCGTAGTACGCTTGATTTTGGCAATGAGGCCATGGACGCATCAGACAAAGGCTTTAAGCGCCTGATGAATGCTGTTACATTGCTGGACGGGTTGAAGGTGTCTCCCACTTCGGACATTGATGTGGCGCCGTTACTGCAACGCTGCTACGAAGCCATGAATGACGATTTTAACAGCCCGGTATTGATTGCCGAATTATTTGAAGCAACACGTATTATCAACTCGATACACGACGGCAAAATGAAGATTGATGCGGTTAATCTTGAAATTTTAAAAAACATCATTCAAACCTTTGTGTTTGATGTGTTGGGTTTAAAAAACGAACAGGCGGCCAATGATGACTTGCCGAAAGTGATGGATCTGGTGGTAAATTTACGTAACGAGGCCAAATTTAACCGCGACTATGCCACCTCTGATAAGATACGCGATGGCTTACAAAAAATAGGTTTTCAGCTAAAGGATAGCAAAGAAGGCACCAACTGGAGTAAAATTTAATTCAGTTATTAACGTTTAAAGAAAAAAACAGATACTTGAATTCCTGAAACAGGTAAACATTAATCAATATTCTCCCTAACTCACACAAAATGAAAAAAATTGCACTGGTTACTCTCTCATTTATTTGTTACACCGCTGTTGTGGTAGCCCAGGCTCCCGCGCAGGTTAGCAAAGTGGTTCAAGCAGAGGAAGCCTTTAACAAACTGGTTGCCCGTAAAGGTATCAAAGACGGCTTTTTAGCAGTTGCCGACCCTGAAGGTATTATATTTAAACCAAAAGTTGTTAAGATCACTGATTTTTATGAAGGTGTTGAAAAACAGCCTGGTACTTTAAAATGGACACCTAAAATAGCACGCATATCACACGATGGAGACCTGGCTTTTACCGCCGGCCCATACATTTACCAAAATGGCAAGGCTGATGAGGACAAAGTATTTGGCGACTATGTTTCTGTATGGCATTCAGATGGGGATGGCAAATTGAAATTACTGATAAACCTGGGCATTCAGCACCCTGAAATGGAAAAAGAAGCCACTGTAGATTTTAAAGAACCGGACGCCTCGAAAAAACCGGTGAAGAACGAAGACCCGTTTAAAGGCAAAAATATCATTCTGACTACCGATAAAATCTTAAATCACGCATTAACCATATCTTCTTTAGGGGCTTATAAGGAGTTTTTAAGCCCGGAAGGCCGTTACTATTTCCCCGGCTTTGAGCCGATGATGGGTACTGACAAGGTGCTGAAATTTTTGGATAATGAAGCCATAACTATTTCTGCCGAAACTATAAACGGCGGCCGGTCGACCAGTAATGACCTGGCCTATACTTATGGCCGTGCCCGTATTAAAAAAGGGGAAATTGTAAGTAACTTCAATTATGTGCGTATCTGGGAACTTGATACCACCAAACATACCTGGAATATTCTGCTGGAGGTTTTCTCGGCGATTGAGAATTGA
>DATJJI010000141.1:0-5481 GCA_035492275.1 Mucilaginibacter sp.
GATTATCCGACAAATGCTCTTGCTATTAACATGACCAGAAATGACTGGTTTGAGGGTTTTAGTTATGATCTTGCTGATTATAGTGTACCTGCCTGGCAGGTTTTAATTGGTGGCGGCGATATTGACTATGCTACTATAGGACGCTCTTCAGCTGGTGGCTTTAATTTTCAATATAATTTTGGCCTTACAGGCGGTGGTAATATTAGCGTTTATCCTGGAGTTAAAGTGCAATCTGACGGAACCACTTTTTTAGGGGGAACTCAGAGTGATCTTAACCCTGCAAATAATGATTTAAGTTTTTTAGGTAATTCAGGTAAATTATTAATAGGGGTAAATAGAACAACAACCGATGGTGAAACAGATTTTGTTGCTAACCAGGGTACCGGCAATAGTGGCGGGTATT
This sequence comes from Mucilaginibacter sp., assembly GCA_035492275.1. Classification (GTDB taxonomy): domain Bacteria; phylum Bacteroidota; class Bacteroidia; order Sphingobacteriales; family Sphingobacteriaceae; genus Mucilaginibacter. Next base: position 404 of record DATJJI010000141.1, read on the forward strand.
CTTTTTATAACCATAATAATTCTGGTGTAGATACCTCTTTGTTTAGAATAAAAGGCAATGGTAATGTAGGGATAGGAACCAATAATCCCGACACTAAATTGGCGGTGAATGGCACGATACACAGCCGGGAAGTTAAGCTTAACCTGACCGGGTGGCCTGATTACGTATTTAAATCAAATTATCATCTTAAAAATTTAAATGATTTAGAAAATTACATTGGTAAATATCATCATTTACCTGAACTGCCATCGGCTGCAGAAGTAGAAAAAAACGGGTTGAATTTAGGCGAAATAAATAAAATTCTTCTAAAAAAGGTTGAGGAACTAACACTTTACCTGATTGAAAAAGATAATCAGGTAAAACTGCAACAACAAAAGAGAAAAAATCTTCAAAAACAGATTGCAGATTTACTAGACCAAATCAATGCATCCATGCCTAAAGACTTAGAACACAAAAATTAATAGATAACCAAACCTTATAAATTCTAATAAATGAAAAATAAATTTCTGGTGATTGTATTCTTATTTTTTAGTTGCAGCACCTTTGCCCAAAACTGGAGTTTGACAGGTAACAGCGGTACATCTGGCTCCAACTTCTTAGGTACCACTGATTCACAACCTTTAATTTTCAAGGTAAAAGATACCTTGTCCGGCATTATAGCAACAGGAGTGTCAAGCAATACTGCATTTGGATTTAATACCTTAAAAAATACCGGTACCTGGAATACCGCTTTTGGTTATAACACTATGGCCAGCAACACCACTGGATTTTACAATACAGCAATTGGCGCCAACTCCCTACTCATAAACAACACGGGTACCGGAAATACTGCAATGGGAGCTTTCTCTTTAAGAAATAATACTTCCGGTAGCTGGAACCTGGCTATGGGCGGACAATCCCTGTATGCTAATACCACGGGTACCTATAATACATCTTTAGGACATGAAGCCTTGAAGAATAATACTACCGGCAGCTATAATACAGGCGTTGGTAATAGGGCGTTATACAATAATATAGCAGCCAACAGCAATACCGCAATTGGCGATAGTGCTTTATATTATACTAACTATGGCGAAAATAATGTTGCGATAGGTCATAATGCCGGTTTGGGAATGGTTTCTGGTAACAACAACATATTTATCGGAAAAAATACTTATTATAATGCAGGTGCTAATTATCAATTGGTTATTGGTAGCGATGTCGATCCATGGATCGCAGGAGATAATGGTGACATACATATTTTCCGATCTTTAACTACCAATGGCAACATTGCTGTCAGGTCAACAATACCCTCTAATCACGATCAAGACTCCCCAGGAATTTGGTTGTCAAATACCGCCGCATTATTAGCGGATAATACTCCTGAATATTCAAGTGTTGTTATGGCACAAAACGTAAGACGAAATGCCACAACACATTTTTACGATTCTATAGATTCATCAAAGCCTGCTTGGATGATGGCTTTAGGTAATGGAGAATATTCTGATGGTTTTGCCATTATGAGGTCAGCTCCCGGCACCTTTAACCCGGAATATTTTTTTACTATAAATCCGTTAGGCAATATAGGTGTCGGAACAAACATTCCAAATGCGAAGCTGGATGTAAATGGTACGGTTTTGAGTGGCGGGTCATCCGCGAGCTTAGATCCAGCGACATTCAACATGAGTTTTATTGAAAACACCGGAAAAATGTTGATGGGCTGGAATAAGTCTGCCTCCGAAGGTGAGTCTGATTTTGTAGCCAATCAGGGAACTGGATCGAATGGCGGTTTTGCTTTTTATAATCATGACAATTCTGGTACAGACACGCTGCTGTTTCGAATAAAAGGTGATGGAAATATAGGAATAGGTACACGAAGCCCGGATGCCAAATTAGCCGTAAATGGTATAATTCATGCAAAAGAAATAAAAGTAAACCTGACCAATTGGCCAGATTATGTATTTAATTCAAATTATAAGTTGCCAAAACTTTCTGACATAAAAAACTATATCAGACTAAATCAACATTTACCAGGAGTGCCTTCAGAACAAGATGTAGCCAAAAACGGCATTCAATTAGGAGAGATGAACAAACTTTTGGTGAAAAAAATAGAAGAATTGACCTTATATGTAATCACAAAAGATAAAGAAGTTGCTGAAGATCAAAAGCAAACCGAATTATTAAAAGATCAGGTAAATAATTTATCAAAGCAATTTGAAAAGCTTAAAAGCGCTGTAAAAAATAATGATGGCAAAACTAGAGCAAATTAATGTCTGAGGCCATTAAAGCTTGGTTTTAACATACATGTGAAAAACAGGTCCAAGCATCAAATTATTTATTGTTACCTAAACTACAGAATTTATCATATGAATCGGTTTAAACTGTTATTAATTTTAACCTTAGTCTTTTACGCATGTTTTTGCAATGCGCAGACCGCATACAATATTTCAGCACCAGACTTTGCTATATTTCCTAAGGCTCCTGAAGCCGCCGCTATTGCTAAATACGGCTCAATACCAGTTAATTTAAGCACAGGAGTGCCCGAAATTAGTATTCCCATTTGGACTATTTCTTTAAAAGGCTTAAATGTTCCAATCTCCTTAAATTATAACTCTTCAGGCATCAAAGTAAATGAACAGGCTAGTAATGAAGGATTAGGATGGATGCTGCAAAGCGGGGGAGCGGTTACAGCAACCGTTTTCGGCAAAGCGGATTTTGGCCCGCAGGGTTGGGTTTATTCTAATCCTAAAACACCTCAAATGGATACTTATAAAGAGATATGGGGAGATACAGAGTTTGGCTTTCCAATAGATACGGCTTACCAATTTTATCAGAATGTATTAACCGGTAAAGCGGATTCTCAGCCCGATCTTTTTTATGCCAATTATTTAGGTAAAAGTGTGAAATTCTATTATGATCAAGCAGGACAAATTCATTTAATGCCATATAAGCGGATGAAAATTGACACCATTAGAGGGCCTTCAGGGTTTAGAATTACGGATGAAAATGATATTGTTTATACTTTTGGAACCGAGGAGAAGTCCACGACTACTTTTGACCAGGCAAGGTATTTTAACGAACACGGTTTTTCCCACGTTGAAACCAATACTACTTATTACTTGACAAAAATTGTTACTCCAGCCGGTGATTCTGTTATGTTTAATTATACAGCTATGGGGGCTACATTTAAAAATCAGACCTCTGAAAGCCGATCAGTTATCATGAATAATTGCGGCGGAAATGATCCAGGTGACCGAACGGTGCATAGTTCAACAACGATTGGAATCAAGGCGATTTCGTCCATTGTAAGTTCAAAAGGAGATAGTGTTGTATTTAATTATAATGGGGCTAATCGTCTTGATCTGACAGGATCACATTCTTTAGCCAGTATAGTTATATATAAGGAGAACAATCCGGCTTTTAGTAAAACATTTACATTCGCTTACAATTATTTCAATCTGACAGCAGGATCAACGACATCGCCGGATGCGCAAGACCTGTATAAACTAAGACTTGATACAGTACGGGAGAGCGGTAAAGGACCGTATGTGTTTTCTTATAATGATCCGGGTATGCCAGAGCGATTATCTTTTGCACAGGATCATTGGGGATATTATAATGGGGATATTTTCAATACCACGCTTTTGCCGCTTGATTCAGCCACTAATTTCAATACCGGTGCATTTAGAGGGCCTGACCCTGAAAAATGTAAAGCCGGGATTTTAACCACGATGAAATATCCTACGGGAGGTAAGACAGTGTTTAATTATGAACCTAATACCTACACTAGAATTAAAAGCTTTCCGGTTCCAAACCCTACGAGAGTCGATGCACTAGCCTCAAACACAGTAATTAATAATGTGAATTTTACAATTCCTGACGGGGCTTATGATTTTCAAGTAACCTATTTGACACCCTCACCGCCATTGGACGGATTGGAACCCCATAATCAATTTAGAACAATACAACTTAAACAAGGAACAACAATAGTAAGGCAATTCTCAGGAAGCAATGACCACCTTGAAAACCTGGCGACACCGTTAAGTGCCGGTAATTATACATTCAAATTGTGCATCGACACCAATAGTATTGGGGTTTATATCGCATTACATTACCGTTTAGCTACCGATACGGTTAGTCATGGAGTGTTAATGAACGTCCAGACCGGAGGCTTACGAATAAAGTCCACCGATGACTATGCCATTGACGGTACTATAGCGCTCAATACGATTTATGATTATAGCCCTGAATCAGACTCTACCCGATCCAGCAACTCAATTCCTGACTCAGTATCTTATAATTATGTTAGCCATGTTTATTGGTTAGATTCTAACCTCGGTCAATATTTGAATTGTGACTTTAACTCTCAATCCTCATCTAATACATTAGGGCTAACAGGAGGACCTGCATATTATGATAATGTAAAAGTTTATAAGCGAAGTAAAAGTGGCAACGGATATACCAATTATAGTTTTTTGGAACAAGTACGAGATGGAGATTTGGGCTGGCCTGATCCTCCACAAATAATTTATGATTGGTTCAATGACCAGATCATTGAACAAAAGGAGTATAAATATAACACGGCAACCAATACGTTTAACTTGCTTAGCAAGACAGCAAATACTTATAAAACAGCTTACGGTGAAAGTCAGGCAGGCAATCCGCATGAAAGTTTTGTGCGCGGTATAAAAATAGGCGTATTGCGACCTGGTAGAGTTGATACAGCTGGAGATGTACATCTATATTTAACACCATGGTTTACAATTAAACAGTACAACTTGGTTACAAGTTGGTTTTATCAAACTAAAAAAGAAGAACGACTATACGATCCGATAGATACCAATAAAAAAGTAGTAACAACGACCAATTATTTTTTTGATAACCCGGATCATATCGAGGTAACAAGGGAAGAAATAAGCAAAAGCACGGGCGAGCATTATAATGTGCTTATGCGTTATCCTAAAGATTATAATAGCAGTTATCCTTACCTCTCAAGCCCGGTGGTTGAAAAACGTATCATGATCAACGATGGTACCACTGACCGACTGACGAAGGCGGAATTAACACTGTTTAAAAACCATTCCGGAAGTTTCCCGATT
>DATJJI010000142.1:0-28244 GCA_035492275.1 Mucilaginibacter sp.
GTAAGAGAAGATGCCGGTATTGTAACAAGTTTATTACCGGAGGGTTTATCTATGGCCGCAGTAAACAGCCCTATGTTGTGTGTAGTTGCCGGTCCGGAGGCCGAAATCACCGCGTTCTCGAAGCTGTTAGATACCAAAGAAATTGTAAACAAACTACTGTTTACCAGTCACGCTTTCCACTCGGCAATGATGGACCCAATTGTTGAGGATTTTAAGCAAGTGGTAGCCGGAATAGCCCTTTCTGAACCTAAAATACCAATAATATCAACTGTTACAGGTAATTTACTGACCGCGCAGGAAGCTACCGACCCGGCATATTGGGCAAATCATTTAAGAAAAACGGTACAGTTTGCCAAAGCTATTGATACCATATTGACGTATGACCTGCCCCTGTTTTTAGAGATAGGCCCAAGTGCTGTAACCAGCACCCTTGTTAAGCAAATTGCCAACTATAAAAAAGCAACCGTTACAGCTATTACAACGTTAAACGGTAAAGAAAATGATGGTGTATCGGTACTGTCTGCTTTAGGGCAATTATGGAGTAGTGGACTAGAGCCCGATTGGGATAGTTTATATGCCGGCCAGCAAAGACGATTTATAAATTTACCGACCTATCAGTTTGATAGACACAGGTATTGGACAGATACAGTAACAAACACAACAGCACAGGCTCAGCCAATAGTTTTTGAACAGCCTGTTGCACAAACAACAATAATACAAGATCAGGATACGATAAACGCAACTACTGTTGTTATGAGAAGAGACAATATAACCTCGAAGGTTAAACAAGTATTTGAAGATGCCTCCGGTATTGAGATGGATGGAGTTGGAACCAACAGCAGTTTCCTTGAAATAGGGCTTGATTCGCTGTTGCTGACACAAGTTGCTATTTCATTAAAAAGAGAATTTAGCTTACCTATAACTTTCAGAAAATTAAATGAAGAGTACTCTTCTATAGATTTATTAGTAAATTACATCGACCAAAATATTCCTGCCGATGCTTATGCACCTACCGCGGCCGCCGTACAACAAGCAGCACCGGTTATACAACAAACCGCATCGGTTGTTAATCAACAATATATAGCCAATACAAATTCTGTCAATACAAACCAGGTTGTCATGAATAACACTTCGCCGCTAAGTTTAATTGCACAGCAAATTGAATTGCTGTCAAAGCAAATTATGCTGATGCAGGGTGGTACGGTTACAATGAATACTGCTCCTGTTGTACAGCAGCAGCCTGTAGTTAATAACCATATACCTGCACCGGTTAACGCTGCAGTTAAAGATGACGGTTTAACTCAGGAAGAAAAAATAGAGATACAAAAACCTTTTGGTGCCACACCTAAAATTGAGCGCCAGTCGTCAGATCTAACTCAAAAGCAACAGGATTTTCTGCAGAAATTAACCAAAACATACAACGCCAAAACTATAAGGAGTAAACAGTACGCAGATCAAAGTCGCCCATTTATGGCCGATCCGCGGGTAGTATCAGGTTTCAGGCCTGCTACCAAGGAATTGGTTTACCCCATAGTGATCAACGAATCAAAAGGCAGTAAAATGTGGGACATTGACGGCAACGAATATGTTGACGCGTTAAATGGTTTTGGCTCAAACCTGTTAGGCTACCAGGCAGAGGTGGTTAAAAAGGCCATGCACGAACAGATTGAAAAAGGCTATGAAGTTGGGCCGCAACACGAATTGGCAGCCGAGGTAAGCAAGCTGATATGCGAATTTACAGATTTTGACAGAGCTGCGCTTTGCAGCACCGGATCGGAAGCTGTATTAGGTTGTATACGTATAGCTCGTACAGTAACCGGCCGCCCGTTGATCGTTGCTTTCAGCGGCTCGTACCATGGTATTATTGATGAGGTATTGGTTAGGGGTACAAAAAAATTAAAATCATTCCCGGCAGCGGCAGGTATTATGCCCGAGGCTGTACAAAATATATTGGTACTGGATTATGGAACAGACGAAACGCTGGCCATTATCCGCGAACGCGCAGACGAGATAGCAGCTGTATTGGTTGAACCAGTACAAAGCCGCAGGCCGGAATTTGTGCCGATAGAGTTTTTGAAAGAGGTGCGTAAAATTACCGCGGCATCAGGCGCGGCATTAATATTTGACGAAGTTATTTCAGGCTTCCGTATGCACCCGGCCGGTGCGCAGGGCATATTTGGCATTAAAGCCGATATTGCATCGTACGGTAAAGTTGTTGGTGCCGGTGTCCCTATTGGTGTAATAGCCGGTAAAAAAGAATACATGGACGCCCTTGATGGTGGTACATGGCAGTACGGTGATCAATCGTTCCCTGAAGTTGGCGTAACTTATTTTGCCGGTACCTTTGTAAGGCATCCGTTGGCATTAGTATCAGCCAAAGCTTCTTTAATATATATGAAAGCTAAAGGCCCTGAAATGCAGCTGCAACTGAATGTAAAAGGAGCCTATTTATCTGGCAGACTAAATGAAGAGTTTGAAAAAAGACAACTGCCAATTTTTGTGGCAAATTTTGGCTCGCTTTGGAAAATTAAATATCACGAAGAAATACCTTACAGCGAATTGATGTTTGTGTTAATGCGCGAAAAAGGTGTACATATTTTAGATGGTTTCCCATGTTTTATGACGGAAGCTATGACCGATGCTGACATTGAAAAAATTATAAGCTGCTTTATTGAAAGCATGGACGAGATGATAGCCGCAGGCTTCTTCCCGTCTATGGGTGGTCAAAACCCTGGCTTTAATGCCGATGCCATTGTTATAAATGCTGATAATCCCCCTGTTAAAGGCGCCAAGTTAGGTAAGGATAAAGCAGGTAATCCCGCCTGGTTTATTAAAGACCCCAATCAGGAAGGGAAATATTTGCAAGTAGAAATCAATTAATAGTAATGGTCGATCTGGAATTAAAAAATAATTTTATAGCAATTGATTTCAATCCTTTCGAGGATAATAATGAGATTGAAAAGATCATACAGATCAATGAATCTCAGCGTGAGATATGGCTATCGTGCGCCATAGGTGGTGATGATGCAAGTTTGGCTTATAATGAATCTATTTCGTTAGACCTTACCGGAAGCTTTCATCTGGAATACTTTATTGAATCAATGAACCAGGTGGTGTCAATGCATGAAGCATTGCGCTCAACCGTTACCGGTAATGGCGAATCGTTCATCGTTTACAAAAACAAACCGGTAGATATTACGGTCGAAGATATTTCGACTATGGCTGATCAGCAAAGTGTTTTGAAGAGTTTTATAACTCAGCAAATGCACCAGGTGTTCGATTTGCAGAATGGCCCTTTAATGCGGTTATTCATTCACAAGCTGAGCCATACCAACTATTACTTTACTATTGTTGCTCATCACATTATTTGCGATGGATGGTCGTTCGGGGTGATACTGGAGGACCTGAGTAAAATATACAATTCAAAAGTAACCGGACTGCCTATAAAGCTGGATAGGCCCGAGCAGATCAGCGATTATGCCATTGAAATGGCTGATTTCAGGAAAACCAAAGAAGCAGAAGAAGTAAAAGAATACTGGCTTAACATGTATAAGGGCCAATTGCCATTTATGGATTTTCCTACCGATTTTCCAAGGCCCGCAAACAGAACTTATGCCGCTAACCGCATCGATCAAAACATACCGCAGGATCTGATTGATCAGTTTAAAAAAGTTGGTGCCAAGGTTGGCGCCAGTATGGTGAACAGCCTGTTAAGTGCTTTTGAACTGTTTTTATACTTAAAAACCAATAACCGCGATGTGGTAGTTGGTATTGCGGCCTCGGGTCAGTCGGCTACCGGAAATTTCAGGTTAGTTGGCCATTGCGTTAACTCATTATCATTACGCAGCCAGATAGATATCGATCTTTCGTTCGCCAATTATTTGGCGCAAAGAAAAGGCGCTTTCCTGGATGCCTATGAAAATCAGAATTTTACTTTTGGCGAACTGGTAAAAACATTAAATATACCAAGAGATAATTCACGAATACCGTTAGCTCCTATCGCTTTCAATATTGATTGGGGTATGGATGATACCGTATCATTCAACAGCCTGGCGTATAAATTAATATCGAACCCACGGGCTTACGAAACTTTCGAGATATTTCTTAATGCAACCGGCTCACAATCTGCATTTACTTTAGAGTGGTCGTACAACACGCAGCTATTTAAAGCTTCAACAATTAGTCAATTGTCTGATGAGTTTGAGCAACTTGTACGCGCTATTGTAGCAAATCCTGATATTACCATAAAGGAGCTTAACGAAAAAACGGCGGATGTTTACAAGGATAAATTAGCGGAATGGAATAATACGTATGCTGAATATCCAAAAGAAAGCAACGTATTTGAACTGGTTGAGCAAACCGCAAAGAAATACCCGGATAAAGTAGCTTTTTCATTTAAAGGGCAAACGCTTACTTATTCGCGCCTGGTGCAGCTATCAACCCAGATGGCTAACCATTTAATAGAAAAAGGTATCAAAGTTGGCGATATTGTTGGTTTAGCTGTAAACCGGTCGACGGAGATGATGGTATCCATGCTGGGTATTTTAAAGGCGGGTGGTGTGTATGTTCCGCTTGATCCCGAATATCCGCAGGATAGGATAGAGTACATGCTTTCTGACTCGAATGCTAAGGTATTGCTGATATCAGGAACACACCAGGGTAAATTCAAATCAAATGCGCTCGAAATTGTAGTTGATGATATTTGGGACGATCTGCAGAAAAGCAAAAAGGAAAGCCCTAAAGTAAAGATAAAGGGTACCGACCTTGTATATATTCTATATACATCAGGCTCTACAGGCAAGCCAAAAGGAGTTAAAGTAAGGCACTTTAATCTCATCAATTTCCTGACCAGCATGGGGAAAACCCCGGGTGTTACATCTAATGATCGTTTGCTGGCTATAACTACGATATCGTTCGATATATCGGCTTTTGAATTGTTTGTGCCATTAATGAATGGCGCTCAAATAATATTGAGCGACAAAGAAGCATCAGGCGATCCGCGTATACTGGTAGAGTTGGTTGAAAAAGAAAACATTACCATCATGATCACCACACCATCAACCTGGAGTGCTATGATCGATGCCGGTTGGAATAAAAAATTCCCGTTAAAAGTTTTAGCAGGCGGCGAGGCTTTAGCAAAGAACCTTGCGGATAAACTGATAGACCGTTCAAGCGAGGTGTGGAACAATTACGGGCCTACCGAAACAACTGCTTGTACTACCTTAAAGCGCGTATATAAAGAAGACGAAACCATTAATATAGGCTGGCCTATAGCTAATGCGCAGGTTTATATTTTAAACGAAGCTATGGAACCGGTTGTACCGGGCACTATTGGCGAAATATATATTGGCGGCGACGGCGTTACCGAAGGGTATTTAAATCGTCCTGATTTAACCAGTGAGCGTTTTATCAATAATCCGTTCAGTGATGTGCCGGGGGCTAAGCTTTATAAAACCGGCGACCTGGGCAAGTTTTTTGATGATGGTGATATCCAGTACTTTGGCCGCACAGATCACCAGGTAAAAATAAGAGGCTTGCGTATTGAGCTTGGTGAGATAGAAAGCGTATTGGCTGCACGCAAAGAAATTAAAGAAGTTGTGGCCATGGCCGTAGACGGTGATACACCCGAGGATGCACGCCTGGTAGCCTATGTATCGTTAGAGTATCATGTTGTTGATACCAAAGCCTTGATAAATGACTGGAAAGAAGCACTGGGGCATAAGGTACCTAAATTTATGGTACCCAGCAGCTTTATCATAGTTGAATCATTCCCTCTTACTACAAATAACAAGATCGATAAAAAGGCACTGCTTAAAATGCGGCCATCAAATCAGGGGGGGGCTAAAAATATTATTTTGCCTGAAAATGACAGCCAGGAACTCATTTATGATATCTGGATGGAAATTTTGGGTATCAATAGTTTTAGCATTGAGGATGACTTTTTTGACCTGGGTGGGCATTCGCTTTTAGCGGTTAAAATGATGTCGGCGTTAGAGAAGCATACCGGTAAACGCTTGCCTTTGGCTGTGCTTTTTGAGAATTCGACCGTTAAGCAACTGGCCAGGAAAATACAGGTGTCATCCGATAAAACAGAAGATAACGATTATCATACACTGGTTCCTATTAAACCGGCCGGTACAAAAACACCTGTTTATCTTATTCACGGTGGTGGGTTAAATATTCTATTGTTTAAATCGATCAGTAAATATTTTGATGACGATCAACCTGTTTTTGGCATACAGGCTTTTGGCCTTACCGGCGATGAAGCAGTGCCACCAACTATCGAAGAAGTAGCGACAAAGCATATTAAAGAGATACTGAAAAAAGATCCTGATGGCCCGTATGCCCTGGCTGGCTATTCGTTAGGGGGCTATATTGCTTTTGAAATAGCAAAGCAGTTAAAAGCTATGGGTAAAGAAATTAAAATGCTTGGAATAATTGATACCTATGCCGGCTCGAATGAGAAACCGGCAAGTACAACAATAAAGATCGCTAAAAAAATAAGACGGCAGTTTTATAAGTTTCCATTTTTTGTAAAATCGTTCATTACTAATCCTGTTGAAAGTTTTGAATATCAATGGATCATTTTTAAATATAAAGTGCAAAAGCTCTTTTCGCCCGATTTTGTGATCGCTAAAGAGGTAATGACACCGCGCGAAATGGAAACCTACAAAGTTTATGATAATGCCTACGAAACTTATGTATTAGAGCCATTGAATATTGAGATTATGCTTTTCCGCGTAAAAAAACGTTTGTATTACCTGGATGACAGAGTATACCTGGGCTGGAATAAATATACCACCAAAGGTGTTGGTATCCATGAAGTTCCGGGCGATCATAAAACCTTCCTTTATCCGCCCAATGATCAAGAATTTGCAAATGTTATGCAAAATGTGCTTGATAATTAGGAGTAATTAGTTTAGACATGTTAACAGAAAACTGTATAATGATTAATGAGATTAAATGGGATGGGTTTTCTGATGATATGGTTTTTGAAAAGGATAAAGCCTACGTATTTAAAGCCGAAACCGAAAAGTATTATAATTTGATCAGCAATGATTATTTGAATGTACTATCTGCGGATGAAATACAAAGAAGTTTAATATTTAAACAAAATAAGGATAAACAAAGGTTTGTTGCCGGCAGATATTTGCTCAGAAACATACTGTCAAAAATCACATTAAATACTGCGGCCGAAATAGAGTTTACCCGTAATGAGTTTAATAAGCCTCTTTTTAATAACATGGGCTTTAATGTGTCACATAGTGGCGATTATATATTGATAGCAGCCGGGCCGGGTAATATTGGCATTGATGTTGAGTTTATTAAACCAGGATTTGACTTTGAACCCGTGCTGGGCATTTGTTTTGGAACCGATGAGATTGCATATATAAAAAATGAAGGAGACGCTGTGCTTAATTTTTATACTTTCTGGACACGCAAGGAAGCTATATTAAAAGCAACAGGCGAAGGCCTGACCGATAATTTACCTGAAATAAATTGTATAGATGATGCGATATACAGAGGGCAAATATGCTATCAATTAATAAGCTTTATGGCTGATGACTGTCATATGGCTTGTTTAGCAGGTAATAATGTGAACAACACAAGTTACATTAATATGCAGGCAATTTAGTTACCGGTTATATTTGTAAAGCATAATATTGTTTTAAAAAAGAAATATCTTAGCCCCATAGATTAACATTATTTAATTAATAAAAACATGGAACAGTTTGGCAAAATTCAAAAACGGGACTCAATTTCTTACGAGGAGTTTGTTGAGGAACATGTGAAGAAGAGAATCCCGGTTGTTTTTACAAATGCGACCTCGGCCTGGAAGTCAAATAAAATTTTTACACCTGATTTTTTCAGGGAAAAATTTGGCAGTTACGAAACATGGGCAGATGGCAGAAAATATACCATGGCCGAAATATTGGATATTACAGCAAAAAGTACACCTGAAAACCCGGCACCATACCCGCTTTTATTTGAAATTCCGGAGCAATTGCCTGAGTTATTGGAGATGCTGCAACCTATGCATATGAACTATGCATATCCAAACTGGTTCAGATCAAGTCTTGTACCTTATGGGAAATTTGGTAATAACATTCACCTGTTTATTGGCGGTGTTGGTAACCAGTACAGCTTACATAAAGATACTTACCATACTAATGCCTGGATAACCCAATTGTATGGCGAAAAAAGATTTGTAGTGTTCCCAGGTGATTATCAGGACGAATTTTTATATCCGGGCGAAGAAGGTGTTCAAAAATTCTTCTCGCCAATAAATATACTTACACCTGATCTTGAAAAGTATCCAAAATATAAAGATGCCAAAGCGCTTGATGTTGTTTTGCAGCCGGGCGAAACCATTTACATTCCTAATGGGGTATGGCATACTACCGTTGCCGTATCGCACAACATATCATTGATATTTGACCAGCTAAATTCAATAAACTATCCGGCATGGAAAAAAGATATGTTTGATTTGAAGAAAAACGAAAGCAAGTTAAAAGCTGCCGTTCAATATACTTTTGCAACATCAGTAGGTATTGCCGGAAAAATATCAGAATTAGCCGGCAATAAATTCCAATAAAAGGAAAAATTAAAAAACTTAATGAACAAAAAATAAGCCCTTAAAAAGGGCTTATTTTTTGTTCATTAAGTTTACCAGATCTATCTTCAGGTACACTAAAATGTTATCTAATGAGTCGCATAATTCGCCCGATAGCTTTCTTAGCTCATCGTCGGTATGATTCTCATAATGTTCCAGATCTTTGATCACGTTTGTTAATGAGTTTACGTTGGTGTGTACCAGAGCGGTCTTGATTTTGTGAACCACCTCACTTACTTCTTTCCAGCTGTTTGTTTTTGTCAGGGCCCTGATGTTTTCCTTTTCGGACGAAAGCATGCTTATCAAGATATTTAATATTCTGTTAAATGAAGCATCATCATTTTTGCTTAAAGCTTTTATAGCCGACAGATCATACAACTTGGCTTTTCTTCCTATTTTTTCTTCCTGTTTGCCATCAGCAGATGCTGTGTCTTCGTCTTCTTGCCCGTCAAGGTTTAGCACCGATATCAGTTTATCATACAAATACTTTTCAGAATAAGGCTTTAATATAAAATCGTTCATTTTAACGCTTTTATAGTTTTGTATATCACCTTTCATGGCCCCGGCTGTAAAGGCAACAATGGGTATGTTTGCCTTGTTTTGGTCCTGCATGCTCCTGATGTGTTTAGCCGCAGCTAATCCATCCATTTCAGGCATTTGTATATCCATTAAAATGATGTCATAGTCTGTTTTTTCCAGCTTGTTAATAATCTTACGGCCATCATCAACCATATCAACATCACAACCCCATGATTCAAGCACGTTCTTTATCAGGAACTGGTTAAGCTCCACATCTTCACCAACTAAAACTTTTATGCCTTCAAGCTTAGTAGGGTCAAAACTTGTTTGCTGGTTTTCTACTACCGGATTATTGGCATTTTTATCATACGATAGCGTAAACACAAACTCGGTGCCTTCGCCCAGCTTGCTGTACACTTTAATATGTCCGCCTTGCATTTCAATCAATTTCTTACAGATAGACAGGCCCAAACCGGTACCCCCGTAATTACGGGTAATACTTAATGAAGCCTGAACGAACGGTTTAAATATTTCTGTAAGATTAGTTTCGCTTACACCTATGCCGGTATCTTTAATAGAAAATTCAATTTTTACCTTATTACCTATATCCTGCAGTAAATTAACGGTAACGGTAATTGAACCTACCTTAGTGAATTTTATAGCATTGCTTAACAGGTTTGACAATATTTGCGAAAAACGATATTGATCGCCTTTTACTACCAGGTTCTTTGGTACATTATCATTAAAGAATATTTCTAAACCGGCTTCTTTTGCTTTATGTTGAAATAGTTGTATGGTTCTTACAACCTTATGCGAAATATTAAAAGGATGGCTTTCAAATCCAATTTTCCCAAATCCTATCTTTTCAATGTCCAATATATCATTGATCAATATTAAAAGATTGTTTATCGATTCGGAACTGAGTTTAACATAGTGCTCCTGTTTCTCATCCAGCTTGGTTTTTAGCAGCAGATTATTTAAACCCAATATACCATTGATAGGTGTGCGTATTTCATGGCTCATATTGGCCAGAAAGAACTCTTTTTGTTTAGCCAGATTTTCTGATGTAAGCTTGGCAAACCGAAGTTCTTTCTCAATTTTTACACGGTCGGTAATATCCTGCGAAAATCCTATAATATAGGAGGTAGAATCGGGTTCTTCTACTTTGTAGTTTTGGTAATGAAGGTATAATATTTCATCGCCGCTTTTGGGCAAAATTCTGAAAACACCTTTACTGCGGCCTTCATTGATAACCTTGTCCAGGTAACTTGTACGGAAATGACTGCGATCAATAGCAGGCAAAAAATCTTCAATATTACACCCTATTAATTCATTTTCATTATAGCCCAATATATTTTGTGCAGCTGGATTACATGAAAGCAGTTTCCCTTCTAAACTGTGTGTATATATTAACGCCGGACTATATAAATATAGGTCACGATATCTTTTTTCGTCAACTACTAATTGTTTAAGGTCCGAACCTGAAAGTTCAGTTATATTTTTCTCGGTGATCACGTTTTTTTTATTTAAGATAGCGCATATTTTTAAATAGTCATAAAAACATGCCTTTTTTCATTAAACATTATTCTTCCTACGCATTACTGTGGCAGAATGTTGTTAATAACAAACAAATGTTTTTTATAAGGTTTAGATAATTAGTGATTTAGCTTACTTTTTAATGTATTTATAATTAAAAAAATATCATAAAAAGTTAACCGCTGTTATAGTAATAAATATTGAGATTTTAATACTATGAAGTGAAAGTATGAAATTTTCATTAAAGATCAAATAATATTAAAAAAAATTATTTAATTTGTGATGTAAAAGAATAAAATTCATAATTAACTAATATTATAAATACAAATATTATTGGCCAATGTATATAAGGATAAGATATTTTTACTATATGGGCTAATATTTAATACAGCCAGTAAATATTAAAGTCCATTAACATAGAATTGGTTTTCATAAAACAAAAAATGGTTAACATTCATTTTATTTTATTTATCGAATCTATTTGGGTTATATTTGCGTAAGTGTGTTGATAAATGAGGCTTAAACAAAATTGGAGTAAGAAATTTAAGCCAAGTATGATGAAAACCATAGCGCATTATATTAGAAATTGATTTCTTAATAATTAAAAAAGAAATTAGCTAATTGGCTTCACATTTACGGTAAATTTTTCTTTTAAAAATATGAGCATTTCTACTTCTGCAAAGATCAAAATTCTAATTATTGAAGATGATGCATATATGCAAATCATATTATCAGAGTTTTTAAATAATACTTATGAGATAGAAACCTGCAACAATGTACTTGATGCTCTTAATTATCTGCAAAACGGCAATATGCCTGATCTGATCATATCAGACTTAAATACACCAAAGATCAGTGGCTTAGAGTTGATCTCGCAACTCAAGGCAAGCAGCTTTTTTAAACTAATACCTATTATTATTATATCAGGCGACGATAGTTCAAGTAAAAGGATACAATGTTTAGATGCCGGTGCTGACGATTATATTGTTAAACCATTTAATCCGGCCGAGCTTGAGGCACGTATAAGGGTTGTGTTAAAAAGAACGGGAAAATAAAAAACCATCATGAATACCCCTCTCTTATCAAACGAATGTATTGTTCTAATAAATTTTGATAAAGCCGACTCTTCTATAATAAGTAACTGCAACCTGCAGCAGCGCCAATTACTTCATTTTAACAATACTGCCGAAATGATATCCGGATGGCAGACTAACCCTTTTAACGCAGTAGCGATTTTTTCAAAAAGTGAAGTATTAGGCAATTACGGCATTAACATTATTGAAATCCTTGATAATAAAGATTTTCCGCGCATACCGGTATTTTTGTTTATATCGCATTTTAATGAGAACCTGCGGCAAATGGCGATGAATGGAAGAATAGCCGACGTGTTTGAATCGCCTTTAATAGCAGCCGATATCGAAACTAGGGTAAATTTTACCATTGAAAATTGGGAGAGTTTACAAAGGCCATTTATCAGGAAAGAAAACACATCCTATAAAACACCCATTGGCAAACGTGTTTTCGACATATTGTTTTCAGGAGCCATTCTGTTATTTCTTTCCCCGCTTTTTTTGATCATATACCTCATCATCAGGATTACATCGCCGGGGCCTGCCTTTTATTATTCGTACCGTGTTGGCACGGGTTATCGTATATTCAAATTTTATAAATTCCGGTCAATGTATATCAATGCCGATAAAAGATTACAGGACCTGCAGCATCTTAATTTATACAATGAAAATAATGCGGTAAATGATTCACCGCAAACATTAGAAAGTAATTTATGCGGCGATTGCCAATCATATGGTAAATGTCAGTTCCCTTTATATGCTGATAACGTTACCATGTGCGAAAAGGAATATATAAAAAGCTCATCGGTTGGCTCGGCGTTCATTAAAATAAAGGATGACCCGCGTGTAACCAAAATAGGTAACTTTATCAGGAACTCCAGCATTGATGAGCTGCCTCAATTATGGAATGTGCTTATTGGCAACATGAGTATAGTAGGCAACCGCCCGCTGCCTTTATACGAAGCCGAAAAACTGACCACTGATAAGTATTCGTTGCGATTTTATGCTCCTGCAGGTATAACAGGTTTATGGCAGGTAGAAAAAAGAGGTAAGTCTGATATGAGTGAAGAAGAAAGACTACTGCTGGATAATTCGTACGCTCTTAATCATAGCTTTAAAAATGATTTGCTGGTTATCGTAAAAACCATACCGGCTTTGCTACAATCAGAAAACGTTTAACTATTTCCGTTTAGATTTTTCCCAGGCCGAACTTTGGTTTTTGTTGTAATATTTTAACAAGCCCGCCAATATTGCGTAGTTCATGATGCAAAAATAATAAGGCACAAACAAAACCTTCAGGCGTATGTTTTTTCGCTCAAAATATAAACCCACCAGGCTTAACGTGTAAAATATAACCTGTAACACAAATATAACCTTATAAACAGGCGAGGCTGTATCACTGCCAAATGCTATAATAGGATTTAATATGAAAATAAGGATCAATAAAAATGGCGTAATGGTCCATCGTAAAACACGATGACTTATATATTGAAAGGTAAATACCGGATTGCGAAAAGGATTAGCGGCTTTCTTTAAGCGAAGTATAGATTGTATGCCCCCAGCAGCAATGCGCACCTTTCTTTTCAGTTCCTCTTTTATATTAGCAGAGGCCGTTTCCATAGCATAGGCCTTTGGCTCGTAGCCTATAATATAACCTTTTTCGGCTATACGCATAGCTATCATATGATCATCAATGATGGTGTCATGTTCAACCGGGTGATAAAGTTCAGTCCGGATGCTAAAAAGCTCGCCGGCAGCACCTACATTGGAGTATAAAGCATAATCCCACCTTTTTAAGGCCGATTCATATTTCCAGTAAAAGCCTTCACCAGCCGAACTGGCATCGGCAGTATCGCCTACAATAATTGTTTTTTCGCCGGCTACAGCACCTACTTTGGGGTTTTGGTAATGTTTTACCAGCTCAAGCAGCGCTTCTTTATTTAAAAAGGTGTTGGCATCGGTAAATACAGCTATTTCTCCTTTTATAAAAGGCACGGCCCTTTCAATTGCTGCCATTTTCCCTGCCCGCTTATCATCATGTAGCAAGGTTATTTCCTGATGGCCTTTCAGTTTTTCAGGCGTACCGTCTGTTGAGCCATCGGTAATAAAAATAACCTGTAATTTATCTTTCGGATAATTTAAAGCAAGCGTATTCGCCAATTTGTCGAGGATAATATCTTCCTCATTATAAGCAGCTATCAACACACTTACTGATGGGAGCGGGGCGTTGTCACTAAATATAAAAGGCCTGGAAAACGCTTTTTTTATTTTAACCAAAAAATATAAAACGAAACCGTAGCCAACGTAAGTGTAAACAACCAGAAAAATGCTTATCCAGAAAATTATCTCCATTATATTTTATAACCTAAATCATTGCTGTTTGTAGAATGAGTAACATTCCAGAGTACACCTTTAAACACCCAGTTTATTAAATCTTTACGACCTTTTTTTGCATATAAAAATATTTGTTTAGGGCAGGCAATGGCCACATAATACAAACAAAATAACAGCGTATTTAATAGCCCGGTGTTGCGCCGTATAAATAGCATCCTGTTCCTGGTCATGAAATAGGTTTTTATGCTGCTTTCCTTCCCAACACTCATTGATTCTTTATGCAGCACACTGGTACGTCCGCTAAACCAAATTTGTTTCCCTGCTTTCTTGAATTTTTCGCACCAGTCTAATTCTTCGTAGTATAAGAAGTAATTTTCGGGCATTAAACCTACTGTTTCCAGGTCAGCGCGGCGGCACATCATGGCAGCACCATGGCAATAACCGGTTTGGCGCACATCATTATCATACTGGCCCTTATTGATATCAAACTGCCCTATACTGTTGTTACGGCAGGTTAAATAGTTCATTCCGGTAAAGCCGGCATATTGAATAATTTGCTGATCATCATAATAAAGTATCAGCGGAGATATCAGTCCAATGTGGTTATTGTTATCGAGCTGGGTAGTTAATTCTGTTACCAGGTTAGCAACCACCTCGGTATCGTTATTTAATAAAAGCAGGTAATCGCCTTTTGCATGCTTAATGCCCAGGTTGTTGCCACCGGCAAAACCCAGGTTTACGTCGGATTTAATGTAAACAAGCCCGGGATATGCTTTTTCGAATTCGGCACCATGATCTTCACGACACCCATTGTCAACTAAAATTACCTCGATATTTTCGGTTTGCGTGTTTTTTACAGATAGTAAAAACTCGAGTGTAGCCTGCGGCTGATTAAAATTTACGGTGATAATTGATGTCAGCTTCATCTGTTGTAAATGTAGGCATTTTCAATAAATGATTTATGTGTGCTTGACGAAAATATCCATCGGTAACATTATTTAATACTGTCATCACATCAGTTTAATTAAAATTAACTATCGCTCACTCAATTATTTAATGTTTTTTGGATGATGTCCCAAAATGTGGAAATCTATTCCTAAAGTGTGGATAAAACATCGCGTATTTATACGCATCCCGATAGGTGTTTTGTTATGTTTGAACCGAATAATAAAAAGGATTGAAATATTTCCTTTAAAAGGGCACTTTCTTTATTTAATTAACAATTTATAAAATTGTACCAGGTTAAAAAATAAGGAGCCAGATATTAAAAAGCTGTAAACAGCGTTATAGAGTATTTACTCGCCCCCCTTGAATTTGATATAATTATCAATTCAGGTTTGTGCTCAACCCGGATAAAGAGCCCGGTGTAAAATCATCAATTACGATTGATAGTTTATGAGCGATGAAATCGATATGTCTGTTAAAAATCAGGACTGTTGATTTTAATGATTCAATATCGAGCTATAATTGGTTAAAGTCAGTTTTTATGAGTGATTTTAACGCCCTGAGTAACAGATAACATATCTGCAAATAAGGTATGTACAACACTTTATTGTAACATTTGTAACGAAAAATAAATTAGAATGAAATATTATTATCTATTATGCGTTAAATGCGTGTGTTTTTAATTATTGATTAAATGTCTGTCCTTTGGTAACAAATATTTGACAGGCATCGTATACAATGAAAATTTACATGAACAAGCCGAATGTATAATATTTAATAAGTGAAAGAAAAAAATGAGAAAAACGATTAAGGTAATTTTATTATGCGTATGTGTATCTACAGTTCTTAGTAGCTGTGCAAAAAAGGACCCCATAGCCCCTACAGTACTTGCAAATCGCGTTGATAGCACAACCAGCACTAAAACAACTACTGATTCAACCAAATCCAACAATACTAACCCTCCAATTAATACTGGTAATAATACCAATTCATTTGATGCCCTTAACACCCAGGAAAACCTTTTTGATAATATATGGTGGGTTAAGGGAGCCTATGGATTTGATGGCTTAAACCCAACCACAAGCGTAGCTGCTAATAATGCCGAAGTTGGAAAACTGAACACTAAAAAAGGTGGCGTTGATATAAGCTATACCGGAAGAGTTTTAACTAAAGCGCCGGGCCAAGCATGGCCTATTTTAACCATGGATGGTAAGATACCAACACTGATCAGCGATGATGGCAGTGCAGGCAAGTGGTTAGCTTTCAATAATAAAGCCAGTACTTACTATTCAAGCCCGGCTGTTGCACAAATACCCGCCCCGTTTGAAATTTGGTGGGTATTCAGGATACTACCCGTTGCAACTTATGAAGCATATTTCCCACCAGGTGATAATTGTGGATATGTTGCTAATCAGGGAAATCAATTACGAATTATGAATCAGGACGTTGGTGTCCTGGCAGGTTCAACTGCTCCCGATTTTTTTACGACGCATATAGGCAGATTGGTTATCCAGGATCAAAAATCGGCAACATTATATATTGATGGCGTTTCGCAAGGTACTTACAACTTTAACAGTGCCGACGTTAACACGATGTTTAAAAGACACTTTATGTTAGGTGCTATAACTAACAACGCCGATTGGGACTTTGCAGCCATGTATTTTAAAAAGGGTAATTTTAACAGTACCGATGCTACCAGCATTTATAACGCCTTGGCAACTAAATGGGGGCAGGGCACCCAGCCTACTAATCAAATACTAATTACAGTTGATCAACAAACACCTTTTACTAAATCGGGAGGAGTTTATACACCTGCTATGAAAATAGTTAATGTACCTGCAGGCGTTACCTTGGCCGATCCATCTAAGTGGGACTATCAATGGTACTATAGATTTGATGCTAGAAACGATAACTTAGATGTACAAACC
This sequence comes from Mucilaginibacter sp., assembly GCA_035492275.1. GTDB lineage: Bacteria > Bacteroidota > Bacteroidia > Sphingobacteriales > Sphingobacteriaceae > Mucilaginibacter. The sequence goes on from DATJJI010000142.1 coordinate 16,947, forward strand.
CCGTTTAGTACTAAGTATCAGGTCACTTCGGCCGATTTTCCGGCTGGGTATGCTTCGCAAGGCATGGAAATAAAAGTATTAATCAGGCCAAAAGATATAAATGGTAAGTCATGGAGATGGTTTGACGGTATGATGTCGACTTATTAATAAACTACAATTTCTAAAAAGCAGATAAGCTATAAATAAAAAACCTTGCTAATAGCAATATTAGCAAGGTTTTTTATTTATAGCTATTAAAACTCAATTGTGGCGATTATACATGAACCCGTTGGTGTAAATAAAATTTAATAAGCTGAATATGTTCCTGAAAACCATCTCCATGAGTTGCCCTTTATATCTTTAGGGCGCACACGAAATTTTATTTGTACCCCTAAGTGTTTAGCATCGTTAATCGGAAAATCACCTTTTTTTACAGTCATCTTTGTTGAAAATAAAGTTTGGTCGGCAAGGTAACTTTGTCCTGAAACATAATACCACTGATAGTCCCACTTAGATGGTGGGGCTACAATTACTCCTTTAGGTACTTTTATCACTTTTGCCGAAGGGGTGTATATGCCATTTTTATTGGTCCAATTTATATCACTCAGCAATATCTGGTTCGGGGTTGAGCCTACATGCCATTTTGCAGCCAGCGAATTATAAATTTCCTTTGCCTCCGCAGGGGTAAAAGTGCCTGCCTTAAAATATTGTGCAAAAAAATCCCAATCGGAATTGTTAGTATTAGTGCCTATACTATGTATAGTTTTGGTAGTGTTTCCAACCATATCACGCTCTGTAAGCCCTCTTCCATTTAAAGTTACGCTTCCAACATATACGCCGTTTTGATAATAATCAGCACCAGCAGGTTTTACCACAATTCTTTGAATAACAGTGACATAATTAGGCGCCTCTACACTATTAGGTACGACAACAATATGTTCTAATAATCTAATACCTGAACCATTGTTTGCAAGATAAGCAGCATTACCACCCGGCATTGTTTTAGCTTCCCAGCCTTGTCCCGGCATGTTACTGTCTACTATCCATACCTCAAAAGGCGGAGAAATCGGGTCAAAAGAATTACTTGTGTAGTAAGTTCTTGGTTGATTATTAAATTGTAATCTGAAGCCATCAAGTAATTGAGGGGGCACTTTTGTAATTGTTGGCTTCAGCAAGGCATCGTTATCATAATTTAAATCGAACTTGCCCTTGCTATCCGGAATTGAAAGCACAGAGCCGTTGGCTTCAACTTTGGCATTGGCAGCTATATGAACAACATCAAAAAGTTTTTCTTTTGAATTTAAAATACCCAAACTATTTGTGGGTTTTACGGCAGGTACCTCACTTTTTTTTGATGTTTTTATGGTATCAATATTGCCCTGGTTTAAATTAACGAGCGGTTGGTTTGAAAAACCAAGCAAACTTGACAGTATAATTATCGCTGTTGTTTTCATGCTAAATTATAATTACGATGTTTTACCTTACAGATGTATATGATGTTATAAAGCACAATTTAAGAACAGTTGTTGAACATTCTTTAATTGTCACTAAAATACTATAATTTGAAATTTGATTTTTTTAATTGCTCATCTCAAAAGCACTCTCGTACAGGTCAATTAATTGTGGCCTGATTACTGAGGGATAGAATTCTTTTTCATAACAGGTTCTGGCATTATTTGACATTTGTAAATAATCAGATTCGGATAAGGAAAACAATTCTTTAAGGGCAGCAGCAGCTTCTTCTGTGGTATCTACCACATATCCTGCTTTGTGGTTTATAATTTGACCGCTGATAGGAATCTGTTTAGAAATTATAACAGGCTTATAACAAGAAAGCGCTTGTGCAACACTTAGTCCAAAACCCTCATACCGCGACATTTGCATATACACTTTTGAGTGACTCAACAAATTGTTGCGATCTGATTCACTTACTTTGCCGGTAAAAAATACATCGTCAGGTACGGTAAGATCCAATTCTTTAACAAGTTGTTCCCTGGTCTGAACTGCAGCCTCAACAGCAGGGCCTATCATTACAAACCGAACATTTTGGGTATCTGCTGTTTTTTTAAATAGCCCAAAACCCCTTAAGGCCCTGTCTATTCCCTTTTGTTCAATACTGAATCGGCCTATGTAGCAAACATCCGATCTTAGTGAATTAGGATCGAATGCTATTCCCATATCATTCACCTGATTGGCAACTACCTTAACAGGAGTTTTGGTAAGCTCTTTTAAACAATTGTTGCATTGAGGTGTAAGCGCATGAATGAGCGTTGCATGATCAAGAACATATTTATCAAAGATCCAGTTAAGTGTTGTTCTGTATATTCTTTTACCTAAGGGCCTGTTTTTTTGATGAGATGCACAATAAACATAAGCATCGTGCGGCGTTATTAAGTACGGTAAAGACAGCTTAACCAATATTCGTGCAATGGCGTAATTGGTAAGATTGTAAATATGATGCAGATGAAATAGAATATTAGTTTTATCGAGTGACCTAAGCCAGGTTTTTAATGCCTTGGGTAATTGATAAGATTTAACTCCACTATTGCCAAAACGATAAATTTGAATACCTTCACGCAATTCCTGGTGATGGTATTCCTGGTTTTGGTGGGCATCAAATTCTATAAAATTAAATGTGAAATGATCTTTTAATAACTGAACATTTTGGTAACTGAATTCGGCCAAACCGTCTGCTGCACCTGATTTAAAATCGCCAAAAATATAGATTGCTAATTTGTTCGCCATATTTATATATTATACCAATCCATATTATTTACCGAGAAAAAGCTTGATTTTTTGTATAAGGTTTTTAGCTTTTTTTACGTAGTGGCTACTTTTACCCATCGGCTTAAAGCCTTTCCATTCGGTTTGATTTAGATAATGATAAAACTCGTCGCGATAATTATTTGCATATTCTTTAAAAATAGGCTTTCTGTGAAAATAATGGATAAGATTTGGCTTAGGGATCGTGCTTATTGAAAATGTACTCCATAAAGGGTCTATTTCGTGCCATTTGCCTATAAATGCTATATTGAGGCCGTATTGATCTCCCAGGCCGGCATATTTTTTATTGTTATTTATAGCGTCAAATGTTTTTTTGGTATAATCACCGGCAAGCCATTTATCAATGTCAATTATAATTAAGCCGGCGTTAAAATATTTCTCATCAGGATTTAAACCAAGCTCTTCGTGGTTTATTATGCCTGTACGAATTGTTTTTACGTTATGGTCCATGCTGTCGCTAACGGCTCCAATTGGATACTCGCCAATATCAGTGTTCCACAACAAACTAATATCATTAAGCATGATCATATCTACATCTAAATAGAGGATCTTCTTTACTGTTTTAGGAATAAAATAAGGTATGATAACCCTTAAATAAGTATTTATTGGATATGAATTATTTACGAAAGGAAGGCTTATGTTTTCAGGTATTGCATCTTTCATCTTTATCCAATGCAAAACCATTTTATCTAATTTTAGAGAATTAATTATTTTTTTTCTCTTTTTCTGTGAAATATTGTCATCAATAATATAAGCATCAATTATCTCGTCAGTCTTATGATTCATTTCTATTGATTTTAGAAATGCAGCTAATAAGATTGCATAATAATCATCTGTTACAAGAAGAATGCTAATTCTATTATTATCATTTAAGCCCATATAAATTTTCTTATTACCAAAAATATAAATTGTGAACTAATAATTTGCTACTACACTTGGTGTAAGTATACAGCGGATGTATTAATGTTAAAATTATAGCGTATTTATAATGAATTTTTAATTTCAATTAAATCTGAAAAAGAATATTTGAACTTAAAAGTCAAGGCCAGATAAACGCCGGCTCCAATAAGTACTTGTGCAATAGTATGATATATGCCCTGATAGCCAAAAATAACCTGGTAAAGATATACGGCCAACACCATTATCAGGCAAAAGGTAATAGGCTTTAATATATTTTGTAAAAATGGTTTCATGAAATTTCCAATCAGCGAGCGCACTAGCGTTAAATTTATGATTAGCGTAATACTTTCTGTTAGTAATAGTGCTATGGCTATTCCTGTAACGCCCCAGTACTTTCCTAAAACAAGAACCAACGGAATTTTTATGATGAATGAAACCAAACCTATGTAAAACAGATATTTGGGTTTGCCTTTGGTATATGCTATAGTAAACAACGGATGCGAAAGACAGGTTACAGCACTTACAAAAACAAATATTTTAATTAATGGAAATGTTTCAGCCCAATTTGGGCCGCAGGCAAGCGGTACAACACTTTGTACTGTTATAAAAAGACCCGCTAACAGGGGGTAGTTGAAATAGCTTAAAATATCTAATATCTTAATATAGGCTCTCTTTAAAGCAGAATCATCATCCTTGAATTTTGCTATTAGAGGGAAGGCTACACGCAAAATTAAGGGGTTTAGTCGTGATATTGGATAATAACCTAATTGTAATGCTAAATTATAGATACCTAAATAACGGGCTCCCAATATGCGGCCAACAATGATATTGTCCCAATTGCCTTGGATAAAGCCTACAAAGGTTTCACCCAGATTATATACCCCGAATTTTAAGTGATCCTTAATTTCACCGAATTTGAAATGCCATTTGGGTTTAAATATATGCCTGCCAAAGTATATTTCGAGCGACGAACGGATAACATGAACGGTTAGTGTTCCATACACTATGGATAGTTCATTAAACCCCCTTAATGCTAAAATTATAGTTACAACAAAGGCAACCGCGTTACCGGTAATATCAATTGCGGCAATGGCTTTAAATTGAAGTTCTTTTTTTAAAAGAATAGCGTATATCGAACCAAAACAAATAATTACAAAGCAAAATGCCATGCGTACAACTACTTTGCCTAAGCGTGGTTCATGATAAAATTCGGCTACAAATGGTGACAATATCATAGCCAGAGATGACAGCACAACTGCTACCAATATGCTCGTATAGTATACAGATGATAAGATTTTTTGATCACTTTCCTGCTTATGTATGATGGAGTTTGTAAAACCCAGATCGCTGAATATCCCAAAAAAGTTAATAAAGATCAAACTCATACTCACAACCCCAAACGCGGTAGAATCAAGTATACGAGCCAATACAGCCATTTGTACAAATTGAATAATGGTTTGTGCCGCTGTAGAAATTGTGACCCACTTCCCACTATTAATGGCTTTGCTTTTAATGCTCATAGGTACTTTTACGGGGAATGCGAATGGTGTGTTGTGATATAGGTTTAAACAAACTTATATTATTATAATTATTTATAGTGTATTCGGGCATCCTGTTTATCCAAAATTTGGGTGTCAATATTTATTGAATCTCTGTGCAAACAACATTTTTATCACAACCCCGGGCAAACCCCCGAAACAGCGCTAATTTAGGATGATTTTTAATATTATACGATAAATAGATTGCACTTTCATAAGATAATGTTGACCAGGCGTTCTATTTGTGCCCGATCTATTGAGTAAATATCACATGAACTATACGCATCGCTTTATTGAGCAATTGTCAATAAAAGTTTCATCATCAATATTTAAATTAATGGCTACCACATTATACGTAAAAATGGTACCCAAAGGATTTAAATGTTTCCTTTCGAAAGTTCGTTGAAAGCAAAATCACATGCTCTTGCCGTTAACGCCATATAAGTTAATGAGGGGTTTTGGCATGCTGATGATGCCATGCAGCTGCCATCAGTTACAAAAACGTTTTTTACCTCATGTATCTGGTTATTCCCATTTAAAACCGATGTTTTAGGGTCTTTACCCATTCGGGCAGTTCCCATTTCATGAACGGTGCTGCCACCGGGATGCTTGTAGTTAAATGTGTTAACATTTTTGAAACCGGCTTTGGTAAGCATTTCGGCCGAGGTTTCTTTGATGTCATCCATCATTTTATTTTCGTTTTGTTTAAACTCAAAATCAATGGCTATTACCGGCAATCCCCATTTATCTTTTTTATCAGGATCTAATACTATTTTGTTTTCATGATAAGGCAAACATTCGCCCCAGCCGGCCATCCATACCGTCCATGAGCCGGGAGTAGTAAGCTGTTTTTTAAAATCTTCGCCAAAACCTGGTTCATTCATCCTGTCGCTCCATTCTGAGCGCTCACCATGCCCCTGAAGGTTATAGCCTCTTAAAAAGCCCAGGTTTTCATTCGCCTTGATATTTCTATAACGGGGTATTAAAAACCCGCATGGCCTTCTTCCTTTATAATAAAAATCGCGGTAGCCATCATGCGCACCCGAAGCACCTGCTGATGAGTGATGATCCATTAAATTATGACCCAGTTCGCCGCTATCGTTTCCAAGCCCGTTAGGGAAACGGCCTGATTTTGAGTTCAATAATATGCTGGTAGTGCCAAGCGTTGACGCGTTTACGAAAACTATTTTGGCATAATACTCAAAAGTTTCTTTTGTTTCAGAATCAATTACTCTTACGCCTTTTGCTTTTTTCTGTTGATCATCATACAAAATTTCGGTAACGATGGAATAGGGTCGCAGGGTTAAATTCCCGGTTTTCATTGCCGCCGGTATGGTTGAGCTATTGCTGCTAAAATATCCGCCAAATGGGCAGCCCCGGCTGCATAGGTTCCGATTTTGGCAAGGCCCCCTGTTATCCCACACTTTGGTTAAATTAGCTACGCGGGCAATGGTTAATAACCTGTCGGGATATTTTTTTCTTATCTCATCATTTAAATGATGTTCAATACAATTCAACTCCATTGGTGGTAAAAACCGGCCATCGGGCAATTGTGCAAGGCCCTCGCTTTTTCCGCTTACACCAATAAACTGCTCCGCATAATCATACCAGGGGCTAATATCCTTATAGCGTATGGGCCAGTCAATAGCGGTGCCATCTTTTAAGTTAGCCTCAAAGTCAAGATCGCTCCAACGATAAGTTTGCCTGCCCCATAATAATGAGCGACCGCCAACCTGATAGCCCCTTACCCAGTTAAATGGTTTTTCCTGTATGTAGGGATGATCAGTGTCTTTTGCAAAAAACATATGGTTTGTAGCATCTGCGTTGCTTGCCCAAACCGGGTTGGCCTGCGCTTCTTTAAGCGGGAGCCTGCCACCTAACTTAAAATCCCATGGGTTAAGCATGGCGGTGGGGTAGTCTTTTATATGCTCAACGTTTCGGCCGCGTTCTAAAAGCAAGGTTTTTAAACCTTTCCTGCATAACTCCATCGCAGCCCAGCCGCCGCTAATGCCCGAGCCAACAACTATTGCATCAAACGTAGCATTTACTTTAGCAGCACCTGTTATATACATATACTAATTTATTTTGTTGCCCAGGATCTCTGGTTTTTTATAAGCGGTATACATGAACTAAATGTACCCGGAACATAATCATAAGCAAGCCCCTGGGTGGCGCCCACTTGCGATTTACAATAGCCCTCAATAGTTAACTGCCTTAAATTTGTGTAAAAGGGAGCCCCAATAACTTTTTGATCTATTTTATCAATAATAGCAATATGGTAAGTGGCTTTATTTTCAAAGTGTTGTACAATAGCTATTTTTTCGGCTTTGGTACAATCTGCAAACTGGCGATTGTATTTATTAAACGTATATTTTTCCAGATCGCTCAATCCGTGAAAAAATATATTCTGTTCGCGCGGTGTTGAGCAATACTCAAGTACGCTTAAAATATAATCTTCCACCTTTGCATCCTTGGCTCCGGGAGTATCAGTACGCGGAATAATGATTTCGGCAAGTTCGGCAATGAGGTGTTTTCTTTTTACAAAGAGCCTGAAATCTATCTGTTGGTTATAGCTTACCCACTCGTAAACAGAATATGAAGAAACGCCAAGCACACCTAAAGTAAGTATAGCTTTTATGGAGGTCCTTCTGTTCACTATTAATAGATATTTATAAAGTAAATATAAATATTAATCATAAAACGCCTCACCTTTTAGCTATATTATTTAAAAAATGTGCTTTTAAGTTTTTTTGGTTTATATTTATTGGAAATTATCTCAAGCAATATACATCTTTAATGAGACCTATTTCAATCCCCCCTAATGTTTTAAAATACAACAAGAATTCTGATGCGTTATTGCCCGAAGTGCCCCAGATTGTTCAGAATTTTAAAAACATATTTAGCGACACGCCTGATATTTCAATAGTAATACCCGCATATAATGAAGAGGATAATATTTTAAAAACCCTGTTCTCTTTATCAAATACAAATACCAAACATAGTGTTGAAGTAATTGTGGTTAACAATAACTCGAAAGATAAAACAGAGGAGTTGATAAAAATGACGGGCGTTATATGTGTTAATGAACTGAGGCAGGGAATTACGATAGCCAGAAACTCGGGCCTTGCTATAGCTAAAGGAAAATATTTACTGAATGCTGATGCCGATACCATATACCCGGCTTCATGGATCGATGATATGGTAAGTCCATTAATTAAAAACGAAAAAATTGGACTTACTTACGGGCGTTTTTCATTTATACCGCTTGAAGGTACATCAAGATTTTTATATTTCGTTTTTGAATACTTGTCTGATTTTAACAGGATAATAAACAAAACCTTTAAAGAAGAGGCATTAAATGTTTACGGGTTTAATTCGGCATGCCGCAGAGAGCAATGCTTAAGCGTTGATGGCTTTAACCATCCGGAAGGAACAAATGAAGATGGCTGGCTGGCAATGAAGCTGCGCGACAATAATTATGGAAAACTACACTGGGTAAAAACCAGGCGTACCATTGTTTGGACTACTGACAGGAAGATATTGATTGATGGCGGCATAAAAAAAGCCACCTGGCAACGTGTGCTTAAATACTTAAGCCACTAAAACTACTAAAATTATCAGGCTTTTATTTCGGTAGGGTGTTTGGTGGCAACCGAACGCTTGTTGGCGTTTTTTGCATACACTAATGATACTAACTGAAAGTAGATAAACTTCGGGATGTTTACCAACGATCGGTATATCCTTTCATCAATAGGGTGCCTTTTTAGCGATATGTAAAAACTTAACACAAACATCGCCATTGCTATTACCCATATCAGTGAATAAACCGGGAATATAAACAGGTTAATAAAACAACATAAACCGCTTGCCAGTATGAATAAAAACAGGGGTGGCCTGAGCAATATTATCCCAAATAAAAACTGGTTGATACTAAAGTTTTTTATACCACGGCCTATAATATTAAAACCGTAGCCAAAATATTTAAACCAGGTATTTATCCATCGTGAACGTTGTTTTACCAATTGGTCTGAATGTGTGGTTTTTTCATCGTACACTACCGCATTGTAAGCAAAAGCAATTCTCTTGTCATTTTTAACAATTTGGGCTTGCAGCACCTTATCAAACCCAGCGCCTTTTACATCGAGTTTTTCGAGTGCATCTTTATATAGCGATGTTGTAAATGCCATACCCGAGCCAGATAGTGTTGCCGACGAACCAAGTGTAAATAATACCTCACAGTCATAAAAGTGATAGTAGATGTCTCTGGCTGCATCAAGGCAAGCATAGGTAGTATTTAAGTTTTTGGCGGCCCGTACACCTTGTACAGCTTCGAAACCAGCTTCAAAAAATGGACTAAGCTCTTTCAGGTAATTGGGTTCAACCAGGTTGTCGCTATCTATAATAGTTAGTATTTCGTGGTTACGTTTAAAGTGTGCTATGGCATAAAAGTGCGAGCGGGTATTACCGGCTAAAACAGTTTCGGGCCTTAATAGTATTACCCGTTCATCATTAAAATGCAGGTCAGAAATATCGCAATTGTCTGCAACAATATACACCAGGTAATTGCTATAATCCAGTTTTAAAATTGATTCAACAACAGCAGGCAGTAAAGTTGTTTGCTCATAAGCTGTTACAATAATGGCGTAATCTTTTTCGGCAGGCGGGGTTAAGTTATTCGCAGCCTTATATCCTCCTTTAAGTATATAAAACACATAAAGAATAAAGGGAATAACTAACTGATATCCTATCACGATCTGGACAATTATCCATAATATATGCAACATGCTCATTTTTTATTTTTCCTTTAAAAAGATATCAATTTCATCAACCATAGCTTTAACACTGTTTGCCCAGGTGTGGCTTGATACAAATTCTATCCGGTCGGCTATTAAAGCATCGCTGTTTTCGGCCATAGCTTTTTTTATCAGCTCGATATAATCTTCTTTGGTATTGGCCAGGTACACATATTCTTTAAAAACTTCCATTGTTTTTGTTGATGTAGCCACAGTAGGCTTACCTAATGAAAGGTATTCATCAATTTTGCGAGGATAGTTCCCAATAGTAACTTCATTTACTATTTGCGGATTTATACATATATCGAACGCATTTACATAAGCCGGCAACTGATTAACTGTCTTAAGGCCCAAAAAATGAACATTCTTTATCTGGTGTAAATTACTCGCTCTGAATACATCGTCTTCCGGGCCAACTAGTACTACTTCACTATCCGGAAAATTCAAAGCGATGGTTTCAATAACATCTATATCTAATCGCAAGCTGTTTAATGAGCCTACGTAACCAATGATCTTGTTTTTAATATCCTTAAGGTCATCAGGCAGTTTTAAATTATCCGGATTCTGAAAATCATGCAGATCGCAGCCTTGCCCAATGTAGTAGGAGCGGGGATTGTATTGCTTACAATAATCAGACAAGTAAGTTGAGTTGGCAAAACATAGGTCGCTTTTTTCAATTAATATCGGTTCCAGCTTTTCGCCATGGGTTTTCCAATAATCAACCGCTATCATATAATCCCTGGAGTAGTAGGTACTAACCAGTGGTTTCAAAAAGTCTTGCAGGTAATAGGCTTTAAACATTTCATTGTCGTTAAACAATATAAATTGCTCAAAACCTAACCGGGCTATTGCTTTTTGAATAGATTGTGCCAGTTTTTTGTTATTTCGTTTATTCAGCAAGTTGAACAACCAATCGCTGCTTAGCCAATTGATAGATTCGACCATACAATCCGGATAATAGTTCCACAGGTTTTCCTGTATCTTAATCAAGCCGTCATCTTTTCCTCTGATCACGTTTAGTCGTTTAATAACTTTTGGATCATTTCTGTTTCTCCAAAGTGTTATCCTATCTAACGGCGAGTTAATGTATAGTACCTTATTGGTTTTACTAAGTTCAAGGGCAATGTCTTTGCAATTGCTCCCAATCTCCGTATCCCATGGCTGCTGACCTATAATAATATAACAAAGTGGATATTTTACATCTTTCATGTTTATTATAGGTTTATTCGGAATGTTTTTTAGTCATTCGTTTAATATTTAATAGGGGTAAGTATTAGTTTTTTTTGAAAAAATAAATATAATTA
>DATJJI010000143.1:0-6303 GCA_035492275.1 Mucilaginibacter sp.
TCCGGGTATTCGCCCAGCGGAACCTGCCATCTGTATTTGCCCGTGTTCAGGTCTATCGCGCTTAAGGTTCCCCATGGTGCTTTCATTGCAGGGTAGCCTTCGTTATCACGAAACTGCTGGGTGCCGTTGTTTTGGTAAGGCGTTGAATAGGGCGTTGTCATGCGTTGCCTGTAATTGGCTCTTGCAGGAGGAACATTCTTTTCGGTATGCATTAAAAAGTCAATGATCTGGTCACGATCGCCTTTAGGCAGCGTCGCGAATGAAGGCATGCGTCCGCGGCCATTTTCGATAGTAGCGCTGATCTGGTCGCGGGTAAGCCTGTCGCCCACGTTTGTTAAAACCGGGTAAGGCTGAGCTCCATCGCCCCCGTTTGCACCGCCGCCATTGGCCCCATGACATACGGCACAGGTATTATTAAATAATATAGAGCCAGGCGTTGCTGATGCCATGGCATCGCGTTTTGCCACATCGGTCATAAACTGCCACCAAAGCATATTGTTAGCATTGATATAAATTGTTCCTTTAGCATCAACCGCGGTGCCTCCCCATTCGGCGCCGCCACCAAAACCAAAGTACAAAGTACCTTTTTCGCTTGGCGGCATATATTTGCTGCCATGTAAGCTGTTGTTATATCTGTTTAAAACATAAGCGTGAGCCTCGGGCGTACGGTCGGTAATGGTAGCCTCAGTAAGTTCCTGCATGGCGAATGGCTTAGGCAGTGTTGGTACAGGCTGTGTTGGCCATGGATGTTCGCCCGGCAAGGCAGGTGTAGTTGGCACCTTGGTTTCCTTTACCGGGAATACAGGCTTGCCGGTAACACGGTCAAGCACAAACAATAAACCATCTTTGGTTGGCTGGGCTATCGCGTCAATTTTTTTACCGTTATGGGTTACCGTTAAAAGGTTACCAGGGCAAGGCAAATCGCGATCCCACATATCATGGTGGATAGTCTGGAAATGCCATAAACGCTTACCTGTTTTAGCATCAAGCGCTATAATACAGTTGGCAAACAGGTTCATGCCCGGCCTTATGCCTCCATAAAAATCAACCGAAGAAGAACCGGTACTTACATAAGCAATGCCGCGTTTATCATCAACTACTAAACCTGTCCAGTCGTTCGCGGCACCTATTTTTTTATACGAATCAGGGCCCCAGGTACCATAGCCATATTCGCCAGGAAGCGGGATGGTATGAAATACCCACAGCATTTTGCCGGTTAACACATCAAATGCCTGGATATATCCCGGAGGAGCATCCTGACCCTCGGACATACTTGAACCTACAATATAAACATCTTTATAAACCGCACCCGGCGAAGTATTACGCATACTCCATTTTTGCGGTTCGGCGCCCCAAACCGGGTTATCTTTCAAACCTTCATGAATATCGGCCATTCCACCTTCGCCGAATGATTTTATCCATTCGCCGGTTTTGGCGTTCAGCTCAATTATTACATATCCGTAGTTATAAATCAAACGCTTATCGTCGCCTTTTTCCCAGTAGGTTAAACCCCGCATAGCGCCACCGCCACGCTTACCGGTAACCGATGGATCGAACAACCACAATTGCTTACCGGTGGCAGCATCTAAAGCAACCACTTTTAACCGTGGCGTAACCAGGTACATTACATTTTTTACTACGATAGGCTGGGTTTGCCAATCGCTGCCACGGCCGCCATTTACGTTATCACCTGTATCATACGTCCAATCAACCTGCAGGTTATTTACGTTTTTAGTGTTGATTTGCGTTAGCGGCGAGTAGCGGTTACCTGCTTTGTTACCACCGTATGCCGGGTAATCAAGGTTGGTAACGGGCTTTGCAATCGTTTTCGCGTGCTGTGCAAAAACGCCTGTTGAAAGCAGGCAAAAAACCGGTGTAATGTACTTTAGTTTAGGATATTTCATTTTCTGTTAAATTCTATTTGGATTCGGGCGTAAACGTGTAAAATTCGTAATCGATGTTCCATTTCATTTCTTTACCTGGTGCCACGCTTATTTTTATATAAGGCTCGGGGCAGGCGGTGGTTGGGCAGGCCCAGTATACCAGTTTTTCAAGCGGCTGGTCGCCTTTTATGTGCATGCCGGCACCGGTTTTAAGGTTCTCAATTTTAAAATCATAATCTTTAGCAGTACCGGTTAGGCCTAAAAAGCCGGGGCTGTACACTTGTTCTCTTTTTGTGAGCTCGCGGGTAAAGTTCAGTATCCTGCCGTTTATCTTTCCAATAGTTCCCCATCCCTTCATTCCCTGTCCATCCGGTTTTATTTCAAACGGAAAAACGATCTGCATATTGGGCCCGGTAGGCTCTTTATCAAGCACCGGGAAATTATGATCAAATACCTCGGTCTCGATAGCTTTTGTTCCGGTATTTTTAAGGCTATGCTCCAAAACCATTTCGGGCTTGCCTTTTACCAAACGTACGGTTTTAGTATAAGTGAACGCATATCCTGTCGAATCATGCAGCTCTTGTTTATAGATCACCCGGTCGTCTTTGGTAGTAACGGTCCATTTACCGCCATCTACAATATCATATAGCTTAAATGATTGGTAACCCCGCTCTACCGGTTTGCGCAAAACGCCTACACCAATATCAACAAAAGTACCCCCCGGTTTAGCCGCATCATAGTTTAACGGCGCGAACGATTCGACCGGGCCAGTTACCGCGTCGTGTGTTTTTGGGTTATAGTTATCAAACCATACCCCAAAATAACTATGGCCCTTATACTCCAAACTTTTTACCAGGCCCGACCAATCAAAGCGGGTAGCCTGATAATAGCCCTTATTGGCATCGGGCAAGTACAGGCTGGCTGTAAGCTGTCCGTTGGTTATGCTGGCTTGCGGTGCGTCGGCAACCTCGGCAGCGCCGGCATATAAACCGAATAATAAGCACGCAGCAATAATTTTCTTTTTCATGTCTGTTATATTATGGCCTAACTATAGTACCGTCTCTTTTGCGTATGGTCCAGCCGCCTGCGCGATTGGTGATAGGATATTTGGCAGCTTGTTTTTCATCAATATCGGTACCTAAGCCCGGTGCCTCATTAACAAACAGATAGCCGTTCTTTAATTCGGGTGTACCCGGGAATACTTCTTTTTCTTTTTCAGTAAAAAATATAGATTCCTGGATACCGAAGTTCCAGATGTTAAGGTCGATATGGCAATGCGCCGCGTGCCCAATCGGCGAACAATCGCCGGGGCCGTGCCATGCAGAACGCACGTTAAACAGCTCGCCTAAGTGGGCAATTTTCATAATGGGCGTTATACCCCCCATTTGCGAAACATGGCAGCGGATAAAATCGAAAGAATGATCGGCCATTTCCTGTACAAACTCATTAGGGTTGTTAAACAGTTCGCCCATTGCAAATGGTACTGTGGTGCTTGAACGCAATTGTTTCCACCAGCTCCTGTTTTCGGGCGATAGCGGATCTTCAATAAAGAAAGGATCATATTCTTCCAGGCGCTTACACATATTGATCATATCCATTGGCTGTACGCGCTCATGGGTATCATGTAACAATTCAACCTCGGTACCGCAGGCTTTACGCACATCATTAAACAATTTAGGTATGGCCTGTACATAAGCACGCGGATCAATAAACTGATCGCGCGGCATACCGAATTTGGCATCCTTAAAATCAGGATTTTTAGCCAGGCCCATTGAGCCGTAACCACCCAACTGTATACGGATGTGACGGAAACCCATAGCCTGGTATTTTTTTACCTGGTCAATAACCGCGGCGGTATCTTTGCCATCGGCATGGGCATAGGTATCAACCGCGAAACGGGCCTTGCCGCCCAAAAGCTCGTACACGGGCATATTGGCACGCTTGCCCTTTATATCCCACATGGCTTCGTTAAGTCCGCTTAAAGCGTTATTAAGGTCGGGGCCGTTGCGCCAGTACGAGCTAACGTAGGCAGCCTGCCACATATCTTCAATATTATCTACATCGCGGCCCTTGCAAAATGGGTCGAGGTATTCATTAATTGCGGTAACCACCACTTCGGCACGTTGGGTAAACGTGGCACAGCCCACACCATACAGGCCAGGCTCAGAGGTTTCAACTTTTACAATTACCAGGTTCGATCCGTTTGGCGCGGTACCTATTGCCCTTACTTTAGTAATGGTAACAGGCGCCATACCTTTGGCGTACGTATTTTTGGCTTTTTCTTCTTCTTTTGCCTCGGCGCTCATTGGCGCGCTCATTAATCCCAGCAAACCTGCTGTCGAGCCTATGCCCAGCGCTTTTAAAGCATCGCGCCGGTTAAAACCTGGTTTATTGTTTGTGTTACCCATCATAATATATTTATTGGTTATTTTATTTATGCTGATTTTTTTACCTTGTAAAACTTGTAACCGAACAGGAATATCACTACGTAGCAAATAATTGGCATATAATAGGCTGTTGCTATATCATGGTTGGCTACCTGCCCCATAAGGTATGGGAAGAGTGCACCACCTACAACACCCATCGCTATATAAGATGACGCCTGCTGTGTATGGCTGCCCAGATTTTTTAAACCTAAACTGAAAATAGTAGGAAACATAATGCTGAAAAAGAAGTTGATCATCAGCAAAGCAATGTACGATGTCCACCCCAAATGTTGAGCAACAATAACACACATCAATATATTACACCCTGCAAAAATGGCTAATAATTTATTTGGTGCGATAATGGTCATTAACGAGGTACCTACTATACGGCCTAATAACATCATCCCCATAAAAAGGCTCATAAAATAGGCTGCCTTTTCATCACTGAAATGCATAATAGTTGAGCCGTAATTAATAAAAAACGCCCAGGTACCGGCTTGTGCGGCCACATTAAAAAATTGCGCGGCGCAAGCCCATACAAAATGGCTGTGCTGAAATAATTTTTTTGAAGGAGCTACGTCAACATTTAATGCCTCCGTGTCATCAGACGAAGTTGCGGCGTGAGGATCTGTTAAAGCAGGTATCTTTAAAAATGTAAAAACTACCGCTATCAGCAGTACTACAATGCCTATACATACATAAAGTGTTTTTACCGAAGTAAGATCTGTTGACTTTACCGTATCACCACTTAACAAAAAGAAACCACCGATAAGGGGGCCGATGATAGTACCGCCTGCATTAAATATCTGTGCAAAATTTACCCGTAAATCGCTGCTTCGCTGGTCGCCCAGCGCCGCAGCAAAAGGGTGGGCCACCGTTTCGAGCGTTGCCATACCACAGCCTACTATAAATAACGCTATTCTGAAAAATGTAAATGAAGCGGCATTAGCTGCCGGCACAAATAAAAACAGACCTGCCGCAAATAAGCATAATCCTAATATAACTCCTGGCTTGTAGCCATATTTTTTCATGAACATACCGGCAGGAATACTCATAATAAAATAAGCGCCGAAAACAGAAAACTGGATCAAGCCAGATTGGGATATGGAAAGATTTAATACATTTTGAAAATGTTTGTTCAGCACATCGCTCATAGAGTGCAGCAAGCCCCACATCAGGAACAAAGAAGTAGCAAAAGTTAGTGTGACAACAAATTTCTTTTCGGTAAAGGCGGCTTTGTTTTGGCTCATGTAAATTATAGTTTAATTGGGTAAGGCTGTTGCAGAGGGGGTACCATCTTATATTAAATAAGCGCTACAGGCAAAGTTTATTAGTAAAAATTTAAAATTGGTTACAACATTGTCAGTCGGCAATGCTTTTATCTTAACCAAAAAAACAAATTTTATTAATCAAATCATAATTAATACAGCATTAAATACCTTATATATATAAATGTTACATTTACTATTTGCCACTATTGGCAAATGAAAAAATCATCACTCCCCTCTCGGCAAACATAAATTTTCATGTCCTTAAAAACTCGCGGCGCTATTTTGATGAGAGGTCGATAATTATTGATCAGCTTTAACAAGTAAAGATTTAATATTTTTTAACTAAGGCTTTAGTGATATTTTGTATCTTGCATTATCCTATTATTAAACCTGTTACAAAATGAAACACCTGCTCACCGGCATTACCCTGTTTGCCGCTTTGTTTACAGCATCATGCAATAAAAATGGCCCAGCAACAGCTAAAAAAACAATAATAGATGTTAAAATAGCCAATTTTAAAAACGCGCCGGACAACAGCAATAAATTTATCCTAAATGTGATGGATTTTGGCGGAAACCCCACCACCTATACGGCCAATGTTAAACCTGATGGTACTTTTACTATCAATTTTAACCAGTATATAGCGCAGGACGTAGCGATAGAGCCGCTTATACATAACTTTATAGCCCATCCTGGTGATCATATCCATATCGACCTGGATTA
>DATJJI010000144.1:0-12355 GCA_035492275.1 Mucilaginibacter sp.
TAATTATAACAACCAGCTTAACAGCAACAGTTATAATATGGTGCGCAACATCAACAATATCCTGAAACGTAACCGCCGTATAATGGAAGAGTTGAACCCGTCGGGCAAAACAAAAACCACCCGCGAAAAAATGGCTGCCAAAGGCTTCAACTTTAAATACCTCACCAATAAATACGATACTCAAAATGGCAAAACCTATCATTTTTGCTATGAGTATGGGTATCTGCCACTTGAAGGCGATGAGGTGTTATTGGTAAAGCGCGATGAAAAAACCGAGTAGGTTTATCATTTTATAAGCATACCCCGTATTTTACAAAACCGTGAGACTATTGCAGGTGTTACTTTACATATTTGTAAAAAAAACATATGCCTCACTTATTCTCACCCCTCCGCATAAAAGATATTGAATTCAGGAACCGTATTGCTGTATCGCCTATGTGCCAGTACTCGAGCAAAGACGGTTTTGCAAGTAACTGGCATCTGGTACATTTGGGCAGCCGTGCAGTGGGCGGTGCCGCGCTGGTAATTACTGAAGCCGCAGCCGTATCGCCCGAAGGGCGTATCAGTTATGGCGATTTGGGTATTTATAAAGATGAGCACCTGATCAAGCTAAAAGAGATCACCACTTTTATTCACGAACATGGTGCAGTAGCCGGTATTCAGCTGGCACATGCCGGGCGTAAGGCCAGCCACCAAAAGCCGTGGGATGGTAATGCGCGAATATCTGCTAATGAACAGAACGGCTGGCGTGCATTGGCGCCAAGCGCAATTCCTTTTAATGAAAACGAAGAACCCCCTCAGGAACTGGATAAAAAGGGTATTGAAAAAATTACAACCGATTTTAAAGATGCTGCTTTAAGGGCATTACAGGCCGGCTTTAAAGTAATTGAATTACATGCCGCGCATGGTTATTTGCTGCATGAGTTTTATTCGCCGCTAAGCAACCACCGTACCGATGAGTATGGCGGCTCGTTTGAGAACCGTATCCGTTTATTGTTACAAGTTATAGCCGGTGTGCAGGAAGTTTGGCCATCAACCAATCCGTTATTTGTGCGTATATCAGCCAGCGACTGGACGGATGGCGGATGGACAATTGATGACTCTGTCGCGTTAGCAAAAATTTTAAAAAATAAAGGTGTCGATTTTATTGATTGCTCATCGGGTGGTAATGTGATCGCGTCTATACCCCTAAAACCGGGTTATCAGGTTCAGTTTGCCGAAGCTATACGTAAGGTTGATATATTGACCGGTGCGGTGGGGTTGATAACCGAGCCCAAACAAGCCGACGAGATCATTCAAAGCGGGCAGGCAGATATGGTTACCATAGCGCGCGAAATGCTGCGCGATCCTTATTTCCCGCTGCGTGCCGCTAATGAGCTGGGCTACGAAATTCAATGGCCCGTACAATATGAACGCGGTAAATGGACTAAATAATTAACATCAGCTAAATATTATAAACTATATATTTACGTACCAAATCAACTCAAAACAAAAATCATGAAACGCACAGCAAAAGCCCACTGGAAAGGCACTTTAACAGAAGGAACAGGTGAAATATCAACCCAAAGCACCATCCTTAACAATACACAATATTCATTTAAAACCCGCTTTGCGGATGGCATTGGTACTAATCCCGAAGAACTGATCGCTGCTGCTCATGCAGGTTGTTTTACTATGGCAGTAGGCGCGGCTTTATCGCAAGCAGGTTTCACTCCCGGCGATTTGAACACCGAAGCTGTTTTAGACCTGGATATGCAGGCGCTGGTTATAACCGGTATTCACCTGGATTTGAAAGGATCAGTGATCGATGGTGTATCTGAAGATAAATTCAAAGAAATTGCTGAAGGCGCTAAAGCTAATTGCATTGTATCAAAAGCATTAAGTGTACCTATTACTTTAAGCGTAAGCTATCAATAAAAACAGTATTTAACTTATTAAAAAAAGGCCGTGGATTTAATTCGCGGCCTTTTTTGTTGCGCAATCGTATTCGTATAAATTATTTCAGATAGTTCAAATTAGTTGTAATATTATCTCCCGGTAATTCCCCTCTATAAACCAATTTATTATTAAACTAACAGGAGATGAAAAGATCTATTGCCTCGCCCTTTTTGTGTTTATTCACTATATTTTCCATTAATGTAATAGCCCAGCAGCCTGTGCCCGATTATTCGAAACAGAAGGTGCTTCACCTGGTTTCGACCGCACATTTTGACACCCAATGGAAGTGGACCGAGCAAACGTCGATCAATAATTATCTGTTGAATACGCTCGATGATAATTTTAATTTGATAGAGAAGTATCCTGACTATGTTTTCAATTTTGAAGGTGCGGTAAGATATATGTGGGTAAAAGAATACTACCCCAACCGTTACAATAAACTAAAAGAATATATAGCTAAAGGCCGCTGGAACATTGCAGGCAGTTCGCTTGACGCGGGCGATGTAAATATGCCATCGCCCGAAGCATTGATACGAAATTTTTTATTGGGCCAGCAATTTTATAAAAAGGAGTTTGGCAAAACCAGTACCGATGTTTATTTGCCCGATTGTTTTGGCTTTCCTTATTCTCTGCCTTCAATTGCTGCACATTGCGGATTAAATTCATTTTCGACCATAAAACTACACGGAAACTCGGCCGTAGGAATGCCTTTTGATATTGGCATGTGGCAGGGGCCCGACGGCTCAAAAATATTGGCCGAAATAAATCCGGGCAGTGTATCAGCCCGTATAACCCGCGATGCAAGTACCGATACGTCAAACCTGCTAACGATCAATAATTTAGGTAATAAAACAGGTATATACGCTGCTTATAAATTATATGGCACCGGCGACAGGGGCGGAGCGCCCGATGACCAGTCGGTTGCTTTATTAGAAAAAAGCCTGAAAGGCAATGGTCCCGTTAAAGTTATTGCAGCATCCACTGATCTGCTGGGCAACCAGTTAACGCAGCAGCAAAAAGATCAGCTTACGGTTTATAATGGCGAGTTTATTTTATCAAAACATGGTACAGGGTGCTACACTTCTCAGGCTTTGATGAAATTACTAAATCGTAAAAATGAATTATTGGCTGATGCTACCGAGCGCGCGGCGGTAGCCGCCAACTGGTTAGGCGGAGCGCCTTATCCAAAAGAAAAAATAAACGAAGCCTGGACACGCTTTTTAAGGCACGAGTTTCATGACGATCTTACCGGCACCAGTATACCCGAGGTGTACGAGTTTTCGTGGAACGATGAATTTGTGAGCCGCAACCAATTTAATTCGGTATTGAATACCGCGGCTGGTGCCGTATCGCGCGGATTAGATACGCGTACCAAAGGTATCCCCCTTACAGTATATAATGCTTTGTCGGTGCAACGCGAAGATGTGGTTGAGGCCACTGTTAACCTATCAGCCAATACAAAATCGGTAATAGTGTTTAATAAAGATGGAAAGGAAGTGCCCTCGCAGATCATAAATAATGATGGCAGTCAATATCATATTTTGTTTTTGGCAAAGCTGCCTGCTAATGGGTTTGAGGTGTATGATGTAAGAGAAAGTGACCAGACGGATGCGCAAAAAAGTTCTTTGACTATTTCCGATCGATCGTTAGAAAATGCCCGTTACAAAGTTACCATCGATAAAAATGGCGATATCAGCAGCGTATTCGATAAACGTTATAAAAAAGAAATATTAAGCGCCCCAATGCGCATTGAATTTTTAAATGATGTTTCGGTGGATTGGCCGCAGTGGGAAGTTCAATACAAAGCGATTAAAGCCGCTCCGCGAAATTATGTGAGCGGTATTAAAAGTATCAGTATTGAAGAGAACGGCCCGGTTAGGGTGTCTTTAAAAATAGTGCGCGAAACAGAGGGCTCAACCTTTACACAATACATACGCCTGGCCAATGGTGAGGCGGGTAACCGGGTTGATGTGGTGAATGATGTGGATTGGCATTCAAAAAATACATTGCTAAAAGCATCGTTCCCGCTAAGCGTATCTAATCAAAAAGCTACTTACGATTTGGGCTTAGGTACCATACAGCGAAATACCAATACCGAAAAAATGTACGAGGTGCCGGCACAACAATGGGCCGATCTTTCTTCATCAAAAGGTGACTACGGTATAACCATTATGAACGATTGTAAATACGGATGGGACAAGCCTGATGACCATACATTACGCTTAACCTTGTTCCACAATCCGGAGCCTGCTGCAAGGTATCCCACCTCGGCCTTCCAGGATTTTGGCAGGCACCAGTTTACCTACTCCATTGCGGGCCACGCCGGCGATTGGAAAAACGAAACCACTTTATGGCAACCGGCATTTTTAAACCAGCCGGTTGTACCTTTTGAAACAACCAGGCATGAGGGACAATTAGGCAAATCACTGTCGCTTGCTTCGTTAAACACTAAGCAGGTTGCTATAAGAGCTATTAAACAGGCAGAAAATACTAACGAAATAGTTGTGCGCTTACAGGAACTGACTGGCAGCCTTGTTAAGAATGTATCCCTAAGTATGGCGTCAAAGATCATGTCTGCCCGTGAAATTAACGGCGTTGAGGATGAGGTGGGGTCGGCAACTATTAAAGACGGTAAACTTTTGGTAGATATGAACCCTTATCAGCCACGTACTTTTGCAGTTACCATCGCTAAACCATCAACAGCGTTAACAACTACACAAAGCTTACCTGTAGATCTGAAATATACTACCGAGATCACTTCGCCCGATGTTGACCGTACCGCGGGGGCTGGCAGCGATTTTGACGGGAAGGGGCATACCATTCCATCTGAGTTATGGCCAGACCAGATCAATTCGGACGGTGTGATATTTAAAATGGGTCCGCGTAAATTAGGGCCTAACGTTGCAGCAAGAGACGCGATCATTTGCCAGAATGATACGATTGCTTTACCTGCAGGTAATTACAAACGCCTGTATATACTGGCCGCGGCAACCGAAGATACGCGCGGTGACTTTAAGGTTGATGGCAAGACTTATCATATCGGCATACAATACTTTTCGGGCTTTATTGGGCAGGGGCAGGAGCTAACCTTTAAAAATAAGTTTAAACCTGCTGATCCGGCTATCAGCAAAGCCTATTTAAAAACAGACAATATTGCATGGATGGCTTCGCACCGGCATGATGTGTCGGGCATAAACGAGGCATATGTTTACTGTTATTTATACAAATACGCTATTGATATTGCACCCGGAGCCAAAACGCTGATACTGCCAAATAATGATAAGATAAGGGTGGTAGCGGTTACGCTGGCAAATGATGATAATGCCAACACGCATTTGATAGCCGGTATGAAATAGTATTAATTTATATTTTTCTGATTCGTTAAAACTTTTTGAGTAACTGTAAGTTGCTTGTGATAAAGAGTTTATATGGAACCGGAATTTTCAATTAATAGCGGTATGCGCCACTGGTGGGTGTTTTTAATAAGGGGCTTGGTATTTTTAGGCGCGGGTATATATATATTGTGTTCGCCGGTTACAGGCTTTATTGCGCTGGGGTTTATGTTGGGCCTGGTTATTTTTGTGGCCGGTATTGCCGAGTTGCTGCACGTTTATCATTCGCCCAGTAGCCGCAGCCGCGGCTGGCATTTAATATTGGGTATTATTGATATTGTATTGGGCATCATATTAATGGGTCACATAGCCGCCGGTTTAACCATACTGCGCTTAATGGTGGGCATTTGGTTTTTGCTGAGAGGCATTTCCCTGTTTAGCTTTTCGGGTTTGGTACATAAATCGTGGGTACTGGCAATAGGGGGTTTTATAACTATGGTATTTGGTATGGCCATATTATTTAACGCCGACTTTGGTAACGTAACGCTTGTATTATGGACCGCTATCGCGTTTATAATTTCAGGGATATTTAATATTCTACAGGCCGTTTGGTTTAAAACGGCTTCGAAGTTGTAACAAATTGGTTCCCTTCAAAATAATTCATTACTAAATTTGCTTTTTAAGATAAATTGGACTGTGCCGATGCTTTGGTAGTACACCCTGTATTTTCCATTGATTTTTATGTTTCGGATGAGTTAAGTACCCTATTTGTTCAGTCAGTAAGATGCTATTATCCGCCTGTTCTTTAAAATTTGCCCGATTTGTTCATTTTCTGTTCATTTTGTTCATTCGTGATAGTTGTGCTTTATACTTGAGCGTATTATATATAATTGTGAACAACTTTTATTTATAACTAAAAAACTTAAACATTATGAACGTTAACGACTTACCTACTTCTGATCCAGAGGGAACCATCCCTGTGGCGGAAGCCACCAGGCTAACCGCCAATTGGCGAGCTTACCTGCAAGTATCAAAACAGGCATTTGCAACACATGCTTTTTTATTGCCGATAATTGATTTTAAAAACATACTGCAATACAATCCGGATGCAGAAGGAATAAGAGCTTATATTGGTTTGGATGATGCGAATGATCCTACTTCTGCCAAGATGATATTAGTTCCTGTTGTAAATGGTCAGGATGTATGTTATTTGCCAAAGCCTCCGGGTGCCAGCTTGGGTGACGATGATGACGATACAAGTAACACCTATGATGTGTCAACAACATGTCCGCCGGAGTGTCCTGATAAAAGCCCTTTAAATGGTGGTTAATAATTTATAAGTAATACATAGTTTAATGCGCTTTATTGTAAATTTAGTGCATTAAACTAATGTTAATTTATGATATATATCTACGAATGGTACATTGCCCCTGGTGCAATTCTTTTTCCACTGATTATTGCTATAGTCTTTTACAAACGTTTGGACATATCTTTAAAAGTAATGATGTTTTTTTTGGTTTTTATAGCAATAATGAATACCATAATTACTGTTTTATCAATGAAGAGCATCAATAATTTATTTCTTGTTCATATATATACTGTTTTTGAGTTTGCCTTTTTATCATGGTTCTATAAGTTACAACTTAAAGGGCTGGCGAACAAAATTATACCGGTACTAATAGGGTTGTTCACATTATTATGTTTAGTAAATTATTTTTTCATACAGAAGTCAGACCAATCAAATACTTATACACGTTCAATTGAGGCCGTAATTATCATAGGCTATTGTATATTACTGTTTAGTAAGCAAAGCCTGGCCGAAAGTGGTATTCCATGGAGGAAAATAAGTGTTAACTGGATAAACGTTGGAGTTTTAATGTACTACTCGGGCTGTTTTTTTACGTTCGTGTTTATGAATTATCTGATGAAAGCTTCTCATCTTATTAACCATATAGTTTGGGGCGCAATGGACACTCTTTTATTATTTGAATACATATTATTTGCCGTAGGATTTTATCAATGCAAAAAACAACCGATAACATCTTCATATTAGTAGCCATAGCTACCGGCGGTACTTTTTTAATGGTGGCATCATTTATATTGATCTACGTACGTAATCAAAATAAAATTTTAAAGCAGCGCCAGGAATTGCAGCAAGCACAACTGGCTCATCAAAAGGAGTTGCTGCAGGTAGTGATCGAATCACAGGAGGAGGAAAGAAAACGTATTGGCCGCGATCTGCATGATGATGTTGGTGCAGCTATTTCGAGCCTGCGGCTGATTATAGAGATGTTTAAACCTGTGGCTATGGACGATACTTATCATCAGTTCATGGAATCGAGCAAAGGTATTATCGATAAAATGATGACAGATGTTCGTCATATTTCACATAACCTTTCGCCGGTGTCACTAACTTATTATGGTTTGTATCATGCTATTGAGGAGCAATGCACCATCATTAATCAATCGGAAAAACTGGATATAAACCTAACCAATAACTCCGGGGAATTTTTAGAAAAGCTTAGCCTGCCGGTTTCTACCGCATTGTTCAGGGTTTTAGAAGAGTTGCTGACCAATACCATGAAACATGCCAGGGCAACCCAGTCAGCCATCAGTTTTACTGCGGATAACGATACTTTGATCATTGATTACACCGACAACGGAAAAGGGATGGACGAAGCATCGGTAAAAAAAGGGATGGGGCTGCAAAATATTGAAAGCAGGTTAACAGTGATAAATGCCACTTATACCATTGAAACGGCTCCTGGCAAGGGCTTCAACATAAAAATTAAATATTCTTTAACCTGATTACTTGTCATTCATGGAGAAAATACCCGTCTTTATAGTTGATGATCAAAACCTATTCAGACAAAGCCTCGCGCTATTAATTAATAGCGTGAATAATTTTGAGTTCGGCGGCGATTTTAACAGTGCAAGCTCGTTTCTAAAAATTTTGCATGATCTGCCTAAAGAGCAAACCTATGTTGCCTTGATAGATATTGATATGCCGGTAATGAATGGCATAGAGCTCAACAAGATATTGCATGAACAGTACCCTCAAATAAAAGTTATCATACTATCGGTACATGTTAATACTTTGCTTATTACCAAAATGATTGATGCGCGCGCATCAGCCTACCTGGCAAAAAACTGCAATAAGGATGAGTTGATAACAGCCATTCAATCTGTTTATAAAACCGGGTTTTATTTTAACCGCGAGGTACTAAAAGCATTTCGTGAAAATGCAGGATACAATACGGCACAGGTACAAAAAAATCCGGATAGCCTTCCTATAAAATTAACAGAGCGCGATAAACAGATCATAAAGCTTATTTGCCAGGAACATAATAATGTTGAAATTGGTAAAAAACTGTATTTAAGCCCGCGCACTATTGAGGGGCACCGGATAAATTTGCTGACCAAAACCGGGTGCCGTAATACAGCCGGCCTGGTATTGTTTGCCGTAAAATATGGCTTATTCCCTATTCCGAAATAGATTTTAGTATGCGTATTTATACGCAATTTTAAAAACACGTATTTCTACGTGCTTTTTATTGTAAATTTTTTTAATAGGTAATTTAATTGATCAAATAATTACTTTAAATTAATAATTTAACATTTTAATTAATCGAAAATGACATTATTGTTGGTAAAATAGCTGTTTTGCCATGCCCGCTCCAGGGCTCAATTAATGTTTTAATCACAAAAAGTGTATTATAGTTGTTTACTGACTGATATTATTAGTTGGTATTAGCAACTATATTATGGACAAGATCTACCTAAGCAACCATATAAAATTAGAAATATTGAGTATTTGTGGCCAATCAACCAGCAAGTCGTATAATTTAGAAGGCAACACGCCCTTATTTACTTTAGGCTATGATGATACCCCACATTGCAAAATGCTTGAAAAAAAGCTTCAAATGCTGGCAACTTATTATAAAACCGGCAAGTCGATTCCATCAGGTGTTATTTCAAAAAATCTTACAGTTAGTCAGTGCATACAGTTGGTTTTGATATAAAACTATTTTATAAAGTATTAACAATATGGATGTTGCCCTGTTGCATTATTTCGAAAAACTAAAGGCGAAGCTGATCCTTAAATCGGGCTTTGAGAGGCTTTTGCCGTCTGAGTGTAAAGCCTTGTCAGATCGGATATTAGAAAAAACAAATAAACGCATCAGCGAAACCACGCTTAAAAGAGTATACGGTTTTGCGCACAGTAAATTTAATCCGTCGTTATTTACAATTGATGCAATGGCGCAGTATTGCGATTACAAAGGCTGGGCAGACTTTTGTGAAAAACAGGAAGACCTGCCCCGTAAATCAACCAGCAGCCTGTCGTGGAATACAGTTAAGCAAAACGCTAATAAAATAACCCATTATACCCTACAGGCGCTAAAAAACCGGTCGGGCATCCCTTACAACTATACCATAAAAAGGAGCTTTATTAATGATCAGTTCAATGTGTTCCTTCAAACTGATTATACAGCCACAGCCTTAATTGCGCCCTCAGGATATGGTAAAACTATAGCATTGTGCCATTGGATAGATGAACAGCTTGAATTAAATGTTAAAGCAGTAAATAATGATATTATTTTGTTTTTTAGCAGCAATGCCCTGGTAAATAATACAGTTAGCGGCCGCAATTTAAATGATTGGCTGATATCATTGCTTGGGTATGATGGCGAGGGCGATATCATAGCCTTACTGAATGAAGACAAAAAGAAAGAAGGTAACTTTTACCTGGTTATTGATAATTTTGACGAATATCTTTTTAAGTCTGATCAGTTTCAATTACTGATCAATGAAATTGCCGACATTATATCATTATACAGGAGCCAACCGTGGTTTAAGATTATTTTAACCATGCGGTCATCTACCTGGATCAATAATAAACATTTAATTATTGCTGATCATACCAATTGGTTCCCGGGCTTTATTTCAAATATAAACCGGGCCATTAATGTCCCGTTGCTTGATATGGGCGAAATAAATGAACTATGCTCAAAAATAAACCCCGAAAATGATCACGTAATTAGCGTAGAGGTGGCCGAGTTTTTAAATAATCCCCTATATTTTCAATTCTATTATCAGTCAAACTCCGATAATTTCTCTATAAAAAAAATAGATCAGTTAAGTATTCATGAACTTATTTCATCGTACATACTTAACAAAATATACCTGGGCCCGCATTCTTCCGAAAAGCTCCTGTTAATTTATGGGCTTATTAACGATATGGATTTTACCAGGGAAGTATACACTATAAATAAACTGAAAGTATATAGCCTTATAAAGCGATATCATCATGCCTACCATGATTTGCTAAGTCTGGGTTACTTACGGGAGCTAAATACCAGTAACGACCTTAAATTTGATAACCATATTGAGTTTGGTAACAGTAATTTTTTAGACTACGCCATTGCACAGGTTTTTTTGTTTAATAATGATTACGTGTTTGATGAGCGTGTGATAAGGACGCTTAATGAACTATTTATTAATAATTCGCACAAATTGCCGGTTTTAAAATGGTGCATTATGTATGCCATTAAAAATGGCCAGCATGAAAACCTGAAATTTATAGGCGAAACTTCTTTATCGGTCATTGAAAAATCCGATCTGTTATTGTTTATAACAGGCCTGTTTGAAAAAGAGATATTATCAGAAACAAACATTGTTGAAAAACAATTTACACAGGATTGTATAAAAAATTTATGTGACTATTTTTTAGGGATCGAATTTATTAGTGCTGATTACGAACGCGCGTTACAAACCATATTAAAACTTAAGCTTAGCAACAGCAGGAAGATCATGGTTTATAGTTGCCTGGCTATGATTGCGGTTACTCAGTTAGACCTGGATAAGCTGGAGAGCCATCTGTCAAAGATCAAAACATTTTCGCCCGATGATTTTGAAACTTTCCCTATCAGCCCGTTAAACTGTCTGGAAACAATTTATGCCTATTTAAAATATGGAATAATTAAAAAAGAAGCTTTAACTGAATTAACAAAATTTTGCTTTAATCCACCTGCATTTGGCACAGCTGTAGTAAATAACAGCACTAATGATGTGCTTTACTTATTGGCTATACAAACACTGGCAATTAGCAATAACCCTTATAAGGCAATCCGGTTTATTAATACCGTCAATAAAATATATTGGAAAACGCCTGAATTTTCAAAAAACTACAGCTTCCTTTTACGGCTAATGATGGTCGATGCCAAATTCTCAGTAAATGATGCGGATAAAGGTTTTGAGCTTTATAACGAGGTATTAAAGGATTTTAACCGGGATAAAAACTTATATACACCATTTATGAAAGCGATGTTTTACCTGTTAAAAGTTAAAGTGACCTTAAGATATGATAAAAAACCTGATGTAAATGAAGTTATAAAACCACTTGCCTATTTAGCTGATGAATGGCAGTACAGGTTGATTAAAATACAAAGCCTGGCGTTAATACTTACAAATCCGTCGATATTAAATGGTAATTCTAATTTTTATAAAAGCATATATTATGATTTTATAAAAATTATAAGAGAAACCGGCGTGCGTGGCGAAAGCTTTGTAAAAAATGACAAGCTAACATTAGCCTGATAAATCTCTTCACATACTGATTCAAATTTATTAAGTTTGAGATCATAATAATAAATTATCAAAGAGAAAAAGCATATAGATAAGGTCGATATTTTAAGAGGTATCGCTATTCTAAATGTTTTTTTATACCACTCGCAATTAGCTCTTTTTCCTGGTTATGAGGTAACAGATTATAACAGCAATCATCTGTTAAATGTATACGGCCTTAAAAACACGATACTTAATTTTCTTCCAACTGCTTTCGGATGGGGAGGTGTTGACTTATTTTTTCTGATCAGCGGTTTTTTAATACATTTTGGTTATTTACGCAGTAGTCAACAGTTTAAAATTTCAAGATTTTACAGTAAAAGATTTTGGCGCATATACCCGCCATATTTAATTGTTTTACTGTTTTTTTATTTTACAGGTAATGATTGGGCCGGCGCTTTTTCACATCAGGGATTAAAAGATCTGCTGATACATGTTTTTTTAATTCATAACCTGTCTGA
>DATJJI010000145.1:0-30548 GCA_035492275.1 Mucilaginibacter sp.
CGGTATTTTATTATGCCGGTCCAATTCATAAACCGAGTTATTGTTAATTTTTTACGTTGTATACTATTCAGCCTGTTAACAGGATGGTATGTATTTTATATTCAATAAAGCGGTGAGCTGTGTTTGCCTTAATAAAGGCAATGGGGGGACAAATTGATTGCTACTTTTTTTACCTTTTATGAGAGAATATAATACAGTAAACCATTTTATAAACTAAACCAATTTTAAAAATTACAATTATGAAAATCTCTTTAGTTGCTCTAATGTTATTGATCGGGGTTGTATTAACCCTGCACCTGGCCATGAACGCGCAAGTTGGCGTTCTTGTAAAAAATGCAAGAATGGCCAATGCTCTCTTTTGGACTATCGGCGCGTTGACGGCTATTATTATCGGCCTTACCGATTGGGACCCTGCTTTTTTTGCTAATTTAAAGCAAGTGCCCCTTTGGTTGCTTACTTGCGGTATAATGGGCGGCTGCCTGGTATTTGGCATTGCCTGGACCATGCCTAAAATAGGCGCCGGAAATGCCATGATCATTATGATAGCCGGGCAGGTAATATCAGGGCTGATATTTTCGCATTTCGGTTTATTAGGCTCGCCGGTTGAACCGATTTCGCTGGCAAAAATAGGCGGCGCTGTATTACTGATAGCAGGCGTGGCCGTAGTAACTTATTCTAAGTAAAGAATATATTAATAAAGCATATATACAAAACAATGAACTATAACCGCAGAGATTTTATGCGATTGGCCGGCATAGCCGGTGCAGCCGCGCTTGCCGCCCCAAGCTTCGCTTTTGAGGCCGCAAAAAAACGAAGACATCAGATAGGGGCAACAGGTATACTCTGGGGGCCAGTTGAGCCCGCATTAAAAGATATTGCGGCATTGGGTTACGTAGGTTATGAAACCTTTGGCAGCACCATTGAAGACATGGAAAAAAAGGGTACTCCCCTGGGTCCACTGCTGCAAAAGTACCAGATACCGTTTATATCATCATTTAATGGCGGTAATGTGCTTGATCCTGCCAAGAAGCAACAAAGTATGGAAAACCTTATACGCTGGTCGAAACTGGTAAAGGGGCTTGGTGGTAAAGTGATTGTGTATTGCGCCGATGGTGGCAGAAAAAATTATGACTACAAGGAGCATAAGCAAAACATTATCGATTCGATGAACGACTATGCCAAAGCCATTACCGACCAAGGTTTGATCTGTGCCCTGCACCCGCATACAGGTACACCAATAGAAACGCAGGAAGAAATAGACTGGGTGATGAACGCGGTTGATACCAGGTACATGCGTTTTGCGCCGGATATTGGCCAGATACAAAAAGGCGGCGGCGACCCGGTAAAAGTTGTAAAAGACTACCTGTCGCTCACTGAGCATATGCACCTGAAGGATTTTGCCGGGCAAGATCATTTGGATAATGGTTATGTGGGTTATTGCGCTTTAGGAGAAGGACAGGTAAACTTAAAAGCCATTCTTGACATGATGGAGACCAAGAAAAACCTGGCTGGTATGATCATGTACGAGCAAGACGGCCCGGGCAGGTTAAAGCCAGGCATGAAAACACCTACAGAAGAAGCAACTATTACAAAAGATTACCTGGTTAAACTGGGCTATAAATTCGACCCGAAGACACCAAAAACTATGTAATAACCGGTATGATGCCGCATCATACCAAAAATTTGAATACAAACTAATACAATCAATAAAAGCATCGGGCCATTGTGGTTAATACCACAATGGTTTTGATGGAACAAAACTATTATGGAAATTCTTAGCAATTATATTAACAACAGTTGGGTAAAAAGTAAAGAAGCCGGCACTACTGATGTAGTAAACCCGGCTACTCAGGAAGTATTGGCTAAAGTACCGCTGGGTAGCGGCACAGCAACCGATGTGGCCCAGGCAATTGAAGCTGCGGCAGCGGCATACAAAGCATGGAGCCAGGTACCGGTGATGAAAAGAGTACAGCCTTTATACAAGCTGAAACAACTGCTTGAAGAAAATGCAGAGGATATTGCAAGAACGATAACCCTGGAGTGTGGCAAATCGCTGGCCGAGTCAAGAGGTGAGCTGCAGAGGGCTATCGAAAATGTGGAAGTAGCCTGCGGCACGCCTATGCTGATGCAAAGCGAGTTTTCTGAAAACATTGCCGGTGGCGTTGATGAGTTCATGATACGCCAACCCTTAGGGGTTTGCGCCTGTATCGCGCCGTTCAACTTCCCGGGCATGATACCTTTCTGGTTTTTGCCATATGCTATAGCCTGCGGAAATACATTTATCCTGAAACCCTCAGAGAAAGTTCCGTTGACGATGATGAAGGTGTTTAAGCTGATCGAGCAGATTGATCTGCCGGCAGGCGTTATAAGCCTGGTACATGGCGGTAAAGACACCGTTGATGCTTTGCTGGATCATCCTCAAATTAAAGCCATCAGTTTTGTAGGTTCTTCAAACATAGCACGATATGTATACTCGCGCGGTGCCGCTAATGGCAAAAGGGTACAGGCTCAGGGCGGTGCAAAAAACCCGGTAGTTATTTTACCTGATGCTGATATTGACATGTCGGTACAGATTATAACCGATAGTGTTTACGGCTGCGCCGGGCAACGTTGCCTGGCTGCATCAAACATTATTACTGTTGGCGACAATGGTACCATAAAAGAAGCCCTGTACGAATCGGCCAAAAAAAGAACAACCGGCTTTGGCCTGGATGAAAGCAATGAAATGGGCCCGGTTATCAGCAAAGAAAGCCGTGCCAGAGTTGAACACCTGATTGAAAAAGGTATAAGCGAAGGCGCAAAAGTGTTGCTTGACGGCAGAAAAGCCGCTATCAGCGGTTTTGAAAACGGAAATTTTATAAAACCAACCATTCTCGAAGGCTTGCCTTTAAATGGTGAGGTGATACGTACAGAGATATTTGGCCCGGTAATGAGCCTGATCGAGTTAAGCACTGTAGATGAGGCTCTGAATTTTATTAATGGCAATAACTACGGCAACATGGCCTGCCTGTTTACCAGCAGCGGCGCCAACGCCCGCAAGTTCAGAAGCCTTGCCGATGCCGGAAACATAGGTATCAATATCGGTGTGGCTGCACCTATGGCGCAGTTTCCGTTCAGCGGCTGGAAAGACAGTTTCTTTGGCGATCTGCACGGGCAGGGACGCCATGCCATCGAATTTTTCACCCAAACTAAAGTAGTGGTTGAAAGATGGCCAAAAGAGTGGTCGCGAAAATTCTAATTGGTGGGAAGGTGCGCGGACATAGCTTTTATTAGCGGCCCGCGCCCTGCTATCAAGCATTTAATTGTACATCATTAATCATTATAATTCATGTTTAAAAAAGCATTTTGTCCTCCGTTTCAGTTACAGACAAAACTTAATTTTTTAGGGATCGACTGTGTGGTTACCGACCTTAGTCATACCATCACCACCGAAGACCCTACCTTTATAGGCCATCAGCGTACACTGATATGGAACCATCTTTCGCATGAGGAAACACAGAAGATGGGCCTTACCAAACCACCATATTCATACAAAGTGGTTGGCTTTACGCTTTGCGATCACTCGAATACACATGTCGACGCTATTAATCACGTAGTAAATGAGCCTGATGCAAGGGCGATCAATGAACTGCCGCTGGAATGGTTTATGGCTCCCGGCGTTTGGTTCGATTTTTCGCACAAAGAGCCCAGCAGCTATATTACTAAAGCTGATATTGAAGAAGCTATAGCTAAAACAGGGGTTACCATTAAGCCACAATCGGTAGTTTTATATTACACCGGCTGGTATAAAAAATGGAAAGACAACTTTGGTTATATCCGCGATTACCCGGGTGTTGACCGCAGCGCGATAGAATACCTGAACGACCTGGGCGCAATAAGCATAGGTGCGGATGCGCCGAGCATTGACAGCTATAATGAAGTGGCTGTAGTAAAAGAACAGCCTGCCCACATTGTATGTCGCGAAAGAGAAATACTGAATATTGAAAATTTAGCACAAGTGGATATGATTCCCGCGCACGAGTTTTGGTTTGTTGGTTTGCCGCTTAAAATTAAAGGCGGTTCCGGCTCACCGTTTCGTGGGGTGGCATTGGTGCCTGAAAGTAATATCAAAAAATAATGATGAGTTTACCCAAAGATATGGATGCCCTGGTATTAAAGGGCGTTCGTGATTTTAATATAGAAACTGTACCTGTTCCACAGCCGGATGCTGATGAGGTGATATGCAAGGTTGATACCACATTTATTTGTGGTACCGACCCGCATATCATTAATGGCGATTTCCCCGGCTTTTGGCCAAAGGGTTATCCTTTTATTCCGGGCCACGAATGGTCGGGTACCATTGTGCAAACAGGGCCAAAGGCTTACCAGTTAGGCTGGAAAGAAGGCGACCGTGTTTGCGGCATTTCGCACTGCGGTTGCGGTTACTGCGCCAACTGTATGAAGGGCCGTTTTAATAACTGTTTAAATTATGGGCATGAAGAACGCGGCCATAGGCAATACGGGCATTATACCCCCGGCGCTTATGCGCAATTTATGCGCACTTCAGTAAAAAGTATTTACAGGGTGCCTGATTCAATGTCGTTAGAATATTCGGCTTGTGTTGACCCATTGAGCATCGCTTTATATACCGTAAAACGCTCGCGCATGCAGCCCGGCGATGATATTTTAATATTAGGGACCGGCCCGCAAGGCTTAATGGCCATACTTTGCGCAAAAGCTTTAGGTGCAGGCCGTATATTGGCTGTAGGCAGCGGCGAACGTTTAAAGAAAGCTGAAGAATTGGGCGCGGTGCCTATTAGCTACAAAGACGGTGACGTAGTTGAAAAAGTAAAAGACCTTACCAATGGCTTAGGGGCTCCGGCAGTGTTAGAATGCGCAGGCACGGCCGATTCTATACGCCAGGCATGCCTGGCCGCGGCAAGAGGCGGAGTGGTTTCAATTATCGGCATCCCGCATTCCGATCCGTCATTGCCAATGAAACGTATTGTGCTGGATGAAGTGGAACTGATAGGTAATCGTGCTAACCCAAATACAGCTCAGGAAGCTATAGACCTGCTGGTGAATGGCCGCATTGACATGACACCGCTAATGACACATCGCTTCGCGTTAAAAGATTTTGCGACCGCGCTTGATGTTTTTGAGCAAAGAAAAGAAGGTGCTATTAAAGTAGCTACCAAACCAAACGGAATGAATTAATTGAATTAAATTATAAAAAAATAAAAATCAGGACCAATATGAGCAACAAAGTAATGATTGTAAGTGGCGGCGCTTCGGGGTTGGGCTTAGCGGCAGCAGAAAAATTCGCAAAAAACGGGTACAACATCGTTATCATCGATATTCATCAGGATAAAGGAAAACAGGCCGAAGAAAAGATAAAAGGCATGGGTGTTGACGCTGTTTTCTGTTTCTGCGATATCTCGAACGAGGAACAGGTAAAAAACGCGGCTAAAACTACTAAAGAACGTTTTGGCAGGGCCGATGTGCTGATCAATAACGCTGGCCTTGAAGTACGCGGAAGCATTTTACAGTGCAGCGAAGATGACTGGACCAGGTTATATGATATTAACCTGAAAGGCATCTATTACATGAGCAAAGCTTTCGCCCCGATGATGATTGAGCAGGGCAAAGGCGCTATTGTAAATACAGGCTCTATTTTGGGCTATCGTACCGTTGGCGAACGTGCGGCTTATTCATCCTCAAAAGGAGCAATTGATACACTTACCCGCAGTATGGCTTTTGACCTGGCTCAGGATAATATCCGCGTTAACTGCGTGGTGCCGGGCGCAATTGATACCCCTTTATTAAGAGGGTCGATCAATGACTCGCCTGATCCTGCCGAAACTGAAAAGTTCCTGGGCTCAAAAAGCGTATTTGGCCGCATGGGCACATCAGCCGAAGTAGCTAACGTAATGTACTTCCTTGCATCAGATGAGGCTTCGTTTGTAACCGGCGCGGCTTATTTTGTTGATGGCGGCTGGTCTATCATGTAAGGCATATTTTTAATTTTTAAAACGCATTGTTTTGATCTATTTAGAGGATAAAAAATCGCTGATAAATAAAGGAATTACCCTGTTGCTACAGGTTAAAGATTCTGACATCAGGTTAATGAACCTATACCAATGCCGGTACGCGGTTGATAGCTCGATCCATATTGGGGGGGCTTCATCTGCGACCATCCCTATGGTAAGCCTTTTTTACGGCGGCATAATTGATGTGAATATTGAGCAGCCAACAGCCACCGATCAGGATATATTTGTGCTGAGCAAGGGGCATGCGGTGGCCACGCTGGCTTCTATTTATGCCGACCTGGGTTATTTTGACCGTTCGCATTTAAAAAATTCACGCTCGGTATCAAGCATATTAAACGGGCACCCGGGGCCGTTGTTGCCTGGTGTGCACGTGGCTACCGGCCCAATGGGCCAGGGCATGGGTGTAGCGCAAGGCTTTGCTATTGCAGGGCAGCGCTCGCCACAGTTTGACGTGTATACCGTAACCGGCGATGGCGAATTACAGGAAGGCCCGATCTGGGAAACCGTAATGTATGCCGGTGCCAAACGACTGGAGAACTTATGCGTATTGGTGGATAATAACGGCGGACAGCTGGATATTGTAAGTACGCTGCACTTTCCGCACAATAATTTAACCGATACCTTTAGTAGTTTTGGCTGGAAGACAATTGAAGTTGACGCGACCAAATACCACAATGTTTACAGCGCCTTGCTTGATTTTAAATACGGCGAGCGCGATGGCAGGCCTACGTCTATCATCTGTAAAACTACCAAGGGTTTTGGCGGGCTTTCTGACTACATGAATACCCATAAAGCTACCATAGCCAATGATATTTTGGACCAGGAAGATAAGCTGCAGGCCGAGCAGCGTACGGCGAGAGAAAAAGATTTCTTTAAGTTTTTTGACCAGTTAGGCGGCGCCGAATATACTGCTGAAAGAAATACCATTTTGCAGCATGCGGAAAAAATGGGCTTTAAGGTAGAGAAGAATAAACTGAGTATTGTTGAAACTGCACCTAAAACGCAAAAGCCCCCGGTAAGAGATAAAAAAATAAAATATACACCCGAGCAATTGCCAAAGCTGGAAGTTGGAAAGCCATATGCTTCAAGTAAAGTTATTGAACTTTGTATGAAAGCCTATGCAAAAGATGATCGGGTTTTCTCGGTTGATTCTGACCTGGCTTCGACCAGCGGCTTGCAGGCGGGTGTGGGCTTTGTTGATAAATACCGCGCTTTAAATGCCGGCGTGGCCGAAGCTAATATGATGCTGCTTGGTGAGGCATTTGCCATATTGGGTGGCAACGCATGGGTAAGTACCTTTTGCCCGTTCTTTGACTGGAAAGTGATGCGCAGGATAGCCGTTGGCCACCAGGAGCGGTTAGAAGTGATCGCCGAAAAAAATGGCTGGCTGTCAGAAGGGCACGGATTGGACCTTACCATGGTAGCTACCGCTGCCGACCTGGAAACACAATCAAACGGTGCTACCCACATGGGTAATGATGATGTAATGCTGTTTAACGAAGTTGCCCAGTTAAAGATCATTAATGTATCCTGTCCGCAGCAATTATTAGGGGTATTAAAATGGATTATGGAAGGTAATAAGGGCATGATCTATATGCGTATTCTGAGAGCGCCATCCAACGCTATTTATAGTTCTGATTTTACCTTTGAATTTGGTGAGGCCTATCATACCAAATATTCGCCTGATGCCGAAGCTACTATTGTAAGCTCGGGTCGCGGTGTGTATGAGGCGCTGGATGCCGCGAATAAATTAGCGGAACAAGGTATAGTTATTAACGTTGTTGATATGCCGACAATTGATGCTGGTACCATTGTTGATCTGTACCGCTCAGGCAAACCGGTATTTATTGCCGAGCAGAATAATGGTTACCTGTGGTCGCATTTCCGTAAGGTGTTGTTTGAACAGGAAACTAATATCAACACCCAAAACCTGATCGCCATTAATACCACCAGCAAAGGCGGTATGCACTATATCCACTCAGGTACCTATGCCGAATTGGCGGCGCATTATGAATTGGACGGCACTCATTTAAGTGACAAAATTTTAAAAACATTAAAAACAGCTAAAGCCAATAGTATATGACCATTATACATGAAACTGACGTACCCGAAGTAGAACACCCTGGCCGGTTTATGCGCTGGCTGGCTAATGAAGATTCACTTCGCGCCAAAAACTTGTCTGTTTGCGTTATCCGTGTAATGCCGGGCGAAACCGTGCGGCCCGCACACTCACATCCTAACAGCGAAGAACTGATTTATTTAATAACCGGAACAGGTAAAGTAATGATTGAGGATGAAGTAGGTGATGTAAGAGCCGGTTCGGCTATTTTATTTGAACAGGGAAAGATACATATGTTAAAAAATACCGGTGATGTAGAAATGAAAGTGATCTGCTTTTTTGCACCCGCTACCAATATTGATAATTATAAAACTTTTGAGGGTATTTCGTTCCCCGAATAGAGATTGTATTTCCCGATTTAAGTAAGGAAGTCTCAGCTATTTATGTCTGGGGCTTCTTTGTTTCTGTTGAAAACTAAAATACACAAATGTGGAATGAAATTTGCGCTTAAAAAGCTGGCCTTTTTATCGGCGCTGTTAAATAAATTAATACATTTACAAATAAATTATAATAATTGTGAGGATGAAACAATATTTTAAAGTAGGTATGGCCTTGTTAGCCGGCGTGGCCATTTTTAGTGTATCGTGTAAAAAGAATGTTTCAAGCACTAATACACCAACCGATAAAACCGCTGAACTTGCCGGTGCGATCGCAATGGGTTTTTCTCAATCATTATCGGCAGGTTTTAGTACATCATTGGGTAGTGATACCAAAACCGCAGGTACCACCACAATTCGTACAATGGGCACCCAGCAGTATGCATGTGGTCAGGTTGTGAATACAAAAACAAATAAAACTGATGTGTTAGGTGATACTACCCGCACTACACAAGGGAACTCCATTATAACTTATATGTGTAATGGCTTTTTTAATAATAATGTTAATGTAGATGCATATACCCAGGTAGACACCCTGACTGTTACCGACAAAGGAAGTAAGTTTAAAAACATAAATACCGTGTTTCTGAATTATGACGTAAGATCGGCCGATAGAAACTATATTTTTTTCACAGTTACAGGCACTACTGGTGTATCAACATTTACCTCAAAACTAAACGGGACAATAACTACTGAATCGCGCAAAATAGATATTGGTTACATCTGGACCAATGTTGCTGCAAGCCGTGATACGGTTACCGGCAAAGGCAACTATACTGCTGGAAAAGTTGACTTTACCGTACATGTTGTTGATAAATCATCAGCAACCCCTGCTGACGGTATTGCCACCGACTATTCAGGATTTATAACACTAGCCCCAAAAGTCAACTTTCTATATATTACTTTCTATTTGAAAAACGGTGGAACTAAATTATACCTGGTTAATACACTGACCGGCGAGTTCATCGAACAATAAATAGATTAATTATATTGCAGCTATAAAAAAGGAGCATATCTCACCAGATCATGCTCCTTTTGATTAAGGTGGGTTTATTCCAGCTGGCTCAACTTTAAATAACCCAGGTGTACCTCATCCTCGGGCAAGGCTGGCTGTGGTACCAGTTCTATATGATATTTTTCTTTTTGTTCTGCGGATAGGATCTCCTCTATTTCATAAAGGTCGTCCACATCAATGCCATATTTATCGTCGATATGTGAGGTTGCGCCTTCAAAATGGTTATGCTTAAAAAACAAGGTTTCTTTAGCTTCACGAAAAGCCGCTGTGCGGTCTGGTTTAACGGTGAGCAAAGGGTAATGCTGTTCCTCGAATTTATTTGGCAGGTATCCGCCTAAATTAATAAAGAACAATTTGTTTGCTGCCGGGCCGTTTGCCGGGCCGGGAAATATATTTACACTAAACCCATCCACCGCATTAACCTCGCGCCAGGCATCAATGTGAATGCGGTCGGGCTCGGGCCAAAATGCCTGGATATCTGGCACAAGATCATTCAATGATTCACCGATCGCAAAAAAAACATCATGTTGTTCGGTATGCCTGCCGGGTGGCTTACAGCCCAGTAAAAGCATAAAAAGTTTAAGTTTGGCCATAATTAGGATATTATTGCTTTGCAATTAGGGCCTCTCCCTCAAAAACTACCCCAAGCCAGCCATGCGCCATAAATTGCCTGATATTTTGGTGGTCTGCCGCATCCGGGCTTGCTAATACCGCCTGATAATGCTCGGCAAACAGATAAAGCGTATCTGCTGCACTTAAGTTATTGAGCCGGGCAAAGGCGAAAACCTTGGCGCTGCCCTGGTTTTGCATTGCTTCATTGTACGCGTCGCCATTTTTAAATGCCGTTGGCTGATGTGTGTAATACGTTTCTATAAATGCTATAACATCATTAAACGTAACGGTATTTTGTTTTAGATTGGTAAGTAGGGTGGTTAGTTGTTCTTTCATCCAGAATGGTCTTGTTACCGGGTAAAGATAGCTATTCGCGAAATATTTATCGTTATCGCAGGGCCCCTGCCTGGAGATCCTGCGATGACGATCACGCCTTCTACGACAAATTTTCCTTAAAGAAATCAATAGTGCGTTTCCAGGCCAGCTCGGCGGCGGCCTTATCATAACGGGGGGTAGTATCGTTATGGAAACCATGATTTGCACCTTCATAAATAAAGGCCTGGTATTTTTTGTTATTCGCTTTTAAAGCCGCTTCATAAGCGGGCCAGCCTCCGGTTATCCGTGTATCTAATGATGCATAATGCAGCAACAGGGGCGCTTTAATTTGAGGTACATCCGCCTCCTTGGGCTGGCTCCCGTAAAAAGGTACCGCCGCTGCCAAATCAGGTAAACGTACCGCCATCATATTAGCAATACCCCCGCCATAGCAAAAGCCTACTACACCAACTTTACCATTGCAATCTTTATTGTTTTTCAGGTAGGTGAACGCGTCAATAAAATCCTGTTCCATTTCAT
This sequence comes from Mucilaginibacter sp., assembly GCA_035492275.1. Classification (GTDB taxonomy): domain Bacteria; phylum Bacteroidota; class Bacteroidia; order Sphingobacteriales; family Sphingobacteriaceae; genus Mucilaginibacter. Next base: position 11,008 of record DATJJI010000145.1, read on the forward strand.
GCGGATCGCGTTTACTTTGCATTTCGCGGCCTGCGTCGTCATTACCCGGGTAGCCGCCAAGCGGTGTAAGGGCATCGGGCGCGATAGTTATAAAGCCGGCCAGGGCAGCGCGCCGGGCCACATCTTCAATGTATGGATTCAGTCCCCGGTTTTCATGAACCACTACTATACCACCAAGCTTGCCTTTAGCATCCGCCGGCTTTGATAGAAGCGCTTTAATATTGCCGCCGCCCTTTGGCGATGAGTAGGTAATGTATTCTGATTTTAAGCGCGGGTCGTCCGCTTTAACCTGGATGCTTTTATAATCGGGCATCAAAAAACTCATCAGCGCCGGTACGGTTAATCCACCAACGGCGTAAACTGATAGCTTTTCTACAAACGCGCGGCGGTTTAAGCGGCTATGCGCATAATCGTCATAAAGGTCAAACACTTCCTGTTTGATGTCTTCTTTTTTAATTTGATCCATATTGAATGAAGGCTTTGATCAAATTTAACTAATTCACAAGGAGTTAATACCTGTGCTGAAAAAAAATAAAAATAAATTTGCGTAACTCATAAGTTACATATACATTTGAGTAACTTAAAAGTTACGCATTATGGCAAAGATCATTCAACATCAAATTTTTTATCCTAATCCCGCCAGCATGGTTTGGGATTACCTTACAGTTCCGGAACTAATGGCGCAATGGCTGATGCCAAGCGATTTTAAGCCTTTGCTCGGACATGAGTTTCAGTTTAAAACCAAACCTATGGCCGATTTTGATTTCGACGGCATTTTTCATTGTAAAGTTTTGGAGATCGTTCCGTTCAAAAAGCTCAGCTACAGCTGGAATTTCGGCCCGGGAACAGGGTTTTTAAATAAGTCGGAGGTTCACTGGACCTTAATCGAAAAAGACAACGGCACAGAATTGCTATTGGTACACCGTGGTTTCGAAGGGGCCGATATGCTGCCGATATTCGGAGCGTTGGATAAAGGCTGGTTGCAAAACATTAACAAAATTCAGAAACTGCTAAATCCGGAAACTGATGGAACAGCCAAGGCTTGACGCATTCCAGGTAATTGCCGACCCCAGCAGGCGGCAAATGCTGCACCTGCTATCAAAAGATAGCCTCACTATTAATTCGCTGGCCGAAAACTTTGATATGAGCAGGCCCGCCGTATCAAAACATGTTAAGGTGCTGTACAACGCGGGCTTTATTTCTATACAGGATATTGGCCGCGAGCGGCACTGCATTTTAAAGCAGGATGGCTTTAACCAGTTAAACGAATGGCTGGCTTATTACGATGCTTTCTGGGCCAATAAATTGAATAAACTGGGTACTTTATTAACCGATAAAACAAACAAAAAATGAACGATCAAAATTTCACGACTACCTTTTTGGTAGATCAGACACCGAAGGTAGCCTTCGATGCTATTAACGATGTTGCCGCATGGTGGACAGAAAATATGGAAGGTAATTCTCAAAACCTTGACGACGAATTTTCGGTTCAATTTGCCGATGTGCATTATACCAAACAAAAACTAATTGAAGTTGTCCCCGACAAAAAAGTGGTTTGGTTGGTAACCGACAGTAAACTCACTTTTGTAGAGAACCATACAGAATGGACCAGCGACCAAATCGTTTTTGAGATCAGCAAACAGGGCAACCAAACGCAAGTGCGCTTTACGCAAATAGGGCTTACTCCCGAAATGCAATGTTACAATAGTTGCTTTAATGGATGGACTTATTATATAAATAGTTTGCACAGCTTAATTGCTACCGGCGAAGGGCAACCTGCAAAAAAGGAAATAGCAGCAAATGCTTAAAAGATAAAGGCTTCGGATAAAAATACGGAGCCTTTATCTTTTTATAAACCGGTCCTTTAAAACATGTTTCATTACAGCTTCATTGTAGTTTGAGCCTATGGCTATTTTGGTGCTGCCTACATGCAGCATATTGCCCTCAATGGTTTTTACATGGCCGGTGTTTACAATAAAGCTTTTGTGCACCTGCAAAAATTTGTCGGCAGGCAGTGTTTCTAATATGCCTTTGATGGTTAGGTATACGATCATTTTATCATTAACCGTATACAAGGTTACATAATTAGCCATGGCTTCTACATACAGCAAATCGGCATAATACACCCGTTCAATTTTACCATCGCATTTTACAAAAAAATGGTCTGCAGAAGGGGCCTCGGGTATTGCGCCTCTTTGCTTTAATATTTTCAGTTCCAAAGCTTTCTGGCAGGCTTTCATAAACCGTTCTAACGAGAAGGGTTTTACCAGGTAATCTATCACATCCATTTCAAACCCATCCAGCGCGTACTGGCCATAGGCGGTAGTCATGATCACCATGGGCAGGTTGTTTGATGAGCGCAAAAACTCAATGCCGTTCATTTTTGGCATGTTAATGTCGAGGAAGATCAGATCAGCATTGATTGTATTAATAAGCCCGATCGCTTTCAACGGATTTTCAGCAACGCCCGCCAGTTTCAAAAAATCGGTTTCTTCAATATATTCCGTTAGCAGCTTGCGGGCTATCGGCTCATCGTCAATTATTATGCAGTTCAGGGTGGTCATGTTGCTAAAGTTAGGTCGACGGTATAGGTGCTTTTTTCCTCGGTAATGGTTAGGGTATGCTTGCCCGGATACAATAACTCCAGCCTGCGCCTCACGTTAGCTATTCCCAAACCTGACGATTTTTCGGTATGATTAATAAACGAATCTTTAGTATTAAAGATGGTAAAGCGTATCTCGCCGTCGTTATTGTGCAGTTCCATTTTTATGGTGTTATCGACATATTCATTAAAGCCCACATATTTAAACGCGTTTTCAATAAAGGTGATCAATATTAACGGAGCCACTTTAATATTTCCATTAACCTGCTGGGCGCAAAAACTCACGTTTATGCGTTCGTCTATCCGGCTTTTTTGCAGGGCGATGTAGTTTTGGATATAGTTGATCTCGCGATCAAGTTCTATCAGGTCAACATTACACTCGTACAATTGATACCGCAGCATCTCCGAAAAAACCAGCAGCATCTCGCGCGCGGATTTATTTGATTTATCGATGTGCGCGTAAATAGAATTGATGGAGTTAAACAAAAAATGCGGGTTAAATTGCGCCCGCAAAAAGTTAAGCTCGTTGTCGGCTTTCTCCTTTTCTATCTGCTCAATATATCGTTGCGAAGTTATTTTTTCGGCGATAAGTTTAGTGCCCAAAATGATTACCACCCAAAACAGGAGGTTAACGAACGAGTCGAAAAAAACGCTTAATGAGTTAAAGCCGGCGGTGTTAACTTGAAACAAATACCTGCTGACAAAAAACGATACCGGTACCCTTAGCGCCGCGCCCGCCACTATCCCCAACAAAAAGCAAACACCAAAAAGCAGGTGCCTTTTTTTATTGAGCAGATACGGAACGGTAAATAGCGAATTGTAATAATAATTACCCGCTATAAATATCAGGTAGCAAAACTGTATGGTGATGGCATGAGTTAAAACCAGCGTACCGTTACGGAAAATAAAGATCCAGAACAGGTAAGCCATCAGCCAAAAAACAACGTGGCTGATGGGCTTGTTGAACATGCTTTGTTGTTTATAGGTTTGGATAGCCATATTATCATTCACATTATTTTGGCTCCGTTCCATCCGGGAATGCTTCGCCTTTGTGGCAGGTGTTGCAGGTAACGGTAAGCGCGTCGTTGCCTATTAACGCATGCTTTATTTTAAAGTATTTTTTATTGATCCCTATCGTCATCCGCATCATGGCGCGTGTTATTTCTTTTTCAGGTTTGGCATCGCTGGCAAAATCAAGCCCATGCCCGTTTTTAGCATTGGCGTGGCAAAAATTACAGGTAACACCCAGGCCATCCTGAAAATCATCCACCATAATTCCCTGCAACTCTTTCGAGCTGATGTTTTTTGGCAGAACTTTTAAATTTACATAATGTTCCTCAACTTTTTTAGTAGTAGCCGATGCCGCTAAAATACCCACCATCCCCGTTAGGGTAACTATTATCGTTATTTTTTTGTTGATTGTTATCATACTCCTTTATCCGGTTTTGTGGTAGCTACGGTTAAAAACACCTCCAGTTCATTAGCAATGGTACTGGTGCCGCCTATGCCAAAATCTTTGCGGTTAATTTTGAATGACCCTTTAAACAAGTACTCATCATTTACGACAGTTGCCGTAAACGGGATGTTGATGTTTCTCGATTTTCCTTTAATAGTTAGCTGGCCGGTTGCTACATAATTGTCACCTTTACCGGTGATCTTTGCCGATACAAAATGGATGGTCGGATAATTTTTAACATCAAAATAATTTTCGTCGCGCAGGTGTTTATCGCGTAGTTCGTTATCTGTATTTACCGTTGCGGCATCAATAGTGATATCCATGTTGCTTGTTGCAGGTGTTTTTGCATCAAAGTTGATGTTGCCTTGCAGGCCCGAAAAAGTGCCTTTTACGTCAAAGCCAAAATTGGCGATAGTAAACCCCACCGACGAGCCTTTTGCCGCCGGTTTGTATTGCGCGTTTGCCATAGCGCAGCTGAGCGCCATGAGTATAAATAATGTAAATTTTTTCATGATATTTTTGGTTATCGGGATAAAAAACGGGACTGCCACCAAGCAGCCCCGCCACCTATTTATAACCCCAATTAATTGTAATTTATTCAGTCTTGATCAATGGTATATCGGTAATGGCCAGCGTGTGATCATGCTCCTGGTAGTTCACGCTGGTAAGCCCAAGCATGGTGCGCAGCTTTTCGGCAGGTACTTTCATTGGTCCCGGCGATGGCGCCGCGCCCGGTGCAGGCTGCGGGAACGCCGTTGAATTAGCGGTATGGAAGGTCATATTACCCTCAACCTTTTGTATAGTTTGGTGAATGTGCCCGTTCAGTATAGATACCGAGCCAAAACGTTTCAGGTACGATAGCGCCTGCGCGCTATCGGATGTTCCCCATCCCCATTGCGGGTAAATAGCCCACATGGGTATATGCGCGAAAACAACGATAGGGGTACTTGCCGATAAACCTTTTACATCAGCCTCCAGCCACCTTAACTGATCGGGACCCAGATATCCAAGTCCACCATCTACATGGTTGGTCACATTTACCAGGCCAATGAAATGCACGCCGTTCGAGTCGAAGCTATACCAGCCATCGCCCAGGGTACCTTTGCCGTAGCGTTCAAGGTATAGTTTACCATTATCGGTAACGTCATGCTCGCCGGGTACATAAAATATTTTTTCGGTTTTAACGCTTTTTAGCGATTGCTCTAAAGTATCAAACTCATCAGCTTGTGCCAGGTGCGAAAGGTCGCCGGTATGTAGCACAAATGATGGTGCCGATGGCATGTTATTGATCTTATCAATAGTAGCCTGCAGCGTGCTCACCACATCGGGGTTAGCTGCTTTGTTAAAGCCGATATGGCTATCGCTGATCTGCACAAAATTAAAATCAGACTTAGGTATAACTAACCCTTTTTTTAAGCCGCCGGTTGTTTTGTCGATCATCTGGCTCATGCCGTACGACTTAAGGATGCCGCCCGACATCATCCAAAGCACGCCGGTACCAGCCCAGGCCATGCATTCCAAAAATCCACGGCGGTCAATGCCGTCGCCGTTCAGGTCGGGTGTATGGTCATCTTCGTGGTGATGGTTGTGGTTTTTCATAATATTTTTCTCGTTGTGATTAATAATTAAGCACGAAATAACGGTCGTAGCCGCCTCGCCCGTAATGTTTTACATGAACACGGAGAAATTCTTGATGAAAAGAGCTTTCGAAAGGAATGGTTATTATAACAGAACCATAATTATTTATAATTTGGACTTATAATGAAGAGAATCCTTTTTGCATTACTGTTGCTGCCTCTATTGGGCATGGCCCAAAACAAGACAGGTAAGCTGACTTTGTGGTATCAATCGCCAGCTAAATTAATAGGCAAGCCGCCGGGTACGGCCATGAACGAAACGCTGCCTGTTGGCAATGGACGCATAGGTGCCTTGATATTCGGCGAAACAGCACGCGAACGTTTGGTGCTGAATGATATCAGCCTTTGGACCGGCGATGAAAAAACCGAAGGATCATACCAAACGCTGGCTAACTTATATATTAATTTACCCGGGCACGAAATCGTAAAAAATTATAACCGCGACCTTGATATCAGCCAGGCAGTTTCGCATGTTAGCTATACGGTAAACGGTATAAATTATAAACGGGAGTATTTTGCCAGTAAGCCGGCGCAGGTTATTGTTGTGCGCCTTTCGGCGGATAAACCTGGTGCCTATACCGGCAGTATCGAGTTGAACGATATGCACAATGCACTTACAACCGGTAATCAAAACCAATTGATTGCGGCAGGTGCTTTAGATAATGGCCTGAAATATGAAAGCCTTGTGAAAGTTATAAATGATGGTGGTACATTAAAGCTGGAAAACACTAAGCTGAGTTTTTCGGGCTGTAATAGCATTACCCTTTTCATCTCCGCAGGCACTAATTATATATTTGATTACGATAAAAAATATATGGGCGATGCACCGCATGATCGCATCAGCGAACAAATTGCCGCCGCTGCAACACAAAACTATGCTGCTTTAAAGAGCACTCATGTAAAAGATTTTAAATCGATATTTGATCGTGTAGCGATAAACCTGGGCAAAACAAATCCTGAACAAGCCGCCAAATCTACCGGCGAAAGAAAAGTTGACGCGGCTGCAAAAACCGACCCTGAACTGGAGGCGCTGCTATTTCAATATGGCCGGTATTTACTCATCTCGTGCTCACGCCCGGGTAGTTTGCCCGCTAATTTACAAGGCTTGTGGAACGATAGTAACAACGCCGCATGGGGCAGCGATTATCACGATAATATTAACATTGAAATGAACTACTGGCCCGCCGAACCCACCAATATGGCCGAATGTTCAATACCCTATTTTGACTTGGTAAAAAGTCAGTTAATCCCCTGGCGAAAAGCGACTGCTGAAGCTCCGGAACTAAACACACCCGCAGGCCAGCCAACAAAACGCGGGTTCGCGTTGCGCACCTCGCATAATATTTACGGACATTCTGACTGGAAATGGGATAAAACCGCAAATGCCTGGTATTGCCAGCAATTATGGGAACATTATGCATTCGGGATGGATAAAAATTACCTGAAAACGATAGCTTATCCTATCATAAAAGAAACTTGTGAGTTTTGGGAAGATCATTTAAAACAATTGCCCGACGGGCGTTTGGTGGTGCCCGATGGATGGTCGCCTGAGCACGGCCCTACCGAGGATGGCGTGAGTTATAACCAGCAAATAGTATGGGATCTGTTTAATAATTACATCGAGGCAGCTACGGCCCTGAATACGGATAAAGATTATAGTATCAGGATCAAGGCCATGCGCGACAGGCTTGTCGGCCCCAAAATTGGCCGATGGGGGCAGCTGCAGGAGTGGATGGATGATAAGGATGACCCGAACGATCATCACCGGCATACCAGCAATTTATTTGCCGTGTACCCGGGCAGGCAGGTAACTGTAGCCAAGACCCCGGCGCTGGCTAAAGCGGCAAAAGTATCTATCGATGCGCGTGGCCCAACTGGCGATGTGCGTGAATGGTCATTCGCCTGGCGAACTGCACTCTATGCCCGGTTGCATGATAGCGAAGATGCGCATGCTATGTTAAAACAATTTTTCAAAGATCGTAACAGCTGCCTGAATTTGTTTGGCCTGCACCCTCCTATGCAAATGGATGGCAATTTTGGGATGACTGCCGCAATTGCCGAAATGCTATTGCAAAGCCACGAGGGCGAGCTTAATTTACTGCCCGCGTTGCCTGATGATTGGGCGGCCGGCACGGTAACCGGTTTACGTGCCCGCGGCGGTTTTGAGGTGGATATGGTTTGGGAAAATAACAAACTCTTATCGGCCACCATTCATAATGTTAATGGTACAACGTGCAAGGTTCGTTACGGTGATAAAGTGATCCCGGTTAATTCTGTAAAGAAAGGCGCATCAGTTAAATTGAAATTTTAAGCTACAGGCAACCCCGCATCAATTAAAACTGTAATACAAGTATTGATTCAATACTTTGGCTAAACAGAACCTCATCACTCGGCAAATATTTTTGGCATGGGCAAAACCGCTATAATTATTGGCGCGGGCCCGGCAGGGTTAACTGTTGCCTATGAATTGGTTACCCGCACCGATATTAAACCCATTATTATTGAAAAATCAAACGATATTGGGGGCCTTTCAAAAACGGTAGTACATAACGGTAACCGCATGGATATAGGTGGGCACCGTTTTTTTTCAAAATCGGACGTGGTGATGCAATGGTGGCAAAATATTTTGCCATTGCAAGGCTCAGGTTTAGAGCGTGACCAATTAGAAAGCATCAGCTACCATCAAAAATCGGCCCCAGTAAAACTTTCGGCAAACGGCCCCGACCCTGAAAAAACCGACAGGGTAATGCTGGTGAGGAAACGACTATCGCGTATATTTTTTCTGCGGAAGTTTTTCGATTACCCCATCACCCTGAATGGTAAAACACTCTACAACCTGGGCTTTTTCCGGATCATAAAAATTGGTGTTACCTATGTATGGGCGCAGGTGTTTAAAAAAAGGCATATTCAATCGCTCGAAGATTTTTTTATCCACCGTTTCGGTACCGAACTTTACAAGATATTTTTCAGGGATTACACGGAAAAGGTTTGGGGCATTCCCTGCAATAAAATCGCCGCCGACTGGGGAGCGCAGCGGGTTAAAAAACTATCTGTTTCAAAAACGGTTTTGCATGCGGTAAAGAAGACTTTCAGCAGCAATGAAACCATCGAACAAAAAAATGTAGATACCAGCCTGATCGAGCAATTTATGTACCCTAAGCTCGGCCCAGGGCAAATGTGGGAAACCGTAGCCCGGTTGGTTGAAGAAAAAGGTGGAACCATTATTAAGAACAGCGATGTTATTGGTTTTGATATTAACGATACCCGAGTTTGCGAACTCAGCTACTTCGATCATAGCACTCAACAAAAAAACAGTATAAAAGGCGACTATTATTTTTCGACCATGCCGGTTAAGGATTTGATTGCAGCCATGGGCAATAAGGTGCCTGAAAAGGTAAAAGCGGTTGCGCTTAACCTGCAGTACCGTGATTTTATAACAGTGGGCTTGCTGCTTAATAAACTTAAAATAAAGAATGAAACTAAGATCGCGACACAAAACAATTTGGTACCTGATAACTGGATATACATCCAGGAAAAAGATGTGAAAATTGGCCGCTTGCAGATCTACAATAATTGGTCGCCTTACCTGGTGGCCGATAGTGATAAGGTTTGGATAGGGCTTGAATATTTTTGCAACGAGGGCGACGAACTATGGCAAATGGAAGATGCCGCCTTTATGCAATTTGCTATTGAGGAATTGGATCGTATTGATATAATTGACAAGGCTGATGTGCTTGACCAAACCATTATCCGGGTGCCAAAAACCTACCCGGCCTATTTTGGCACTTATGCCCAGTTTGATGTGGTGAGCGATTTTACCGACGGGTTAGAAAATCTTTTCCTGATAGGCCGCAACGGCATGCACAAATACAATAACCAGGATCACTCCATGCTTACCGCCATGGCCGCGGTTGATAATATTATTGCAGGCCAAACTTCAAAAAACAACATCTGGGAAATAAATACCGAGGAGGATTTTCACGAGATCAGGAAGAATAAAGCTCAATAACTATTTCCTGTTCACCCGGTATATATAATAATCTTCGCCCTCAATGATGGCACCATTAAAACCGGCTAATTGCGTAAAGGTGTACGTTTGATCGCTGGTTACGCCATAGCTGCGGTTAGTGATCAGAATAAACTCTTTCAGGTGATTGATATGTTGCGATGATGAGATCTCGTCTGCCAATGCCCTGCGTGGATAGGGTAGGTAAGTTTTTTTCCAGATGCAGAAACTGCCATATTGGTCCATGTCAAGGTACAGAACCGGTTTGCCTAAATACGCGCTGAGAGCCGGTCCGGCGTTGTACCCGTCGACCGCGAAGGGCTGAGTATCCAGGTGATTTTCCTTTAAATAGGCGATGGTGTTTCTTGCCTGCGAAAAGGGATGTTTAAAATCTTTTGCGTACATATACATCCCCGTAAAAAACTGAATGATAAGGATAGTATATACCAATACGCGGGGAGTCCATTTTTTTACAAGCCCTACATCCCCTTTAGGAAAAATACTGATGCCATCATAATGAGCCAGCCAAAGGGCGGCAATAAAATAAATAAAATACAAGCCAAAATACCGGCTGCCTGCAAGCCCCGATAGGGCAAAGAAAGCGGTTAACAACAATACGGGGGGCACATAAAATAACAAGGCCTGCTTGCTTTTACGCAGAAAAAATAAGGTAGCCCCAAACAATAGCAGCGCTATAACTATACAAACAACCGCAGGCAAATGCTGAATGTATTGCTTATCCCAAAAATAAGTTTGATGTAATGGCGGGATGGTAATATAGCTGCGGGCAAAACAAATAATGCCGAATGAAATATCATGCACGTTAAGCCAGCTTAGGCCCGGTGCAGGCTTAACAATACTATCGCCGGGTATACGGGTGGTTTGGTAAAAGGCACATAATAATCCAAATAAAAACAAACCCGTAAATAACGCAAAGCGTGCATAGAACTGCCGCTTACCTATAATTTGCCACAATAGGTAAATAAATATGCCAATAGACGCGAATACATAAAACAGGTGCGTAAAACACATTAAAACTACCATACACCCAATAGTCACCATATTTTTTACAGGATGGGCCAGCAGTATGCAACAAATAAAAAGCAGTAATATGCCCAAAGCATAATTACGGCTGATAATGCTGTATACAAATAAAAAATAGCAGCCAAATACGATCAACGTTTTTACCGGGAAATTAAATGGGGCATACCGTAAAAACATAAACACCGTGCAGTTAATAACCAGCAAGTGAAACGCCTGCATATAAATGGGTTTTGCCGAAATATAATGCGTGATAAAAAACAGGAAGCTGTTCCACAGCGTAACATGGCCCTCATACAGCATGTTCCTAAAAACACCGGCTATAGAATCGCTGTCGCGGCCGATTGTTAGTTGCTGAGCCTCCTCCAAAAATATTTCATGGTGCAACATGCCCATTACCGATAAAACGGTATATAAAAGCAAGATGGGTAAAACATATTTATAGGGTGTTGCCTGTAGTTTTATCATGTATAATGACAAAGTATTTTTAGCCAAATCAAATGTAATTAATTATTGGCGAGTGTTGGTTGCACAAAAGCTGAGTTGCGAGGACTGATACCTAATAAAAAACCCCGGCCTTTTTGGGTCGGGGAACTTTTTATTGAAAAAACTATATAATAAGTTTTATATCGTGGAATGGCCTAATCGTTATTAATTTAAACGATACAAACCATGTGTTTTATCAAAGGTTTCATCGGGCTCGGCTATGGCCTTTTTACTTTCGTAAATAAAAATTACGCCTAATATAGCGGCGTAAACGCTCAGGAATATTGTAAAATGCATTATAATTTAGTTAAATCAGGCTATTGTTGGTGTCCACAACTTACAAAAAAAATTATAATATCCTACAAGAATTAACATTTTTTTAAAATTCTCTTTATACAGACCGTAATTAAACCATTACTTAAAATTTAATTTTTTAAAATCTTTTTTATCGCCATCGCGAAAGGACTTTAATGCAATGGTTGTTGGTTAATGTTGAAAGATATGTTTTAATTGAACACAAATTAGCTTATCTTTATGACTAATAAATATCTACAATGGGAACCTTATTTGTTTTAGACGATGACCAGTTATTTCATCGCTTAATTGAACTTTCTCTTTCAAAATCTAAACCGTTCAATAAGGTATACCATCATTATGATGCCAAAGAGCTGGTGCGTTATTTATGGGAACACAGAAACGACAAGGCCAACCTGCCTGATATTATTTTTGTTGATATTAAAATGCCCGGTTTTGATGGCTGGGAATTTTTAAACGCATTGCAAAATATATTTCCTACGCTCAGCAAAAAAATTACCATCTACGTAATATCAGTTTCTGTTATTAAAACAGATAAAACAAGAGCCGAAAATTACTCAATAGTTGAAGAATTTATCTGTAAACCAATTTCTGTCGACAAACTTAAAGCCATTGCGCTTAAAAAGAAAACCGAAATTGAAGCACAATATTGATAATTATTGCAGCTAAAAGCATGTTGTAACGCATAAAACGCCTGTTTTATGTGAAAATTTCAAAAAAATTCACATCTGTGTATAATTTGCAAATAATATTTTTACCTTAGTCAGAACTAAAATGTAACTAATTGGTATTCATTTCGTTACTATCACAACAATTATAAAACACATATGTGCCAGCTTATTATGATAGATGATAATCCGATGGAACATCTGATTATGCAAAAAATGTTCGACTCGTACGGGATATTTCCAAACGTTGAGCATAGCATGGATGCCAAGTCCACCATCGATTTTCTGAAAGAAAACTTATCGGTAATTGATCAACTGCCCGACGTGATCCTGCTTGACCTGAACATGCCAAATTTTAACGGCTGGGATTTTTTGGAACACTTTAAAAATTTGTATAAAGCCTTTAAAAAGCACATTACTATTTATATTGTTTCCTCATCTGTTGCCCAGGAAGATCGTTTACGTTCAGAAACCTATCCTTTTGTAAGATCGTTTTTAAGCAAGCCCTTAAAAAGAGAAACATTGGAGCAATTGTCGCTACTGCACAATTAAATCGTAACAAAATTTTAAAAGCCCCGGAAAATATATTTTCCGGGGCTTTTTGTTTTATGCCCCTTTATTATTAATAGTCATAAATGTTATATATTTACTATAACCAATTATTAACACGATAATGCTCAATTATCGTAAATAAAAACCGCAAATAATATCACTTATGAAGAGAGTATTTACCTTAGTTTCACTTTTATGTACGGTAGCTTTGCTGCTGAGTTTCTCCCTTAAATCGCGTAAGCCGCATTATGCTTATAAATTCAGAGATCCCTCTTTAAGCATAGAGGAGCGTGTAAACGACCTTGTTTCGAAAATGACGCTCGACGAAAAAGTTGGACAAATGCTTAACTCGGCACCCGCCATCGACCGTTTGGGCATACCAGCTTATAACTGGTGGAACGAATGTTTGCACGGTGTTGCGCGTACGCCATACAAGGTAACATCATACCCGCAGGCTATAGGCATGGCCGCCACTTTCGATAGAGCCTCGCTGCACACCATGGCAGATTATACCGCCGAAGAAGGCCGCGCCATTTATAATGAAAGCATAAAAAATAACAAACACGATATTTACCTGGGGCTAACCTACTGGACGCCCAATATCAATATTTTCAGAGACCCGCGCTGGGGCCGGGGCCAGGAAACCTATGGCGAGGACCCATACCTGACCGGCGAAATGGCAAAGGCCTTTGTTACCGGCTTGCAGGGTAATGATCCAAAATATTTAAAGGCCGCGGGCTGTGCCAAACATTACGCGGTGCATAGCGGCCCCGAAGAATCAAGGCACCGCTTTAATACTGATATCAGCGATTATGACCTGTGGGACACTTACCTGCCGGCTTTTCGCAAATTAGTGGTTGACGCTAAAGTAGCAGGCGTAATGTGCGCTTATAACGCGTTTAAGGGCCAGCCATGCTGTGGCAACGACATGCTGATGAACAGTATACTGCGCGACCAATGGAAATTTACTGGCTATGTAACTTCTGACTGCGGCGCTATAGATGATTTTTACAGGCAGCACCGTACCGATGCTGATGCCGAAAGCGCCGCGGCAAATGCGGTATTACACGGCACTGATGTTGAGTGTGGCAATGTTACTTACAAGGCACTTTCAAAAGCGGTAAGGAACGGAAAGCTTACCGAGAAGCAGCTGGACGTATCGGTTAAGCGGTTATTCACTATTCGTTTCAGGCTGGGTATGTTTGATCCGCCGGCGATGGTAAAATATGCCAATATTGGTAAAGACGCTTTAGAGGCGCCTGCCCATAAAGCGCAGGCGCTGAAAATGGCACGCCAATCAATGGTGCTGCTTAAAAACGAGAACCACTTATTGCCGCTGAGCAAATCGCTTAAAAAGATAGCCGTTATAGGCCCGAATGCTGATAATGCCGAATGCCTTTTAGGTGATTATGCCGGTACACCATCGCACATTGTTACCGCTTTAGAGGGTATCAAACAAAAAGTGGGCAGCAATACCGAAATTATTTACGACAAAGGTGTGGGCTTTGTTAATGATACCACCGATAAATATAAATACGACTACGAGGCTACCGTTAACAAAGTAAAAGATGCCGACGCGATCATATACGTAGGCGGTATCTCTCCGCAGTTAGAAGGTGAAGAAATGCGCATTAACAAACCTGGTTTCCGCAGCGGCGACCGTACCAGCATTATGCTGCCTGATGTGCAAACTCAACTGCTTAAAAAATTAAAAGCTACCGGCAAACCTGTAATATTTGTAATGATGACCGGCTCGGCAGTTGCTATGCCCTGGGAGGCGCATAACCTGCCCGCAATTATAAATGCATGGTATGGCGGCCAGGCAGCCGGAACCGCGATTGCCGATGTGCTTTTTGGCGATTACAACCCAGCCGGCCGCTTACCGGTAACATTTTATGCCAGCGATAAAGATCTGCCCTTGTTTACCGATTATTCGATGGATAACCGCACCTATCGTTATTTTAAAGGCAAACCCTTGTATAGTTTTGGTTATGGCTTAAGCTATACAACTTTTGAATACAGTGACTTAACCGTTCCGGCATCCATACAAAAAGGCAAAAATGTTTTGGTGCATGTAAAGGTTACCAATAAAGGTAAAATGGATGGCGAAGAAGTATCACAGCTTTATATTGCGCATAAAGGGCTGGCAACAAAAACCGCTATACGCGCGCTAAAAGGTTTTGAACGTAATTTTATTAAAGCCGGCCAAACCAAATACATTACATTTGTACTTACACCTGCCGACCTTGCCGTAATTAACTATGATGGCGAAATCAAACAAATGCCCGGTAAACTTGACATCAGTGTTGGTGGCAGCCAACCCGATCAACTAACGCAGGCGGCTAAAAAAACGTCGACTAAAACGGTTACTTTACTGTAGAAGGATTTTGCTTCGCAGGAATTTAGGTTAAGTTCCTGCGGAGTTGTAGGATGCTAAATAATAAAGAAACGAGTATACTTTTCAGGCTTGCCCTGTCGGGTATACTCGTCCTTTTGATGATGATTAACCAATTCCCCCCGAGCCGGACGCTCGTATTTCTTTTCAGGCGGATTCGTTTAGATATTTGAAGGTAATAACATCTAAATAAAAAATTGCTGTTCATTTTGTGCATTTTCAAAGCACATAAATTTCATAATAGGAAAATGAGTATTTGTTATTATGCATGCATAGTATTGCTGTATAAAATTTAGTAGTTTTGCTTAATACCGATTGTAATACTATATGGAGAGCATAGCCTATAAAGCTGCCAATAAAATACGTTTTGTTACCGCTGCCTCGCTGTTTGACGGGCATGATGCTACCATAAATATAATGCGCCGTATTTTACAGCAAAGCGGTGCCGAGGTGATACACCTGGGCCATAACCGTTCGGTTGATGAGGTGGTAAACTGCGCTATACAGGAAGATGTACAGGGCATAGCACTCACCAGCTATCAGGGTGGCCATATAGAATATTTTAAATATATGTACGATCTGCTGCAGGAGCGCGGAGTGGGCCATATCAAAATTTTTGGCGGCGGCGGCGGCGTGTTCCTGCCCCATGAAATTGCCGAACTGCACACCTACGGCATAGCCCGTATTTACTCGCCCGACGATGGCCGTACCATGGGCTTGCAGGGAATGATCAATGATATGCTGCGGCAATGCGACAGCCCAACCCCGGCCTTATCCTTTGGAGAAGAAGATTTACCGAAATTAGAAAAAAATGACAGTATAATAGCCAGGCTAATCACTTATGTAGAGAACGGTGGGGAAGCCCTCTCCTTTGGAGAGGATTTGGGAGAGACCCCGGTTATCGGCATCACCGGCACGGGCGGCTCGGGCAAATCATCATTAGTTGATGAGTTGGTACGCCGGTTTTTAATAGAGACGGATATTTCGCTGGCCATTATTTCGGTAGACCCAAGCAAGCGCAAAACAGGTGGTGCCTTATTGGGCGACAGGATCCGGATGAACGCGATCAATAGTCCTCGGGTTTATATGCGTTCGTTAGCTACACGGCAGGCAAATTTGGCCCTGAGCAAACATGTGCAGGAGTCGGTTGATATTTGTAAGGCCGCCGGATACGATTTGATCATTGTCGAAACATCGGGCATAGGCCAAAGCGATACCATGATCACCGATTATTGCGACCTGTCATTATACGTAATGACCCCCGAGTTTGGCGCGGCCACTCAGCTGGAAAAGATTGACATGCTTGATTTTGCCGACATCGTGGCCCTGAATAAATTCGACAAACGCGGCGCGCTGGATGCCATTCGCGATGTGCGTAAACAATACAAACGCAACCATCAGCTGTTTGAAGCAAAGGACGAAGACCTGCCTGTTTATGGTACCATGGCCTCGCAGTTTAATGACCCGGGCATGAATGCCTTATTTTTCAGGCTGATAAAAACCATCGAAGATAAAACAGGAAAAAAGTTCACGCTTAACTCATCGATCACCAAAAAAAAAGAAACGACACAGGAAAAGATATATATTATCCCTCCCGACAGAACCCGTTACCTGGCCGAAATTGCTGAAAGCAATGATAACTACAACAAATGGGTAAATGAGCAATGCGAAGTAGCCCGAAAAATGTGGCAGGTAAAAGGAACGATGGATATGGTAGAGACGCAACACTTTGCATCTTCTGAAAAACAATCATTTGAGACGCAAAGTATTGCGTCTCTACGGGAGTTATATAAACATCTCGAAGAACAACTACATCCCGAGTGTAAACGCCTGCTTAACGAATGGCCGGATACCGTTATAAAATATAAAGCCGAAAATTTTATTTATAAAGTAAGGGATAAGGAAATTAAACAGCCGTTGTTTTACACCTCGCTTTCGCAACTTAAGATACCCAAAATAGCTTTGCCCAAATACGAAGCCTGGGGCGATATTTTGCGCTGGCTGCTTACGGAGAATGTGCCGGGCGAATTTCCATATACTGCCGGTGTGTTTCCATTAAAACGTGAAGGCGAGGACCCAACCCGCATGTTCGCCGGCGAGGGCGGCCCGGAGCGTACCAATAAACGGTTTCATTATGTATCATTGGGTCAGCCCGCGCACCGCCTGTCAACCGCGTTCGATTCGGTTACGCTGTATGGTGAGGACCCGCATGTGCGCCCCGATATCTACGGAAAAATTGGCAATGCCGGTGTAAGCATAGCTACACTGGATGATGCCAAGAAATTGTATTCAGGGTTTGACCTGTGCGATCCCGCCACATCCGTATCCATGACCATCAATGGCCCCGCGCCTATGCTGCTCGGCTTTTTTATGAACGCCGCTATTGATCAGCAATGCGAAAAATATATTATTGAAAATAAGCTGGAGCATTTGGTTAAGGCAAAGTTTAAAGAGGTTTATGAAGATAGGGGGGTATTACGCCCCGAATATAATGGGCGAACTTTACCGGCCGGCAACAATGGTCTCGGCTTAATGTTGCTCGGCCTTACTGGCGACCAGGTTTTGCCTGCCGACATCTACCAAAAAATAAAGGCCAAAGCCATTGCCACTGTGCGAGGTACGGTGCAGGCCGATATTTTGAAAGAAGACCAGGCACAAAATACCTGCATATTCAGCACCGAGTTTGCCCTGCGGATGATGGGCGATATGCAGCAGTATTTTATTAACGAAAAGGTGCGCAACTTTTATTCGGTATCCATATCGGGCTACCATATTGCCGAGGCGGGGGCCAACCCGGTTACGCAGCTTGCATTTACGCTGTCGAACGGCTTCACCTATTTAGAATATTACCTGAGCCGGGGGATGAATGTTGATGATTTCGCACCAAACCTGTCGTTCTTTTTCTCGAATGGTATTGACCCTGAGTATTCGGTTATCGGGCGGGTGGCGCGGCGTATTTGGGCTAAGGCCATCAAGAATAAATATGGGGGGAATGACCGCTCGCAAAAGTTGAAGTATCATATTCAAACCAGTGGCCGCTCGCTGCACGCGCAGGAGATTGACTTTAATGATATCCGTACCACCTTGCAGGCTTTGTATGCCATTTATGATAACTGCAACTCGTTACATACTAATGCGTACGATGAAGCAATCACCACACCCACTGAGGAGTCGGTGAGGCGGGCCATGGCCATCCAGCTTATTATTAACAGAGAGTTGGGGCTGGCTAAAAACGAAAACCCGATACAAGGCGCTTTTATTATTGAAGAATTGACAGATCTGGTTGAACAAGCCGTTCTTACAGAATTTAAACGCATTAACGACCGTGGCGGGGTATTAGGCGCTATGGAAACCATGTACCAGCGCGGCAAGATACAGGAGGAATCATTATACTACGAAACGCTGAAACATAACGGCGAATACCCCATAGTTGGCGTTAACACTTTCTTGAATAAAAAAGGATCGCCTACCATCACCCCATCCGAAGTGATACGGGCCACCGAAGAAGAAAAACAATGCCAGATCGACGCGCTGCACGCCTTCCAGGAACGCAATGAAGATAAGGTAGCCGACCTGCTAAAACAACTGCAAACAACTGCCATAGCCGGCGAAAACATATATGAAAGCCTGATGGAAGCGTGTAAGTATTGTTCGCTGGGACAAATATCGCATGCCTTGTATGAGGTAGGTGGGCAGTATAGAAGGAATATGTAACCATCCTGTCATTCTGAGCATCGCGAAGAATCTTCTAAAGCATACCCCGCAAGCGTGATAAAATTCGCAATGCTCAAAATAACAAAGAAGGAAAACAAAAAAGGCCCGGAACTACCGGGCCTTTTAAAATCTATTTATAATACCAATTACTTGGTAACGTACATCACTTCTTTAACTGCTTTAACCACTTTATCGGCGTTTGGCAGGTATTCTTGTATCAGGGTTGGCGCGTAAGGCAATGGTACGTCGCCGCCCATAATGCGCAGAATAGGCGCGTCTAAATAATCGAACGCGTCTTTTTGTACTTTAAAGGCTATCTCGGTAGCTATCGAGCCTAATGGCCAGCTTTCTTCAACCAGTACCAAACGGTTAGTTTTCTTTACTGATTCAATAACGGTAGCATAATCAATAGGGCGTACGGTGCGCAGGTCAATCACCTCGGCACTGATGCCTTCTTTTTCCAGTTCGGCAGCAGCAGCGTTAACCACTTTCATGATCTTACCAAAACCAACTAAAGTAACATCGGTGCCTTGTTTGGTTACGGCAGCTTTGCCTATTTCTATGTAATAAGTTTCTTCAGGAACTTCACCTTTATCGCCATACATTAATTCCGACTCCATAAATATAACCGGATCAGGATCAATAATAGCTGACTTTAACAACCCTTTT
>DATJJI010000146.1:0-19956 GCA_035492275.1 Mucilaginibacter sp.
AATGATGGATGCTCCATGCTGATCATCGAGGTGTCAGATATTAAAACCACATCGGCTTTTAAGCGCTCTTTATTTTCTTTAACAAAAATGCCCAGGTTTGATGATCCCACTTCCTCTTCGCCCTCAATCATGAATTTGATATTGCAGGGCAACGAGTTGTTTTGCATCATCAGCTCAAATGCTTTTACGTGCATATAAAACTGCCCCTTATCATCGCAAGCGCCACGCGCGTAAATTTTACCATCACGAACGGTAGGCTCAAATGGTGGCGTTTTCCATAACTCCAGCGGATCGGGCGGCTGCACATCATAGTGGCCGTAAACCAAAACAGTCGGTTTTGCCGGGTCTATCAGCTTTTCGCCATAAACAATTGGGTAACCTGCTGTTTGGCAAACTTCTACCTTATCGGCACCGGCATCGGTTAGTTTTTTGGCAACGTAATCGGCGGTTTTTAATACTTCGGGTTTGTATTTAGGGTCGGCACTTACCGATGGGAACCGTAACAGTTCAAAAAGTTCATCCAGTAAGCGTTGTTTATTTTGTTCTACATATTGTTTTATATCCTGCATGCGTATCAAATTTTAACAAATATAACGCCTATTTTATATTGGAAAGCTATGTGTAACCAATTAAAAATATTGACCATGTAAAGCGCGATTTTATAGCAATAGTTAAGCGTAATTATATTGTTGGTTAATAATCATTTGAAGCTTACACTTCAGGCATATTGGTACTTTGTATTTACTGTTTTTCTGTATATTAGCACGTTGGTTTTTAACGAGTATGTAATGGGTTATCGTAAGATAATTTTCCTTTCTTTTCTGTTTTCTATTTTCTTTTTATCAGGATACGCACAGGCACCCAGTTGCAGCGCGTCGGCCAGGTTTTATGGTAAGGATAGTATCAATGTAACTACATTTGGCGCGAGTACCGTGGCCGGTGTTGGCGGCTTTTCATTTCAAACCGATCTGCAAAACAACATTGAGGCCTGTTATACAGGAGTGATTGTAACTGTTACTACCAACGGCGTATTTGGCGAAACAACCACACAGGCATTAGCGCGTTTTCCAACCGCTATAGCCGGGCGCACAGGTTTTGTATTGATATTGGTTGGCGCAAACGATGCGTTAGCCCTGGCGGGTAAAACGGGCAATATTAATGATACCGAGAAAAATATGCGGTATTATATAGAAACCTCCATAAAAAACAACCTGATACCTATAGTTGGCACTATTCAGTTTTTTAACGATAATAATAACCAAACGTATAAAACAGCCAATTTATACGTGAACCAAATAAACGCGCTTTATAAGCGCTTGGCTACTGAATATCATATATACATAGCCGATATAAACCGGGCACTGGGGCGTGATTTTACTTTGTATCAGGATTATGTACACCCCAATGCCATGGGTTATAAATTAATAAGTTATGTGTGGTTTGATGCTATTAACCGTGCAATTGATGACCGTTTATTGTTAGTGGGACTTAACCAAAATTATCCGAACCCTGCTATTGACCGCACTACTATCGGTTTCAGTTTGTCGCAGGCGGGCCGTGTACAGATAAAGTTGTACAACATGTCGGGCACGTTCATTAAAACCATATATGATTCCTACCAAAATGCGGGCTACCAAACGGTTAGCGTTCCATTAAACGGCCTTGATCCAGGTGTGTATGTGTACAGTATGCAAGTGGGGGGGAGGCAATTAAGCAAGAAAATGATCATTACCCGGTAAAAATCGTATAATGAAAAAGTGGTTAGTAGACTTCATCAGCTACTAACCACTTGTAAATTTTTTTGCGATTTCGATCTAAGTTACAGCCACCTGGTGACCATTTTGATCGGTTCTGGTGAACCTGCTTTAATTAGTCAGCAGTACCTAAGGTATTCTTGTCGAACCTGTCGGCAGTACCCAAGGTGTTTTTGTCACCAGCTCTGTCAGCAGTACCTAAAGTGTTCTTGTCGAACCTGTCAGCAGTGCCCAGAGTGTTCTTATCACCTGCTCTGTCTGCAGTACCCAACGTGTTTTTGTCGAATCTGTCAGCAGTGCCCAAAGTGTTTTTGTCTCCAGCTCTGTCTGCAGTGCCTAAGGTGTTTTTGTCACCGGCATGAGCAAAAGTTGAAGCAACACTCGTCGAAAGGATGATAGCGGCTGCAATAATTGTTTTTTTCATGTTATTAATTATTATGTGTTTGATTGATAGCTGGTTTTTTAATTAGTCAGCCGTACCTAATGTATTCTTGTCAAATCTGTCGGCAGTGCCTAAGGTGTTTTTATCACCGGCTCTGTCAGCAGTACCTAAGGTATTTTTGTCGAATTTATCGGCAGTACCCAAAGTGTTTTTATCCCCGGCCCTGTCAGCAGTACCTAAGGTGTTCTTATCCATCACTTTATCAGCAGTGCCTAAGGTGTTTTTGTCACCTGCGGCTTTAGCGAAAGTTGAAGCTATGCTTGTAGAAAAAATGATGGCAAATGCAATAGCTAATTTTTTCATGTTCGTAATAGTTTTATTTTAATTAGGGTAATTCTAAATTTTTGTCTTTATTTATATCCTTTATTCCAATTCTAACTAATTCGTATTCCGCAACTTAGCAGTTAAAACTGCCTTCTCACCACTGTTTTTTTAGATCGGGTGATGAAAATTTATCATCCTCATCACAAAATCTGCGTAGAAATACGCGTTTTTTTCCTAACTATCTATATAATAATCAATAATTAAGCTCCATTTTTTTGCCTTAATCGGCAGTTGCCAGGTGCGAATTTACTGTGTACGGATTGGTTGAAAAACTAACCGAAGTTGGCTGAATAACCGTCTTTTTTGGAGCCGATGAAAACATTCCTGTAAAAAGAACAATGATCGCTGCTAAAATTAAATTTTTCATATCCGTTACTTTTATTATTAATTAATAAATATATTTTTTCGAAAAGATAAAAGATTAAATATTAGTTAAGAAAAGTGACACATTCATCAAATTGACATTTTGATCTTGTCACTATTTTTTAAAAAATTTGCTCGGTTGGAGTCGTTTTTTAATCTATATCTTCTTGTTTAATTTGTTGTTATTTCTGTTAAAAAACCTTGTTTAAATCATAGTAATCATATGTATGATTATCAATAACTTAGTACAACACAAATATACTTATGTTTTATTAATTTGCAATTATTAATAAAAAAATTTTCAGAAGGTTTTTTGGAGGGCATTTTTTAGCAGTTAAAAAAATATATGCTTTATATTTATAACTTTCACCGTAATTACACGTAATAGCTTTTAATGAAGAAAATTTGCACGCTTCTTTTTTTTATTTTACTTGCTGTTACTGTTTATGCCAGTGGTAGTGGTGCCGATACAACTGATGTATTGAAGCTAACCAAAACTGCTTATGAAAGCCGATTTAATAATCCAAAAGAGACTGTTAGAGAGGCAAATAAGGCTTTGCAACTGGCGGTTAAATTGAAGTATCCGAAGGGAATTGCCGAATCCTATCGCATGAAAGGCATTGGTGAGTATTACCTGAATCAGCCCGATAGCGCGCTGAACAGATATTATGACGCACTTACCCAATACGATAATATGCATGATGAGCGCGGCATGGCTAAGGTTTATAACAACATTGGTAACCTGTACCAAATGGTTGATTATGGCAAGGCGCTCGAGAACTTTACCAAATCAATGGTTATTGCCCAGAAGTACCATGATCTCGGGCTTATTGCCTCGCTATATTTAAATATGGGAAACATCTATAACCGTGAAAACAGTTATACAAAAGCGTTAGAGTATTACGGTAACAGCTACGATATATTTAAAAAACTGAATAATTCTGAGTTATTAGTGCAGTGTCTGCAAAATATCGGGTCAATTTATTTCCAACAGCATAATTATGCCAAAGCTAAAGAAATGCTTATTGAAGCTAATGCCAAGGCTAAACAGCTGGATATGAATACTACAATACCAGCAATCAACTTATCATTAACTGATCTGTATATAGCCGAAGGGAATTTTAAGGAGGCGGAAAAGACAATGGAGGAGGGTAAGCGCTATTCTGAAATGATTAATAATGATAAGGATATTTATGATTATAAACACTCGGCCTACGAGTTAGAACTTAAACGAAAAAATTATGAAAAGGCACTTAACTATCTGATTAACATTTATCAATTAGATAGTAGTAACTATAAGAAAACGGTGTCAACTAACATGAAATTTTTCCAAAAGGAGCAGGATTACCGTATACAAAGCGCCCTGGCAAAAAAGGAAAAAGAGTTTAATCAAAAAATATTCTGGACGTTAACGGCTATGGCCGCTTTGTTATTGGTAGTGGTTGGCTTGTTAATTAATAACGTAAAACGTAAAGCAACCACTAATGCGCAATTGCAGGAACTGAACAGCGAGATATCACGGCAAAAAGACAATCTTGACCGTATTAACCATCACCTGGAAGAGATCATTGACGAGCGTACCAAGGATTTGCAGATGAAGAATAAGAAACTCTCTGATTATTCATCATACTTATCGCACCAGATACGGGGCCCTATCGCAACACTTAAGGGCCTGCTGAATTTGGAGAAAGAAGGTTTGGTAGACCAGGAAGAATGTATCAGTATGATGGATAAGTGCGTGTCGGAAATTGATGAAAAGATCATTGAAACGAGCGACATGCTTCATGACGACCCCGGAAAAGCTGGTTTCTAAAAAAACTTTAATCTAAGCTACATAGGCAGGGTAGCATGTATCTGCGCTTCTAATAAGCCGGCGTACATACAGTACCAGGCTATCATTTGTAACACCAGTATCTTTTTTTGTTTATTATAGCCATCGGTTTCAAAGGCCAGCGTTTTTTTGCCGGCGGTTACAAAATAACGTACCTCGCCCTTGCTGGGGATAAATGTTGACTTTAAAAGGTCGAATGTTTTTACCTTTAATTTTGTCTTCGAGTCGTGAATAATACCGGTCGAAATAGTTCCGGCCTTTGGTATGGATAGCAGATAGTTTGACATGGTAGTTTATTTAATAACAAACCATGCCTTGCAAACTTTACTCCAAAACAGCTTTTAAAAACGGTGGTTATCTCTCTGTTTAATATTGTTAACCAATATTTTAATAGTTTATACAAAGGATAAATTTTGGCAATAAGTGGATGTGCCAGGCAAATTAAAGGCAGGCGCCAGTGTTTATTTTATTAAACAGTGGCGCTTGTTTTTGCATTACGCAGTTCTTCGTAAAGCAAAATAACCTTGCGTTGTAAGTTTACGATCTCAGCCTCACGATCCACTAATCTTTTTTGCACAATGCTTAAGTTTGAAGGTTGCTGCTCAACTTCTTCGGCATCCATCGAAAGGATCTTTACCACATCAATTTCGTAAATATTGGCTATCTGCTCCAGGCGCGACAGGTTAATATCGGTAACACCGGTTTCAATTTTTGAAAATGCCGGGATTGATATGCCTAAGCGGTTGGCTACATCTTCCTGGCTCCAACCGTGCTGGTGGCGAAAGGTGCGTATGTTTTTGCCTACTGTTTTGTTCGTTTTCTTTTTAATACTATCGCTCATGTTACTAAGGGTTTTTAGTTAATCATCATCGTAAATAATTAACCAAAATATATGCCATGTACATATTACGCAATATTTAAGCTAAAATGGGGCGTATTATATTAACTTGGGGTTTAAGTGGGGAATTTACTCTACAAAAAATGGGTAAAAAATTAATTATTAATTTATAATATGCTCAGTTTTGCAAACTTTAACAACAATTGTTTCTGCCCAATTTCTTTAAAGAAAATAGTTGCCTTCACATCCGGCTTGTTACCTTCAAGGCTTATTACCTTGCCAAAACCAAATCGCTCATGCTCTACTTCCATACCCACCTGCAGGTTTGAGGTATCAGACGGAGCAAAGCCTGCCGATGGCACATGCGCTTTTGCCAATATAGATGTTGTTTTAACCGGCGCGCCTGCTGGCTTAGGTTTAGGTTTCGAAAACTTATCGTCGTTACGGCTCCAGGCTGTGCGCTCGTCATCATAATTTAAACTGCCAACATTATTTACCGGTTTGGCGGTAAAATCAAGCTCAAGATACTGTGCATCTATCTCGTCCAGGAAACGGCTGGGCTCACAATTAATAAGCGTACCAAACTTAAAGCGCGAAGTGGCATAACTTAACGACAACTTATTTTCGGCCCGTGTAATGGCTACATAAAATAAGCGCCGCTCTTCTTCCAGATCGCTGCGCGAGTTAAGCGACATTTGTGAAGGGAACAGATTTTCTTCCAACCCTACCACATATACCTGTGGAAACTCCAAACCTTTTGAGGAGTGAATGGTCATTAATGATACGGTATCGGCATCCTTGTCTTTATCATTATCATCATTGGTAAGTAGTGCAATATCCTGCATAAACACATCCAGTCCTTTTTCTTCCAGATCCTCACGCTCCGAAAACTCTTTGATACCGTTCAGTAATTCCTGTATGTTTTCGTAACGGTTAAGTCCCTCTACCGATTTATCCTCATACAGATCCTTTAGTAATCCGGAGTGCTGAGCTATATACAATGCGGCCTCGTAGGCGCTTTGTGTTTTGGTAAGCACCTGGAAGCTCTGTATCATGGTGGCAAATGCGCCTACTGATGCTGATATACGCCCATCCAGATATTTAACCGGATTGATCAAAACCTCCCATGGGGTAATACCGTGCTGATCGGCACTTACAATGATCTTATCAACTGATGTATCGCCAATACCACGGCGCGGGTAATTAATAACGCGTTTCAGTGCTTCCTCATCATTAGGATTAAATGTGAGGCGAAAATAAGCTATCAGGTCCTTTATCTCTTTGCGCTGATAAAAGGAGAGGCCCCCATAAATTTTATAAGGCGTACCGAGCTTACGCAAGGCTTCCTCCATTGATCGTGACTGCGCATTGGTGCGGTACAATATGGCAAAATCATGCCATTTCATGCCTTTGGTAGTACGCTCATGCATAATGGCTTCGGCAACCAGCTTGCCCTCTTCATTATCGCTGAAAGCGCGCATTACCTTTATTTTATCGCCGCTTTCTTTTTCAGAGAATACATTTTTTTTAAGCTGCTCCTTATTATTGGCGATAATGCTGTTGGCAACATTTACAATATTCTGGGTTGAGCGGTAATTTTGTTCCAGCTTAAACACTTTCAGGTCAGGATAATCCTTTTCAAAGTTGAGGATGTTCTGGATGTTGGCCCCGCGAAAGGCATAGATACTTTGCGCGTCATCACCCACCACACAAATGTTTTCATTAACCGCCGCCAGCTTTTTTACGATAAGGTATTGCGAAAAATTGGTATCCTGATACTCATCAACCATCAGGTATTTAAATTTATGCTGATATTTATTGAGTACCTCGGGATATTGTTTAAGCAGTTCGTTGGTTTTAAAAAGCAGGTCATCAAAATCCATAGCGCCCGCGCGGAAACAGCGCTGCACATAAGTTTGATATATGGTACCCATCATTGGCCGGTTGGATGATATATCGTCGGCCTGTATCTGGTCATTCTGCTGATATTCCTGCCATGATACCAGGTTGTTTTTGGCGGCCGATATACGGTTTAGCACAAAATTTACGCTGTACAGTTTATCGTCCAGGTTCATTTCTTTTAAAATGGCGCGAAGCACGCTTTTGCTGTCGTCGGTATCATATATGGTGAAGTTGTTAGGATAACCAATTTTATCAGCCTCAACCCGTAATAGCTTGGCGAAGACCGAGTGGAATGTACCCATCCAGATGTTTTTGGCCTCGGGGCCCACCAGGTGTAATATACGCTCGCGCATTTCGCGCGCGGCTTTGTTGGTAAATGTTAATACCAGTATATTAAATGAGTCGACCCCGCTGCGTATTAAGTGCGCTACGCGGTAAGTAATAACACGGGTTTTGCCCGAGCCGGCACCGGCAATAATCATTACCGGCCCCTGAATCTGTTGCACCGCTGCCCGTTGTTCCGGGTTTAATCCCTCTAAATAATCCAATTCTTATCCCTGTTTTTCGTGAACAGCGAAATTAAGATTTTGCCGGTAAAGTATGAAGATTAAAGAGCAAAGAATAACTTAAAAACCGATGTGTTTATTTTGCTACTATTTTTATTCGCTTTGTTTTATATCCTAACTTACCGTTCAAATCAGACCCTTCAATAATTATGCTGTAATTGCCAGGTTTGTCGGCACTAAAAAACGATACCGCGGCTTTGCCGTTGGTATCGGTGATAATATTGGGCTCCCAGTGTATAGTTGAACGCAGATCGGTACCCATAGCTATGTTACTGTTTTTTGGTGTGTAACGCGGGCGATAAAATTGTTTGGGCAAGGTATAGGGAAGTGGCTTATATAAATAAGTACCAGGAGTTATTTTCATAAATGGCCCATGGCCTGATCGGGTGGTGATTTCAATAAAAGACAAATTAAGTGAAACGAATTTAGGGTCAACATAGTGGGCTGCATAATTAGCGGCATAGGCACTGTTATTCATTACTTCAATACCTTTTATTTCTTCGGCAGTAAAATAATCCATATAGCCCTTTAAAAAAACATGACGGTCGGGGTCTTTTATAGGCCCCAGTGCAAAGCCTTTGTCAAGCTTATTGAGATTTATCCCATCAAAAATGAAAATTATTAATTTATCATCTGACACATAACTTGTAGCAATAGCTTTACAAAAAGGACAAGGATGCCACAAACCAAATTCATGAAACCCTTTGACCTTTTTTTCCAGCAAATCACCTAATGTTGTTTTTTTTGCTTTCAATATTTCCTGTTCATCAATAGCCTGGTCTGATTCGCCTGGTCCGTTAATGTTTTTTGAGTCTTTAATGATTTTCTTATCCTTTATGACCACCTCTTTTAACAAATGTCCTTCGCCTTTGTATTCGGCTATTGCTTTTTGTTGCGTTATTTGGGTAAACGTGTTTTTTAGCAACGTGCTGTCACTGTTCACATACCAGGGGTTTTGTTGTTTTGTGGCAGTAAATTTTGGTTCGATAAATTCGTTTTCCATTTCAATTCCTACATTAAATTCTTTGCCTTTTTTGTTGCGTGCTTCCAATTTAAACTCGGCTGTATCAACAGGGAATAAATTTTTAAACATAAATCGGCCATCTTTATCGGTGACGGTATCCTTAAAAACCTGCGGCGATCTGCCCAAAAGCACTACCTGCGATTTTTCAACTCCTTTATTAAATAAATTAGTTACCCGCCCTTGTATGGTAAACTCTTTTTCGGCCGGATACTTAGGTTGCTGACCGGAGGTGTTAAACACTTGTTTCCAATCATAACCTACCCAACCCTGGGTGAGTAAAAGGTTGTCTAAGGCTATTGCCTTTTCTGGCGTGTCATTTTCAAAGTACCAACCGGGTTCTTCTACTGTTCCTTTAAGGTCAGAAGTGAAGAGCAGGTTGTTCATAATATTACTTCGATTGCTATCAAGCTGTACTTGATCGTCATCCGTTACCGCCAACGAGAAAATACCTCGTACCGGTTTACCATCTTCGTTTTTCACACTAAGGTTTAAGCCAATACTATCCCTTAAGGTGTAACTTTTTTTGTCGTCATCAATAGTGAGATTTAATTCGTCATGATGATTGATGTAAACAATGCGTTCATTCAAAGGCTGGCCATTAGTATTAAGCAATGTAAACCTTGCTACACCTGTAGGGAACAAACTTTTGGCAATTGTTCTTGTATTGTATTGACCTGAAAATACTATTGCTGCGGCATAACATACTACATCCCTTGCTTGTGCGATAAGATAATAAACTGCAGATGTTGTGGCTGTTTGAGCGCAGGTTATCATCAATGAGTCATTACCTTTAGGTACTACTTTAAGCGCTGTACCGGCAGTTTGTAAAACAGGAAGAGGATAGTTTTTTAGGATATGATCAGTAAGATTAATAACCGCAGCGTAGCTTTCGCCCGCCTGCGGGGTAAACTCAAAGCTGCCCATGCCTTTATGGAAAGATTTTATTGTTGCAATAATTTGTTTTTTACTATTAATGATCCTGCCGCTAATGTCAGTTCCCTTGCCATCTTCACTAATCGCTTTAAAGCCAATCCTTACTGGTATTCCGGCAATTATGCTGCCACCCTCGGGCATAAACTGCACATCGGTTTTTTCAGGGCGATTTAATGTTACGGGGATGTTTAAGATGGCCGTATCAGCATCTTTACCGGACTGCGCTGCTTGTATAGATAAGCTATTAATCATTGTTTTATCGGCTATATCAAAGTTGATAGCTGTATTTCCATCTATTCCAGTGTTTGCTTGGTCCTTAAAAAGGTTATGCCTGCCGTCCATTACCTTAAGCCGCATATCTTTTAATCTGAGCGGGCTTTTATTAAGCGAAGAAAAACCCAGGTTGGCCTGAACTTTATTTTTGCCTGAGGTAGTATCAAGTTTAAAAGCTGCATTGACTAATGTTGCACCGCCGAGAGTTGATATATAGATGTCCTTTTTATAGATATAATCCTCACCAAAATTGCGCATCCAATTGGTATAAGCACGCAGGGTATAGCTGCCTTCGGGTATTTCTTCTCTGTTCAGTGCAATATCACCCCAACTAATTCCTGCTATTACAGGTATCATAATGCGCTTTACCATATGCGAGCTTTCGTTATCAAGCTCGATATAAAGTAAACCGCTGCGGATTGATGGTGTTAAAAAATCAGCATTCAGCAGGTACGATTTAAAATGCAGTGTATCGCCTAAAGCATAATAGGGTTTATCAGTTTGCAGGTACAGCTTTTCGACCGGAAGTTTTTCACGCAGGTTATTTAAGTCAGAAATGACGGCTTTAACATTATCTACCGTTTGCGACCGGGTAATAATGGCTGATAAGCAAAAAAAAGCAGTTAAAATAACCTGTATCTTTTTCATTGATTGTTTTGTTGCGATGTTACTTTTATTCTTTGTCTTTTATACCCCAAACTGCCATTTAAATCCGTTCCCTCAATAACCACACTATAATCAGCAGTTTTATCGGCACTGAAAAATGAAATGGTTGCTTTACCGGCTGCATCGGTAATAATATTAGGCTCCCAGTGTATGGTTGAGCGCAGATCGGTGCCCATGGCCATGTTTTTATTTTTCACTGTGTAACGCGGGCTATAAAATTGCTTGGGCACAGTATATGCCAGTGGTTTATAAAGATACCTGCCGGGAATATGCCTCAGGTAAGCCCCGCGGCCCGAGTAGGTGGTTATTTCAAGATAAGTAGGCACCAATCTGTCGGGTAACATGATCATCGCGCTTGCAATGCCTGGGTTATAAGCAAGTGCATATTTGGTATTATACATGATCTCTATACCCTTAATATCTTCGGCAGTCAAAAAATTCATATACTCATCGGCGGGAAAAGGCGCTCTCTGGCCATCAAGTATTAATACGATGGGTCTTCCTTTCAAATAAAAGGTCATGCGGCTGCCATGCATCTGGGTGTAAAAGTTTTTATACTTACTACGCAGCACCTCTTCCAGTGTCATCTTTTTTGCCGCGTTCATATCCTTTTCATCCAGCGTAAAATCGGCGCCGCCGGGGCCGTTCAGGTTATGCGAGCCCGGTATTATCTTTTTGTCCTTAATAACAACCTCTTTTAATAGGTGGCCCTCGCCGCGATAATTTGCCTCGGCTTTTAGCTGTGCTATTTTAGTGCTGTTGTTTTTTAGCAAAATGGTATCACTGTTTACATACCAGGGCCGTAATTGCTTTTTGGGTGCGGCAAATACCATAGGTACAAACTCATCCACATCAACCCCCACATTGAAGGTGTTGCCGTTTTTGTTTTTGGCCTGTATCAGGTAAAAAGCGGTATCAACCGGGAACAGACCTTTGTTTTTAAAAATGAAATGCCCGTCATCATCAGTGACCGTATCTAAACCCAGCAAAGGTTTTTCCTGCATTAAGGATACTTTGGTTTGTTTAACCGGCTTGTTAAAAATATTGGTTACCCGGCCTTCAATAATAAACTCTTTTTGAGCCGGATATTTAGGCGCAGTTTTTTTATTGTTAAATATAGTTTTCCAATCGTAACCTACCCAGCCCTGCGTAAGCAGCAAATCATCCAACGCGACTAAATGCTCCGGGTTTTCATTTTCAAAATACCAGCCCGGTTCTTCAACGGTTCCTTTCAGGTCAGCGGTAAACAAAAAGTTATTTAACATGTTACCGCCCAGGCTGTCGGGTTTCACTTGCCCATCATCGGTTACCGCCAGCGAAAACGTACTTTGCACCGGGTTGCCTTCTTTATCGGTCACGCTCAGGTTAAGCGCCACACTATCGCGCAAATTATAGGCTGATTTATTGGTGGTGATGCTTAGCTGTAAATTATCTTTATTGTTGATGTATACTAACCGCTCATTTAATGGCTGGTTATCACGCGCCAGTAAGGTAAAGTGCGCTACACCCGTCGGGAACATGGCTTTGGCAATGGTCCTTTTCACTACAGCATCCTTAAAATTAACGGCCGCCGCGTAACACACCACACCCCGCGATTGGCCGATTAAATAATAGGTACTGTTATGTGTCGAATTTATAACCACCAGCAACGAATCGTCGCCCTTGTTAACAATGCTTAAAGTAGTGCCTTTTGCATTTACCACCGGTAACGGGTAAACTTTGCCTGTGCCAATAGTTGCCGTATAAGTTTCGCCGGTCTGCGGCGTAAAGTCAAAACTGCCCATGCCTTTGTGTGTTGACCTGAACCGAGCTACTTCCTGCTGTTTATTGTTCATTATTTTGCCACTAACGTTTACTCCTTTACCGTCTTCACTTATCGCCTTAAAGCCTACTTTGGCAGGTAAACCGGCTACCAGGTTTCCACCCTCGGGCATAAATTGCAGGTCAATATTTTCTGTACGGTTTATAATTACTGGTATGGTCAAGGTTGCCGTGTCGGCACCTTTGCCAATTTGCTGGGCCTGTATGGCTAAATTATTGATGGCTGTTTTATCTGCCAGGTCAAAATTTATGGACATGGTGCCATCCATGCCGGTATTAACCTTATCGCTCACCAGGGTTTTATTGCCTGATTGTACTTTCAGCTTTACATCCTTTAATCGTAAGGGGTTTTTGTTGAGGTCGGCAAATTGCAGCTTAGCCTCTACCTTGTTTTTTCCGGCAATGCTGTCGAGCTTAAAATTGGCATTTACCAGGGTTGAGCCGCTTAATGCTGATATGAAGATGCTCTTTTTAAAAATGTAGTCTTCACCAAAATTGCGCATCCAGTTGGTGTAAGCACGCAGCGTATAGCTGCCTTCGGGTATTTCTTTTGCATCAAGCCCTATATCGCCTATGCTTATACCCAACGTCACCGGCACCATAATTTGTTTTACCATATGATTAGCAGCGTCATCCAGTTCAACATATAATAAGCCGCTGCGCGTTGATGGTGTTAAATAGTCGGCATTCAGCAAATACGATTTAAAATGTAAGGTGTCGCCGCTTGTATAGTAAGGTTTATCGGTTTGTATGTATAGCTTCTCTACAGGTAAAGCATTGCGGTTGCTGTCAATAGCGGTGATCGTTTTCTTTAGCTGCGGATCTTTAATAGTATATTCTATGGCAACGGGCGGTTTTGCAGGTTCAACAAAATAATCAAGCGGGGTAAGGTCGGCTATTCTTTGCCAGGCCCAGTAGCCATATTTAATGCCTCCTTTTGCCGGCGAAAACTCCCCGTTTTTATCAATCAGCAAGGTGTCGGTAAGCAACCGTATTTCGGATACCTGCCTTTTGCGCGATGAGCTGATCACCGGGAAATTAATAGGCGAACCGGTATGGAAAAACAAAGGCGATTCGCCTTCACCGGTATAAATAGCATATATCCCACGGCGCGAGGTGGTATCTTTACCTCTTAGTTGATGAAACCTTATAAGTTCCATTAAGCGGGTGGTAGTATCGGTAAAAAAGCTATTGATGTTAGGCACCTTAACAGCCACCCATTTCTTTTTGGTTACCTCGCCATTGTTTTTGATCAAAAAACGGCCCTCTTTTGGTGCCTGGTAAATACGTGCGGAATCATCCGTGATCTGATAAACCTGGAAACCTTCATCAGCAGCCGTATTATTCGCAACGGCCCTAAAAAAATGCCTCGACGAGCTTAAATATGCCCTTCGGCGGTTGATATCCCATTTTTTTTGCTGCGCCTCTGTGCCTTTTAATTCCTCAAAATACGGCGAGCCGCCAAGCATGCAGGTATAATTGCTCAGGTTTACCTCAAAGTCCATGAGCAGGTATTTAATCCGGTACCCGAGCGCGTTGTTTTCTACTATCAGGAAGTCATCAGCGCTGACATGTAATGTATAATTGGCTCTGTCAAAATCAAATTGCAATGCTTCGGGGTTTAGTAATTTGCAGTCCTGCGCGTTAACCGTTTCACCGATAAAGTTTTTCAGGAACAGTGACAGGTAGCTGCGCCGGGCGTTGTCTGATATTTTATTGGCAGTGATATTCACCGTTTTAAGCGCGGTTACGCTTTCTGTGAGCCTGAAAATAAGATTGACCGGTTTATCATTGATTGTGATATTTTTTATGATGGGGTTATACCCCAACATTTTTACCGCTACTTCATAAGCACCGGGCTGCAGATTGTTAAAGCCAAAATTACCCTTAACATCTGTAGCCATAGCAAAGCTGGAGTTGGTGATAAAAACGGTTGCACCTGGCAGGGGCATTCCTTTTTCGTCAGTTACGGTACCACTTATAGCAAACACCTGCTGCGCTTTTGCACTAAGGCAGCTTAAGAAGAGCAATAAACTGAATAGCAAACGCATGAAAATAGGTTTTGCACTAAATACACTATTATGAAAAATCGGGGGGATAACAAAAAAGACCCGGCTTAGTGTAGCCGGGTCTTTATAATTTATATATCGAAATCAATATTACTCTGCTTTCCAGGTATTATTCTTCAGGTCAATATCAGGCAGGTTATGATCCGGATCGATCACAATGCCCTTTACGGCTGATGTTGACGGGTATTTAAACGACCATGTGCCGTTACGCTGCCACACATTTACGGGTAGGTGAATAGTTTCAATCTTACCGTTAGCCTGTGTTATTTTCAGATCAACCGGCATAGCCATTTTTTCTTTATTGACGATGGTGATGATAGCGCCGTTTGCCGGGTCGTTACCATCATATTTTACCGACTCAATAGCCTGATCAAGCTTCCAGGTAGTAAAGAACCACGGTTTAAAGAACCAGTTCAAGTCTTCGCCCGATGCATCATTCATAGCGCGGAAAAAATCATAAGGCAGCGGGTGCTTCATGGCCCAATGCTTGATATACTCACGGAAGGCGTAATCAAAACGCTCGGGACCCAATACTACATCACGCAGCATATCTAATCCCAAGGCGGTTTTGTTATAATACTGCCCATAATCACGCAGGCCAATAGCCTCAGGCGGGGTCATTAAGGGATCTTTGCTGTTTTTGAAGCTTTGTAAAATGCTTTGAGCTTGTTTGCCTTTGCCTGCATATTCGCCGTTATTAAATTTTAAGGTCGCGTATTCATTAATAAAGGTGTTGAACCCTTCATCCTGCCACATATATTTGCGCTCGTTCGAGCCTACGATCATTGGGAACCAGTTATGGCCTATCTCGTGGGTGATATCACCCCACAAACCACCATTTTTAAGGTTGCTCAGGCAAAATATAATTCCCGGGTACTCCATACCCAAAGCCACACCCGATACGCTTACAGCCGAGTTCCACGGATACTCAATATAAGCGCCTGAATAGATCTCCATGCTGTTTTTCAAATATTCGGTTGAGCGGCCCCACGAAGTTGGCCCGGTGCTTTCAATAGGGTAGGTAGACATAGCGATACCCTTGCGCCCCGAAGGGAAATTAACCCGTGCCGCATCCCATATAAATGCTTTTGATGCCGCCCATGATACATCGCGGCTGTTCTCCATTTTAAAGTGCCAGGTTAAAGTGGCGTTTCTTGATGGGCGGGTTTCAGGGTCACCAACTTCATCAGGGTTAATGATCATGACTGTTTTATCACTGTTACGGGCTTCGGCCAAACGTTTTTGTTGCGTAGAGGTAAGCACCTCGGCCGCATTCTGCAGATCGCCCGAGCCAACAACGATCATGTTGGAAGGCGCGGTAATATAATAATCAAAATCGCCATAGTCACAGTAAAACTCGCCCAGGCCCATGTAGGGTAGGGTATTCCAGCCTTCTACATCATCATAAACACACATGCGTGGGTACCATTGGGCTATTTCATAAACATAGCCTTGTTTAAATTTCTTGCGGCCCATACGGTCGGCCCCATAAAAAGGTATCGAGAAGTCGTAGTTTACTTTTACCTGTATCTTTTCGCCATTACCGCCAAGGGTTTTATTTAAACGTACCTGCATACGCGCATCGGTAATAACCGGGGTAACCGTATAAGTTTGGCCCTTGTAAGTAACCGTTACCGACGCGATATGAATACCGCCGCGGCTAAAGCCTTTTACATCAAAACGATCGCCGGTGTAAGGCGTAACCGCCGCCCCGCGCGAGTCGGGCCTGAACAGGTTTTGATCCAGTTGCAGCCACAAATAATCCATATTATCAGGGCTGTTGTTGGTATAGGTAATGTTTACTTCGCCTTTAATAGTAGTATCCTGCGCGGCTTCATCCAACGTAGCGCGTATCTGGTAGTCGGCACGGTTTTGCCAATAATGCTGCCCAGGCTGGCCACTTGCCGAGCGGGTGTCGCCGGTGGTAGTTGGCCATACAATGGGCCCAAAAAGGTCCTGATGATTATATTTTACAGTATCGGTAGGTGATTGCGCCAGTGTGGGCGACGCAATAGCGAGCAAACTGCATGCAATGAGCAGTTGGTTTTTGAAATAATGCATTTGATCAGTTAATTAAAAAAACAAATAAAGCGAAATAAAATGTGATTGCATAATTTGGTAATGGAGAGGAGGGAGATCGTCGCAATCAAATTCACAGGTTTTTATTTAAAATTATCAGCATGTATTTTGTATTTTTGTTTATATGGAATCAATTGTAATTCATCCGGAAAGCGCCGAGCAATTAAAAACGGTGAAAGCTGTTTTAAAAGCATTAAAAGTTCAATTTGAGCCACATATTGATACATTACCGCCGCATGTTATAAAAGGTATAGAGAAAAGCCTTAAACAAGCAGATGAAGGGCAAACAATTTCCTTACAGGAATTTAAAGAAAGACATTTTTCTACTAAATGAGCTTTGAAATAAGGTTTACTCCTGAGGCGGAAGAAACTTATGCATCAGTTGTATCACAACTTCGTAGCCGATGGGGTGATCATTTTGTAATCAAGTTTGAGAATAAAGTTTCCAAAGTTTTTAATGCAGTTTCATCAACACCGTACATTTATCCAACAGATAAGCAATTTTCAAGTTTAAGAAAATGTGTTCTTCATAAAAATTGTTCACTTTTTTATAAAGTAAACAATGATCATATTTTAATAGTTTACTTTTGGGATAACCGGCAAGATCCGTTAATAGGCATATAATATCGCATTTTAGCCCTGTAAACATTTACCATGAATCGTTTAGCTAACTCCACCTCTCCCTATTTATTGCAGCACGCTAATAACCCGGTTAACTGGTACC
Organism: Mucilaginibacter sp.; assembly: GCA_035492275.1. GTDB lineage: Bacteria > Bacteroidota > Bacteroidia > Sphingobacteriales > Sphingobacteriaceae > Mucilaginibacter. The sequence goes on from DATJJI010000146.1 coordinate 17,610, forward strand.
CCTGGGGTAACGAAGCCTTGCAAAAGGCTCGTGATGAAAATAAGCTTATCATTGTGAGTATTGGTTACTCGGCTTGCCATTGGTGCCATGTAATGGAGCATGAAAGCTTTGAAGACGAACAGGTGGCGGCAGTAATGAACGAATATTTTGTTTGCATTAAAGTAGATCGTGAGGAGCGCCCTGATGTTGACCAGATATATATGAGCGCTGTACAGCTAATTAGCGGCAGGGGCGGCTGGCCGCTCAACTGTATTTGCCTGCCCGATCAGCGGCCCATTTATGCGGGCACCTATTTCCGAAAAAATGACTGGACAAGCTTGTTGTTCAATTTGGCCGATTACTACAAGCAAAAGCCCGAAGATGCCCTGGAGTATGCAACTCGTTTAACCGAAGGCATCCAGAAATATGAATCGATCCCATTTGTAGAACAACAACCGGATTACACCAAAGCCGATCTGCAGTTGATCGTCAATAACTGGAAGAAATATATGGACGGCACCGAGGGTGGCATGGGCACAGCCCCAAAATTCCCGATGCCGAACAACTGGCAATTTTTAATACGCTACGCTCATTTAGTTAAAGATGAGCAGATAGCCCAACTGACCCGGCTTACATTACATAAAATGGCCTTTGGCGGTATTTACGACCATTTGGGAGGTGGCTTTGCGCGTTACTCGGTTGATGGGCTGTGGCATGTGCCGCATTTTGAAAAGATGCTATATGATAATGCCCAACTTATAGGTTTATACGCCGAAGCTTACACCTGGCATACAGACGAGCTATATAAACGCGTAGTAAATGAGACGATTGATTTTGCTGTGCGAGAATTGCTGTCGCCCGAGGGCGGGTTTTATTCAGCTTTGGATGCGGATAGTGAAGGAGTAGAGGGCAAATTCTATGTTTTTGCTAAAGAAGAAATTCAGCAGATACTGGGTGACGAGGCCGATCTGTTCTGCATATATTATCATATTACTGATGAAGGTAACTGGGAGGAGGAGCAAACCAACATCCTGTTTAAACGTGGTCAGGATGATGAACTGGCCGAAATGCTGGGTTTGCCGATTAATGAAATGCTGGAGCGCATAGCGTCATCCCGCAAAAAAGTATTCGATGCACGCAGCAAACGCGTGCGCCCGGGCCTGGATAATAAAATTTTAGCCTCATGGAACGGCCTGATGCTGAAAGGTATCTGCGATGCTTACAGGGCATTTAACAACACCGAATATTTAAACATCGCCCTAAAAAATGCCAACTTCATTATAACTGATCTTATCCACAATGGCCGTATAAGCCGTGTGCATAAAACCTCCCTCTCCTTTGGAGAGGGCCGGGGTGAGGCATTTTTAGATGACTACGCCAATATCATCGATGCTTTTATTACCCTATATGAAGTAACCTTTGATGAGCAATGGTTGCAGCACGCAGTTGAGTTAGCCGATAATGCCATCGCCCATTATTATGATGAAGCCGGCGGCGTATTTTTTTATACGGCAGATGACGATGAACAGCTCATAGCCCGCAAATCAGAAATTATGGATGGAGTTACTCCGGCGTCAAACTCGGTAATGGCACGCAATCTTAAAAGGCTAGGTTTGTTGTTCGATAAAGAAGCGTATATCGAAATAGCTGCGCAGTTGCTACGCAATATATTCCCGCATCTGGCTAAGTATGGTTCGGCATATTCCAATTGGTCCATGTTGTTGCTGGATGAGGTTTTTGGGACTTACGAGATTGCCATTGTGGGTGAGGATTCGGAAGGCTTTCGTATGGAAATGGAAAATAATTACATTCCGAACAAAATTATGTTGGGCGGTAAAAAAGGAAGTTTACCTTTGCTGCGCGATAAGTTTGGCAGCAATACACAGGTATATGTCTGTAAAGATAAAACCTGCGGATTGCCCGCTGCTGATATAGCCGGGGCGCTAAAACAAATTGACGCCTGAAACATTAATACATTAAGCAAAAGCACTCATGGGTGCCAATATTACCACTAACGAATAATCATTCAGCAAAATGAAAATTGAACCACAACATGTAGTGTCATTAACTTACGATCTGTACGTTGACCAGGAAGACGGAACCGAAGCTTTAGTAGAAAGCGCAACCACCGAGCAGCCATTAACTTTTTTATTTGGCGCGGGCCAGATGCTTCCAAAATTCGAAGAGAATTTAAGCAGCCTTTCAACAAATGATAACTATGATTTTCATTTGTCGGCCGAAGATGCTTACGGCATTTATGATGATGAAGCTGTAGCTACCCTGCCTATTGAAATGTTTAACGGAGCAGATGTACCACAGGTAGGCGCCATTTTGCCTTTACAGGATAACAACGGCAACCGTTTCCAGG
>DATJJI010000147.1:0-2638 GCA_035492275.1 Mucilaginibacter sp.
TGTGCCCGTTCATTTTTGGGTGCCCGATGTTTATGAAGGCGCGTCTACACCAATCACTGCATTTTTATCGACGTTGCCTAAAGTTGCCGGCTTTGCCTTGTTAATAAATTTCCTGACGCCATTTATTATAACCCCGGCGTGGAATGCCTTTGATTTTGGCTTGTGTTTATCCATCATAGGTGCGCTTACCATGATAGCCGGGAACTTTGCTGCTGTTATGCAGAAGAACGTTAAGCGCCTGTTAGCTTATTCAAGCATCGGGCATACCGGTTTTGCTTTAATGGCTGTGGTGACGTTTAATGAGCAAGGTATCAAAGCGCTTGTATTTTATTTGGCTGTTTATATATTGGCCAATATTGGCGCACTGATGCTGGTATCTTATTTTACCGGTATTACCCAATCTGAAAACCTGGATAGTTATAAAGGATTGGGTCTGAAATATCCCGTCGCATCAATTTCTTTTGTAATTATCCTCATTTCGTTAACCGGATTGCCTGTAAGTGCGGGTTTTGTCGCTAAACTGACGGTTTTTTCGGCTGTTTATAGTGCTTATACGGTAAATCATGGCATTTGGCTCCTGATTTTAACCATAGTAGGCGCAATTACAACCGTAGTTTCGTTGTTTTACTATATCAAAATACCATTATACCTATTTTTAAAACGTGACGAGGTTGCCGAATCCACCCCGCAGCCACATCCCCTTCTGATTGCACCCGCAATTATAGCTGTCGTTTTGCTATTGTTGGGTATTTATCCTGATTGGTTAAGCAGTTTTTTGTAAAAATTAACTAATCTGCTATCTTTTTAGGAAAAATTTAACATTTTTTTCGATTATTTATGATATTAATCATAATTTCAGGCGTTTTTTTAAATTATTGTATAAGATTTCTATGAAGCGCTATTTTCCGTTTTTACTTATCCTTGGTATTTTAGTATTAACCTTTATTTTTCCATCAGTAGAGTTTAAGAACACCACAACCACTCATTTTAATACCGGCGATATTGCCTGGATGCTCATGTCGACCGCATTGGTTTTAATTATGACACCCGGTTTGGCATTCTTTTATGGTGGCATGGTTAACAAAAAGAATGTTATTTCAACTATGCTGCAAAGCGTGGTCTGTATGGTTATCATTACCGTAATGTGGGGCATCTTCGGTTTTAGTTTGGCCTTTGGCGATAGTTTTTATGGTATAATTGGAGATCCGCGTACTTATTTTATGATGAAGGGCATGTTAGGTAACGCTACCTGGAAATCGGCGCCCACCATTCCGCTGCTGTTATTTGCTATGTACCAGTTAAAGTTCGCCATTATAACGCCCGCGTTGATCACCGGCGCGTTTGCCGAGCGGATCCGCTTCAACTCATACATTATTTTTCTTGTTCTGTTCAGCATCTTTATATTCACACCGCTGGCCCATGCAACCTGGCACCCGGATGGCTTATTGGCCAGGATGGGCGTACTTGACTTTGCCGGGGGTACTGTGGTTCACATGTCTGCCGGATGGGCTGCATTGGCATCGGCCTTATATCTAAAGAAAAGAAACGAGCCAAGCCATGCGCCTGCACGTATTACTTATGTATTGATTGGTACCGGTTTGTTGTGGTTCGGTTGGTTTGGCTTTAACGCCGGATCGGCATTTGGTGCAAACCACCTGGCCGTTATAGCATTGGCAACCAGTACTACAGCCTCGGCAGCTGCCGGTTTAACCTGGATATTTTTTGATATGCTGCAGGGCCGCAAGCCATCGGCAATGGGTACCTGTATCGGTGCCGTGGTAGGGTTGGTGGCTATTACACCTGCCGCCGGTTATGTCTCTATCCCGCACTCATTGGCTATAGGTATTATATCGGCAGTTATCAGTAACCTGGTAGTTGAGTGGCGCACAGGTACTTCTATCGATGATACTCTGGACGTTTTCCCTTGTCACGGGGTAGGCGGTATGGTAGGTATGCTGTTAACCGGTGTATTTGCTAACCAGAATGTAAATCCGGGCAATAAAACAGGCAATGGTTTATTCTTCGGCCAGTCGCATTTATTTTTAATTCAGGTTTCAGCTTTGGTCCTGGTATCGATATTTGCTTTCTTTGGGTCGCTATTGTTACTAAAGATCACTGATATGATCTCTCCGCTGCGTGTATCAGCCGAGGACGAGGTTATTGGTCTGGACATCAGCCAGCACGGCGAAAGACTGTAATAGAAACCTCTAAACAATCTATAGACCATAATTGGAAGGCGGCCCTGGTCGCCTTTTTTGGTGATATGACGATAACATAATGTTTAAATCTTGTTAATATTTAATACGATTTAATGACAATTGGTGTGCGCATAGTATTGGTTTAAAAGTTAACTTTGGTGCTCCATAATCAATCATGAGCGATCAGATTAAACATGAATGCGGTGTGGCATTTATCCGCCTCTTAAAGCCACTGTCTTATTATCAAAAAAAATACGGTACAGCACTGTACGGCTTAAACAAGCTTTATCTTTTAATGGAAAAACAACATAACCGGGGCCAGGATGGTGCCGGGGTTGCTACCATTAAGCTGGATATTGAGCCTGGTAAGCGTTACATTAGCCGGCACCGTTCAATGGCGTCGAATGCGGTTGCCGACATCTTCGAGTACATCCAGAAGA
>DATJJI010000148.1:0-5028 GCA_035492275.1 Mucilaginibacter sp.
TTAAGGGTTTTATTGAATGATAGTGCAAGGTTTGCCATTTTATCGAGAGATTTAAATGCAGACGAAAGAAAGATATTAAAAGACAGAACCTTATCAGCCGTTGTTAACAGGTTTGCCATTGATGCCGTTGCTTTAATTGTAAATGAAGCATCCGCAGATACACTGATAACAGTAAATGAGCTAAAAAAAATGCTGAACGGGCAGACTAAAACCGGTACAAGTATCGTTTTTGATAACCCGAACTCAAGTCTGGTAAGGTATTTGAAGGATTTTTCGGGAAATAAAGATTTTAAACTGAAGAACATTTATTCTGTCAAAACAAATAAAGAGGTAATAAGGTATATAAGCCAGCATCCACAGGCAATAGGCATTACCGGTTTTAGCTGGCTAAATGACCCGGATGCCGATTATGCAGATGCTGTAAAAAAGGTAAAAATTGTTGCAGTTAAAGATGAAGCAAGTAAAGATGCCCCTAATCAATACTTTAAACCATCGCAAACAACACTGGCATTAAAACAATACCCATTAACACGGGGCCTGTATGTTGTAAACTGCACCGGCAAGATGGGTTTAGGTTCAAGTTTTGCTTATTTTATTTTAGGCGACAAAGGACAACGAATAATATTACGTTCAGGTATTTTGCCTGAATCAATACCAGAGCGAGAGATTAACATTAAACATAATTTTTAATAATTAAACTACAATAAATGATGAAAATGATCAGTAAGATAGCTAAGGTAGCATTAGGACTGGTGTTTATAGGGTCATCAGTTTTTGCGCAAAGCCTTGCCGACGCTAAAAAAGCTATTGATGCCGAGCAATATCAGAAGGCGAAAGGGATGCTAAAAAATTTAACGGTTACACAACCAACCAATGACGAGAATTTATTTTACCTGGGCTGGGTGTACATAGTGCAGGATTATCCTGACTCTGCCAAAGCAACTTTTACAAAAGGAATAGCTGCAAACCCAAAATCGGCCTTAAACTATGTGGGTATGGGTGTAGTGGCTTTACAAAATAAAGACAACGCAGGTGCAGCATCAAGCTTTAACCAGGCGCTTACCTTAACCTCAAAAAAAGACAGCAAGCCATATTTATACATAGCTAAAGGCTATTTACTGGATGCGCATGATGGTAAATTCCCTGCTGATAAAGCAAATGCTGCTATTGATGCCTTAAACAAGGGTAAAATAGCTAACCCAAAGGATGCCGAAGTAATGGTTGAGTTGGGTAACGCTTACCGCTCGCAGTTAAACAGTAACTCAGCTTACGATGCGTACAGCGCAGCATTAGCACTTGACCCAAAATCGCCGGCAGCCAATGTGGCCGAAGGTGTGCTATGGAGATATGCCGATAACTTTGAAGATTCAGAAAAACAATTCCAGGCAGCGATTGCTATCGACCCTAACTACGGCCCGGCTTACCGCGAGCTTGCCGAAACCGACCTGGTTGAATCACACGATTTTGTGGAGAAAAGAAAAGGCCCTGAGGCTTCCGCAAAAATCAAAGAAGGTGTAGAAAACTATAAAAAATTCCTGAGCTTAACCGATCAATCAGTAGAATCGTTATTACGTTATGCCGATTTCCTGGTAAACGTAGGTGATTACAAAACCTTGCAGGAAGTAGCTACCCAGTTGTCAAAATCAACTGCTTCAAACGCAAGGGTATACCGTTATTTAGGTTATGCCGCTTACGAAAATAAAGATTATGCTAATGGCTTAACTGCATTAGATACCTGGTTTCAAAAAGCTGGCCCAAGCCGTATTTTACCACTCGATTATTTATACTTAGGCCGTTTACAAGTTGCCAGCGGAAAAGATACTGTAAAAGGTATTGAAAATATGAAAAAGGCTGCTGATTTAGATACAAACAAGGTTTCCGAAATTTATGGAGAGATTGCTGCTATTTATAAATCAAAAAAGGATTGGTTGAATACCGGCAAAACTTACGAGGAGTTGGTAGCTAAAGCTAAAACCAAAGCTTCTGTAAATGATCATTTATATGTAGGTGTATATTATTATTTTGCATTTGATACTAAAAAGCCTGATTCAACTTTGTTAGTAAAGGCTGATACCGCATTGAGTTTTGTACAGAAAGCTTTAGTACAAAAACCATCATCATTGGTGTTTTTGTACCGTGCCCGTATTGCCTACATGAAAGATGGTGATTATAATAACATGAAAGGTTTGCCAAAACCTTATTACGATAAATATATTGAATTAGAGGCAACAGCCCAGTCTGATAAACGAGCATTAGCCGAAGCTTATGCTTATGAAGGTGCATATGCCCAATATCATGATAAAGACGATGCCAAAGCTTTAGATAATTATACCAAAGCAAGGGATTTGAATCCAAACAATTCTCAAGCTAAATTCTATTTCGATCAAAAAGCAGCTCCTGCAGCACCGCCAGCCAAAACGACAACCCCTGCAAAAAAAGCTTCAAAATAAGTTTGAGATAATAAAATAATAAATAATAAAGAAGGCCCCGATCGGGGCCTTCTTTATTAAATTCGAGTTTGGCGCTCTGCCTGTTTTTTATAAGGCAGGTAACTTAATGAGTCAGTTAATAGCATCAGATTTTAATCAAATTTAATGATCCAGGTTATTCTAAGTAGTGTTCATTTTGTTCATTGTATTGATATACAGTATTTTATAATGAACAGTGAATAGCCAGTATGATTTTATAGCTGATAAAACATTTAATTTTTATTTATTATACCATTTGTATATTTGTGCCCATGGAAGTACAGAGTTTACCGGTTAATTATTTACCCATAATATTTCAGATGCTGGTGGCATTAGGTTTTGTGGTTACCACCATGTTTGTAACGCATAAAATAGGCCCTAAACGTGTTACTGCTGATAAGTTGACGCCATTTGAATCGGGCATCGAGGTTATTGGTAACGCCCGTACCCCCATCTCCATTAAATACTTCCTGGTAGCTATACTGTTTGTATTGTTTGATGTGGAAGTAATATTTATGTATCCCTGGGCCGTTAACTTTAAAGAGCTGGGCGCAAGCGGCATGTACGAAATGTTTATTTTCATGGGTACGCTGCTGCTGGGTTTCATCTACGTCATCAAAAAAAGAGCTTTAGACTGGGATTAAGGTCTACTTCGTTTTCTACTTTTCCTGCACGTCATTGCGCGCGATAACTTGACGATCGCTTTACAAGCCAATCACCTTTTTGTGATTTCGAACATAGAGAGAAATCTTATACGGTTGATAGGTAATACGGCATACCATAGCGTTCAGGATTTCTCTCTACGTTCGAAATGTCAATTGGACTTAATTTATCAGCTACTTGTTTAGAACAATTCTAAATACATTTGGATAGTTAAATAGTGTATTCATTACAAGGTATTTTATCCTAAATTTGCGCTTTCTATCCACGTTTGGATGAGTTTTTGTATTTAAATTTATCATGAGTGATATTCAGATAGTTAATGCGCCTGCCGGTGTTGAGGGTTCAGGATTTTTTGCCACATCGTTAGATAAGGCAGTAGGTTTGGCTCGCGCTAACTCATTATGGCCCTTGCCTTTTGCAACTTCATGCTGCGGAATTGAATTTATGGCTACCATGGCCTCACACTATGACCTTTCGCGTTTTGGTGCCGAGCGTTTAAGCTTTTCGCCACGCCAGGCAGACCTTTTAATGGTGATGGGTACCATCGCTAAAAAAATGGGTCCGGTGCTGCGCCAGGTATACCTGCAAATGGCCGAGCCACGTTGGGTAATGGCCGTTGGTGCTTGCGCGTCGAGCGGAGGTATATTTGATACTTACTCTGTTTTGCAGGGTATTGACGAGATCATCCCGGTTGATGTTTATGTACCGGGCTGCCCGCCACGCCCCGAAGCTATTATTGATGGCTTTATGAGTATACAGGAACTGGTGAAAACCGAATCTACACGCAGACGAAATACCCCCGAGTACCAAAAACTATTAGCATCATACGGAATTCAGTAATGGGTAAGATAACAAACGAAGAGCTTTTAAAAAGCATCAACACTAAGTTTGAAGGACAGGTAACCGAAGCAGGTGAGCCATTTGGCCTGCTAACCGTTGAAACCGGCACCGACAGCATTATTGACCTGCTCACCTATTTAAAAAACGACGCGCAGCTGCAGTTTATATTTTTGACAGATATTACCGCGGTACATTACCCCGAGTTAGAAAAAACTATAGCGATTGTTTATCATCTGCATAGCCTGGTAAACAATGTGCGTATACGCATAAAAATATTTATTGATGGCGATAACTGCCATATCCCTACCGCTACCACGGTATGGGAAGGCGCTAACTGGATGGAAAGAGAGACCTACGACTTTTTCGGGGTAATATTTGACGGCCACCCAGACCTGCGCAGAATATTAAATGTTGACGACATGACCGCCTTCCCGATGAGAAAGGAATTTCCGTTGGAAGACCCGAACCGTGTTGATAAAAAAGATTATTTTTTCGGAAGATAAAAGATGCAGAACCATCCGGTATATACAGATAACGACCCGCAAAATGAAAGCTCGACCCTTAACCTGGGCCCAACGCACCCGGCCACGCATGGTGTGTTCCAAAACGTGCTGCAGTTAGACGGGGAACGAATTGTAAGCGGCGTATCCACCATAGGTTACATTCACCGCGCTTTTGAAAAAATTGCCGAACACAGGCCATTTTACCAGATAACTCCATTAACAGACCGCTTAAACTATTGCTCGTCGCCCATAAACAATATGGGATGGCACATGACGGTTGAAAAGCTGTTAGGCATCACCACGCCAAAACGTGTTGATTACCTGCGCGTTATTGTAATGGAACTGGCGCGCATATCTGATCATATCATCTGTAACGGCGTACTGGGTGTTGATACCGGCGCGTTTACGGGCTTCCTGTACATGATGGAGTTCCGTGAGTCGATCTATGAAATTTATGAAGAAGTTTGCGGCTCGCGCTTAACTACCAATATTGGCCGAATAGGCGGGTTTGAGCGTAACTTCAATACCATAGCTTTTGCTTAACTGCGTAAGTT
>DATJJI010000149.1:0-3435 GCA_035492275.1 Mucilaginibacter sp.
TTTACGTAATTATTAAACAATGCCTTGGGCAAAGTTCTTTTTCAGTTTCCTTAAGTTATTTGCAATACTGGTATCGATCTGTCTGTCGCCAACGGTTAAAACAAAACCGCCGATTAATGACGCATCAACTTTGGCTTCCAGCGTTACTTCGCCACCTACAGCAGCTTTTACTTCGGCTAAAATTTGTGCTTTGTTTGCTTCTGAAAGCTGAGTAGCAGAAACTACGGTAGCCTGGGTAATGTGTTTCAGCACATCGTACTGGTTAACAAACTCATAAGCAGTAGCAAACAAAACGTCGCCACGGCCTTTGTTAATCATCAGCTTAAAAAACGCAATGGTAACTTTACTCATTTTGCCTTCAAACAAAGATGTAAGGATACCCAGCTTTTTCTGGTTCGATATGATAGGATTACTTAAAACCGCAGCCAGCTGCGCGTTTGCTTTTAAGGTTTTCAGAAAATCAACCACATCATTATTTACCGCCTCAAGCACGTTTTGCTCTTGAGCCAGGCCGATAATTGATTTGGCGTATCTGGATGCTACCGTTAATTCTGACATATTTTTGATTTCGGAATTCGGATTTTCGATTTTGGATTTACCGCTATCGTCAATTCAAATTCATTTGTGTAACTATCTAATTTTCTTATTCCGAAATCGCAATTCCGAAATCCGAAATTACAATTTCACTTCTTTTAAAAGCTGGCTAACCAACTCGTCTTGTTTTGCGTTGTCGGCCAATTGTTGTTTTAAAACCTTTTCAGCAATCTCTATTGATAAAGAGGCTACCTGGTTTTTAACATCGGCCATAGCAATAGCTTTCTGGTTGTTGATTTCAACGCGGGCCAACTCTATCTGACGTGCACCTTCAGCATGTGCAGCATCCTTAGCTTCGCTGATGATCTGATCTTTCAGTTTTTTAGCTTCGCTCAATATTACGTCGCGCTCGGCACGGGCTTGTTTCAACAAAGCATCATTCTCGTTAGTTAAACGAGACATTTCTTCTTTAGCAGCCTCAGCTTTTAACAAAGCGTCTTCAATAAAACGCTCGCGTTCATTGATGGCAATCAGGATAGGTCCCCAGGCAAACTTGCGTAAAATCATTAACAGGATTAAGAATGACAATGTTGTCCAAACTACCAATCCAATATGTGGAGTAACTAATTCCATGTTATATATCTTATAATGTTTATTGTGTTTAAATAATTAAAAGAACAGACCCGGTGCCAACCGCTCCGGGTTGTTCTTTTTGTGTTTTAGCCAATCATGGCAACAACCACCGCGAACAGTGCAACACCTTCTACAAGGGCAGCAGCGATGATCATGTTAGTTTGGATTTTAGATGCAGCTTCAGGCTGACGGGCAATACCTTCAACGGCTTTACCACCAATTTGTCCGATACCGATACCGGCGCCGATTACAGCTAAACCTGCACCAATTGCAGCAATACTTCCAGTCATTGTTTTTAATTTAAACGTGTATATTAATAGATAATTAATTCTGATTAGTGGTGATGCTCCTCAACTGCCATACCGATAAACAGGGCCGTAAGCATCGTAAAAATGTAAGCTTGCAAAAACGCAACCAATAACTCAATAGTATCCATAAATACCACGAACAATACTGATGCAGGCGAAACCCACAGTGTTTTAAATATAAATATTAAAGAGATTAAGCTCAATACAATGATGTGACCCGCAGTTATGTTAGCAAACAAACGAATCATCAACGCAAATGGCTTAGAAATAATACCAATAATCTCCACCGGCACCATGATAATGTATAACCAAAGTGGAATATCAGGTGCAAAAATGTGTTTCCAGTAATATTTATTACCGTTAACATTAACCACAACCAGGGTAATTACCGAAAGCACCATCGTTACCGCAATATTACCGGTCAGGTTAAAACCTCCCGGGAAGAAAGGCACCAATCCTAACAAATTATTGATCAGGATAAAGAAGAACATGGTTAATAGCAGCGGAATAAACTTTTGATATTTAGCACCGATGTTGGGGATAGCTACGTCGTCGCGCACAAACATTACCAATGGCTCCAGCACAGACTGTACGCCTTTTGGACCTTTGCCGCTACGCTTTCTGTAGGCCGATGACATGCTCAGGAATACAACCAGCAAGATTGTCATACCTAACCACATACTGGCTACGTTACGGGTAATAGAGAAATCTATAAGTTTTTTGCTAGCTGCTTCATCAACTTTACCGACTGCATCTACAACCGCTATTTTATCATGCTCTGATGTATATGAATAATATTTACCCTGATATATTTTAGGCTCAGGCTTACCATTCACTTCCTCTTCGCGGATGTTTTCAGACGAAAACAACTCTAAACCTTTATCGGTATATAAAATAACCGGTAAAGATATTACCACATTACCAAATACGGGCCATGAATGCGAGTCGCCAACGTGCTCAAGGATCACGTCTTTGGGATTGAATTTTTCTTCTGCTTTAGGTGCTGCTTCCTGCGCAAATGACGGCAATGATAAAACAGAAACCATTAAAAAAACGGCAGAAAACAATAATTGCTTAATTTTTTTTGAGTTCAAAATCGACTTTTTATACATCAAAATGAAGTTTTTTACCTTAAATTTTGGTTGCGCAAGTTACGCAACAAACTGTAAACTTCAAAGGCCATATTTAAGAAATATATATAAAAAAAATCGGCCACAAAAATGGGCTTATTAACCTTGTTTTTCAGGATTAAAACTAACGCAAAAACAAGGCAGGCCAGTATCTTGAAAACAGTAGCACCTAAAAACACTTGTGTGCCCCTTTCTGCATCAATTTGCTGCCCTTTTATCACCGCTACAATGGCAACCAGCGTTAACCCTGACAGGAACGAAAACATTAACCAAAAATGCTGTGTTAACAAGTCGGCATGGCCATTATATTGCGCCCATAGTGGCGCTATGGCCAAAAACATAACAAATAATAAATAGGATAATATCTTGTTAAACAACTTCAATTTTTGATGGATTTAATAACAATGTATAATGAAATAAATACGCCAATGAGCGCCAAAATGGCCGTCACCCATTTAGTTTGATGGTTTGCGGCCGCATCAATTTTATAACCGGCAAAGGCAAATACGCCAATTACCGCAACCATCTGGAAAGCAATGCCCGTAAATTTCGCCAGTGCACTACTGTCGTTACCTGTATTTGGATTGTTTTTTTCCATCCGCAAATTTATTAAATCCTATATCATAATGTTTACTAAATTAGCAATGCTTTTATAATTCTGTTTTGAACCCGAGGCACTTCTACATATCCACTATAAATAAGTCGTTTAACTTTTTTGCAGGACTGACTATTTTGCTCCTGGCAGCTTGTTCGTTCCAAAAACAGTCGGGCTTTAACCGTTTTATGCAAAATGTGACCACGCAGTATAATATATTATATAATGCTAACGA
>DATJJI010000150.1:0-14697 GCA_035492275.1 Mucilaginibacter sp.
AGGCGGCAAGGCCATAGCACATAGCTGCAATGTGACCGATCAGCAGCAGATGGTATCAACCTATCAACAGATAGGCGTTATCGATATCCTGGTAAATAACGCGGGTATTGCCCATGTTGGTGTTGCCGATACCACCAGCGAAGAAGATTTTATTAAAATATTTAACGTAAATGTAAAGGGCGTATATAACTCATTGTTCGCGGCTATCCCTTTAATGAAAGCAAACGGCGGCGGTGTAATATTGAATATGGCATCGGTAGCTTCGTGGGTGGGTATAACCAGCAGGTTTGCTTACTCTATGAGTAAAGGCGCGGTAATGTCGATGACCTTATCAGTAGCGCGCGATTATATTGACGATAAAATCCGTTGCAACAGCATTTCGCCGGCGCGGGTACATACGCCGTTTGTAGATGGCTTTATTGCCAAAAACTATGCTGGGCAGGAGGAAGAGATATTTGAGAAACTATCAAAAAGTCAGCCGATAGGCCGCATGGGTAAACCGGAAGAAGTAGCTTCACTGGCGCTATATTTATGTAGCGATGAGGCCGGTTTTGTAACCGGATGCGATTACCCGTTAGATGGCGGATTTATTAAATTGAATAATTAAAAAGCCCCTCCTAAATCCTCCCCGGTAGGGAGGACTTTTATTTATGGGGTAAATATAAAACAGTAATCTTCTAACCGGGAGAAGATTAAATTAAGATCGATCTTCTTCCGGAGGAGATATAAAAAATTAAAAATAAAAAATAAAAAAGTCTCCCCTTCTGGGGGAGATTTAGAGGGGGCTAACATGAAACTTATACGATTTGGCAATCCCGGTAAAGAAAAAACCGGTGTAATCATTAACGATACAAAATACGATACATCGGCATTTGGCGAAGATTATAACGAGCAGTTTTTTGAAAGCGATGGCTTATCGCGCTTAAAAAAGTTTGTGCAGGACAATGAGGGTAAATTACCAAAAGTAGCCGATGGCGAACGTTTAGGCAGCCCGATCGCACGTCCGTCAAAAATTCTTTGCATCGGCTTAAACTATGCTGATCATGCCCGCGAAACCAATGCAACTGTACCTGCCGAGCCGGTATTGTTCATGAAATCGACCACGGCGCTGGTTGGCCCTAATGATGATGTGGTGATACCAAAAGATTCGGTTAAAACCGACTGGGAAGTTGAACTGGCCGTAGTAATCGGTAAAAAAGCAAGCTATGTGGATGAAGCCGACGCTTTAAGTTATGTAGCGGGTTATATGCTGCACAACGACGTATCGGAGCGTGAGTTCCAGATAGAGCGCGGCGGTACCTGGGATAAAGGTAAAGGTTGCGACACCTTTGCGCCAATGGGCCCGTTCATGGCTACGCCTGATGAAGTAAAAGATGTAAACAACCTGCGCCTTTGGTTAAAGCTAAACGGCAAAACCATGCAGGATGGTAATACCTCGAACTTTATATTCAACGTGCCGTTTGTAATTGCTTACGTAAGCAAGTTCATGACCTTGTTGCCGGGCGATGTGATCTCGACCGGTACACCTGCTGGCGTTGGCCTGGGCTTTAATCCGCCGTTTTATTTAAAAGCCGGCGATGTAATGGAATTAGGTATTGATGGTTTAGGCGAATCAAAACAAACATTGGTAGCATATGCCAAAAATTGATTCACATCAACATTTTTGGAAGTATGATCCGGTGCAGCATGCCTGGATCAATGATGATATGGAGATCATTCAGCAGGATTTTTTACCGGATGACCTGGAGCCTATCCTGCAAAATTATGGCTTTAATGGCTGTGTAACCGTTCAGGTTGATCAGACCGAAGAAGAAAATATGCTCATGCTGGATTATGCTGCCAAATACCCTTTTATAAAAGGTGTGGTTGGCTGGATAGACCTGAAAGCCCCAAATATTGAAGAGCGCTTAGCGTACTTTGGTCAGTTTGAAAAGCTGAAAGGCTTCCGTCATATTTTGCAGGGCGAAGCCGACAGGGCGTTTATGCTGAACCCGGATTTTAAACGGGGTATATCCAAACTTAACAAATTTGGCTACACCTACGATATTCTGATCTATACCGATCAGTTAGGATATGCCAACGAGTTTGCAGCGGCGTTCCCTGATCAGCCTTTTGTGATTGACCATCTGGCGAAGCCGAAAATAAAAGCGGGCGAAATTGCTGATTGGGAAAAAGGCATGCGGTCCATCGCCAAAAATGAAAATGTGTATTGCAAGGTATCGGGCATGGTAACCGAGGCCGACTGGCAAAGCTGGAAAGCCGAAGACCTTACACCTTATATGGATGTAGTGTTTGAAGCATTTGGAACCGACAGAGTAATGTTCGGTTCAGACTGGCCGGTATGTCGCGTAGCAGCAACATATGGCCAGCTATTAGATGTTACCGACGCGTACGTAGCCAAACTTTCTGAAAACGAACAGGATAAATTTTATGGCGATAACGCGGTTAAGTTTTATGGGTTGTAAAGGATGATGGACAGGGTTCCCCTCTTGAGAGGGGCAAGGGGTGTGTTTGTACGCGCGATAACACACCTCTGCCATCGCACTTTCATTCGCGCCCCCTCTCAAGAGGGGAACTAATTTGATAAACGCTAAAAAAATATTAAAAAATGGATCTGCAGTTAAAAAACAAAGTGGTTATTGTAACCGGAGGTGCCAAAGGTATAGGCGAAGGTATTGTACGTTTGCTGGCAAGTGAAGGTGCTATACCCGTAATTATTGGCCGTAAAGAAGTAGATAACCTGAAAGTGGCCGATGCCTTGAAAGCAGAGGGTTATGAGGTTTTTCAGGTAGCTGCAGAACTCACCGAGCCCGAAGAGTGCAAAAAAGCGGTGGATGCCGTAATTGCTAAATATGGCAGGATAGAGGGCCTCATCAACAATGCCGGTGTTAATGATAGCGTGGGTTTAGAAAAAGGCAACTACGAAGATTTTATGCGCAGCCTGCACCGTAACGTGGTACATTACTATTTAATGGCCCAATACGCGTTGCCTGAGTTGAAAAAAAGCAAAGGCAATATTGTAAATATCGGTTCCAAGGTAGCCGAAACAGGGCAGGGGAATACCTCGGCTTATGCCGCTGCAAACGGTGGGCGTAATGCTTTAACCCGTGAGTGGGCCGTTGAGCTTTTGCCTTACGGGATACGTGTGAACGCGGTAATTGTAGCCGAGTGCTGGACACCGCTATATGATTATTTTATCCACACACTGCCAAATCCGGAAGAAAAATTGAAAGAGATCGTAAAGAATATACCACTGGGCCATCGTATGACTACCTGCGAGGAGATTGCAAATACGGTAGTGTTCCTGTTGTCAGAAGCATCGAGCCATACAACCGGGCAGTTAATACATGTTGATGGTGGTTATACACATTTAGACAGGGTTATTGAATAATGAAAATATAAAAAATAAAGGCGTCATTGCGAGCGTAGCAATCTCTACACGATAGGTAAATTCACGACCTGTCATGCAGAGATTGCCACACTCGTTCCTCGTTCGCAATGACGCTTTGGTTAGATTATTTTAAAAGAATTGGTAATATGCGGGTAGGATTATTTATACCATGTTATGTAGATCAGTTTTATCCTCACGTAGGGATAGCTACATTACAATTATTGGAGAAGCAGGGTGTTGAGGTGGTTTATCCGCAAAATCAAACCTGCTGCGGTCAGCCTATGGCCAATTCAGGCTTCCAGGAACTATCGAAGGGATGCAGCAACCTGTTCATCAAAAATTTTAATGAGTTTGATTATATCGTGTCGCCGTCGGGTAGCTGTGTGTTGTATTTAAAGGAACATTTGAGCGAAGATCATCATGCCCCCGATTACCTGGGTAACAGGGTATATGAGCTTACCTCATTTTTAACCGATGTTTTAAAGGTAGAAAATCTGAATGCCAGTTTCCCGCATAAGGTAGGTATGCATCAAAGCTGCCACGGCCAGCGGGGATTGCACTTAAGTTCGATGAGCGAGCTGGTGGCTCCCGGTTTTTCAAAACCCGGCAGCCTGCTCAATATGGTGAAGGATATAGAGATGATAGAGTTGAACCGTATTGACGAATGCTGCGGCTTTGGCGGCACATTCTGTGTGACCGAAGAGGCCGTATCGGTAAAGATGGGAAAAGACAGGGTGGCCGACCATTTGCTGCATGGGGCCGAATACATTACCGGGGCGGATATGTCATGCCTGATGCATATGGAAGGAATACTGAAAAGACAAGGCAGCAAAACCAAAGTGATACACATTGCCGAAATATTAAACGGGAGCCCCCTAACCCCCTGAAGGGGGAATAAATGGATGGAGGATTTATGGAACAGGAAGTAAAAACATACGCTAATAAAAAACTCGCCCTTCAGGGGGTAGGGGGGCCAGAGCATTCAGAGCTTGCCGATATATTTAACCGTGACGAGGACCGTGTAAACTGGCACGACCAAACCTTATGGTGGGTACGCCAGAAGCGCGATAAAATGGCGCATAGCTTACCCGAGTGGGAAGAGTTGCGTAACGCCGCATCGGCCATAAAACATAACGCGCTGGGTAACCTGCACGAGTATTTGTTACAGTTTGAGGCTAACGCAAAGGCAAACGGTGTTACCGTGCACTGGGCAGCCAATGCCGAAGAACATAACCAGATAGTTCACAGCCTGCTAAAGCAGCACCAGATAACCCGCATGGTAAAAAGCAAATCCATGCTTACCGAGGAGTGCGGGCTGAACGAATACCTGCATGAGCAAGGTATTGATGTGATTGACTCTGACCTGGGCGAGCGCATCGTTCAACTGGCCAAGGAGCCACCCAGCCATATTGTGATGCCCTGCATCCATAAAAAGAAAGAAGAAATTGGCGAGCTGTTTCACGAATACCTGGGCACCCCGCTGGATGTGAGCGATCCGCAGGTATTAGCTGAAGCGGCACGTCAGCATTTACGCGAGATATTTATAACCCGCGAAGCTACCCTTACCGGGGTAAACTTTGCGATAGCCGAAACCGGCGAATTTGTGGTATGCACCAATGAGGGCAATGCCGATATGGGCGCGCACCTGGCCGATCTGCATATTGCCTGCATGGGTATTGAAAAAATCATCCCCAAAAAAGAACACCTGGGCGTATTTTTACGCTTGTTAGCACGCAGCGCTACCGGGCAGCCTATTACCACTTACAGCAGTCATTTTAAATCGCCAAGGCCGGGACAGCAAATGCATTTAATTTTGGTGGATAACGGCCGTACGGTACAGTTAGGGCGCGAAGATTTCAGGAACTCATTGAAATGCATCCGTTGCGGGGCCTGTATGAACACTTGTCCGGTATACCGCCGCAGCGGTGGCCATAGCTACCACAATGCCGTAGCCGGACCAATTGGCTCCATACTGGCACCAAATCTGGATATGGAAAAATACAAGGACCTGCCCTTTGCCTCAACGCTTTGCGGTTCATGCAGTAATGTTTGCCCGGTAAAGATAGACATACATGACCAACTGTATAAATGGCGGCAGGTACTGGTAAAAAAAGGCCTGGCACCAAAGGCCAAAACCATCAGTATGAAACTGATGAGCGCCACGCTGTCGTCGCCGGCCATTTATCGCATGGCGGGTAAAATGGGCAGGCTTACTTTAAAGTATGCACCATTCGCGGTAAATAATGGCTTTAATCCCTGGTATAAACAGCGTGATCTGCCTGCACCACCGAAAGAATCATTTGGGGAATGGTATAAGAAGAACAGAAAGTAGGAATCAGAAATCAAAATGCAGGAGTTAAGATACTATAATAATGTAACCCAAACACGCGTGAGTGTCATGCTGAGCCCGTCGAAGCATGTGCGTAAAGGCCTTTGCCCGCCAATCCTTCGAGAGCCTCAGGATGACAACGCTCTTTTAATAATACAATTATGAGCAGCAGAGATAACATATTAGCGGCCGTAGCCCAAAACCAACCACCCAAAAGTGAGTTGCCTGATCTGGGCAAAATAAAGAGCGAGGCGCCGGGGACTGCCGGGCAGTTTGCGCAGATACTCAGCAACATTGGCGGGCAGGCCATCGTAATGAACAGTTGGGATGAAATAGCCAATTACATAAACCAACATTACAGCGCCGCCAGGATATTAACCCCTATTGCCGAACTAAGCGGCTTTAAAGGAGTACCCGAAAACTCTACCCCGCATGAACTGGAGAATGTTGATCTTGCCGTAATAAAGGCTCACTTCGGCGTTGCCGAAAACAGCGCGGTTTGGGTTACCGAAGATAATATGGGTATGCGGGTTTTACCCTTTATTGCCCAGCACTTAGCCATCGTAATTGAAGGAGCCGAAATAGTGCCCACTATGGCCGAAGCCTATGATAAAATAAGCGCGTTACCGCCTTACGGTTTTGCCACTTTTATTGCCGGCCCCTCAAAAACAGCGGATATTGAACAGTCGCTGGTTATTGGCGCGCATGGGGCCAGGAGTATGACGGTGTTTTTGTTGGGTTAGACTGTTATTGAAAGGTTATATAGTTGTAAGCCAAAGTAATGATAGCACTCTTGGCTTTTGGAAGTAAAATAAAACACTATTCTTGATCGAGTAAATGGGTAATCATATCAGCTGCCTTATCAGCAATATATTGAATGTCTTTGTTTTGGTTGCTAATAGATAAATATATACTGGTGTCTGTATCCTCAAAATGAGTAAAAGTTTCCATCCCAAAATAGTTTTGTACTGCCTGTCTGTAAACCACAAACCTTCTTGTTTCTCTTTTTTGCTCTACTATACCTTTCGATTCATCGATTGTGTTAGCGCCTAAAAATCCAAAACTTGCTAGAGGATTTTTGCTGAATATTGTAAGAAAAATACTAAAGCAGGTTCCAACAATACGAGAACACCTACCTTCATTTGTCAACAAATTAAACTTTTGTTTATTTTTTTTGTGAAAGCGCCTATAAAATTTAAATACATAAATATTATAGGGATATCTTTCTACCTCAATTAAATACGGATACAAATCAGTCCTAAACTGATAAATTGTAAGATGCTCTACGTATTTTCTATTAGTGGTTAATCCAGAATGATCACCAACTCGGTGGTATTGATAACTAAGATCAGGATCAAACATTATGGCAAAAGATACCTGTAAGCAGGAACCCTTCTCGCCTTAATTTGATCTGCAGTTATTTTAGCCAGGCTACCTTTTGATTTACTTGCAAGTCTAACGTTTGCAACGTTAACACATACATCTCTCTTTTGATTAAAAGGTGTAATCAGTTTACCCATTTTTTGTTTTTTATAGTACATATTTATAACTGTGAGACAATTAAAAATACGTATGGTTTGATTCGTATATCCTTTATCGAATACAAATCTACTATATTTATTTAAAAATTGTCAAGTATGTGACGGATTATACGATAACATATTACAAATAGGTTACCTATTCCCTTGCAATATGTATCTTAATATACACGACCGTGCATATGTGATTTATTTTAATTGTCATAAAGATAGTAGTGTTGCACTGCTTCCAGAGTGGCGCTATTTTGTCACCATTCAGTTATCTTGGATTTATGATCAATGCCATTGTTAATTTCTTGGACTGTTATTCAGAAGTAACAAAATAAACTGATGCTTGGTATACAAACGCTTGTTTCACTCTCGCGTGAAACACCATGTATCTATGTTATTACAATTTTGGCATTATTGAATGCGCATATCGAAATAATTGTAACTTTATTCCCGAACCAAATTATTACCCATACTTAAAAATTTATAATGGAGAAGAGACGCGAATTCATCAAGAAGGTAGCTATCACTACCGGCGGCATTGCATTGGGCGGCAAGGCATTTAGCTTTACTACCTCGAGTTATAACAGGATTATCGGCGCTAACGACAGGATACACCAGGCCATCATCGGGCTTAACGGCCGTGGCGGCAGCATGAGCGGCACTTTTGCCCGCCAGCCTAATTTGATGATCAATACCATTTGCGATGTAGATTCGCGCACTATACCGAAAGTTCAGAAAAGTGTATCGGCTATTACCGGCGCTGCTGCCCCCAAAGGCGAGGGCGACGTACGTAAGGTAATGCAGGATAAAGATATCGACGCCATCTATATTGCCACTCCCGACCACTGGCACGCGCCAATGGCCATTATGGGTTGCCAGGCAGGCAAACACGTATATGTTGAAAAACCGCTGAGCCATAACCCGCACGAGGGTGAACTGGCCATAGCGGCAGCACGAAAATACAATAAAGTAGTACAGATGGGGGCGCAGCGCCGTTCATCGCCGCAGGCTATACAATGTGTGCAGGAGTTGCACAGCGGCGTTATTGGCCGGGTATATTTTGCCAAATGCTGGTATACCAATGCCCGTAAAGAAACATTCTTGAAACCTGCCGCCGTACCCGATTGGTTGAACTACGACCTATGGCAAGGCCCGGCCCCGCGCAAACCTTACCAGGATGGATTGATCCATTACAATTGGCATTGGTTTTGGCACTATGGCACAGGCGAAGCGCTGAACAATGGTACCCACGAAGTTGACTTTGCCCGCTGGGGACTGAATGTTGATTTCCCGACAAGGGTAAGCTCTGTGGGTGGAAGGTATCAGTTTAAAGATGACTGGCAAACTCCTGATACCCAAATTGTGACTATGGATTACCCGGGCCGTGTATCACTGATGTGGGAGAATCGCAGCTCGAACGGCCGGAAAATTGAAGGTGCCGACCGTGGCGTGATTTTTTATGGCGATAACGGCAGCCTGGACAGCGACGGTGAAGATTATACTATTTATGATCTGGCCGGTAAAATGGTGAAGCAGGTTAAAAAACAAGGTCCGGCGGAAGATGCCAGTATACAGGGCCGCAATACTGCCAGCCCAAGTTTAGGTATGGATAGCCAGCACGTAGCTAACTTTTTAGACTCTATCCGCAACAATAAAAAACCGAATTGCGATGTGGAGTTGGGTTATAAGAGCGTAGTAGCCATGCAGCTGGGTAATATATCATGGCGCGTTGGCCGCGATCTGCACCTGGATCCGAAGAACGCCCATATACTAAATGACCCTGAAGCACAAAAACTATGGAGCCGTACTTACGAACCGGGATGGGCGCCTAAAGTTTAAACAATTAAAAACATACCAAACCATTTAAAAAAATAATGAAGAAGAATTTATTGCCATTACTGTTCCTTGCACTCTTATTTGCTTTTGCAAGCACCGCAAAAGCCGCTAAAGTTGATACTGTTGAAACCTATAGCGATGCCATGCATAAAAAAATTAAGGCCGTAGTAGTTACGCCCGATGATTATGAGCAGGGCAAAGAATACCCAGTGGTTTATTTGCTGCATGGCGCGGGTGGTAATTACAAGCAATTTATCAGCCTTAATCCCGGCATTGCCAAATGGGCCGATTATTATCACCTGATGGTGGTTTGTGCCGATGGCGGTAACACCAGCTGGTATTTTGACAGCCCGGTTGATCCTACATTTAAGTATGAAACCTATATTACCAAAGAGCTGGTAGGCTATATCGACAAAAATTATAAAACTATAAAAGATCGTACAGGCCGTGCAATATCGGGCTTAAGCATGGGCGGCCATGGCGCGTTTTATTTAGCCATCAGGCACCAGGACCTTTTTGGCGCGGTGGGCAGTATGAGCGGTGGTGTGGATATACGCCCTTTCCCAAAAAATTGGGATATGGCCAAACGCCTGGGCACCTATGCCGAGCATCCTGATAACTGGGAGAAAAACACGGTAACTAATATGTTGTACCTGTTAACTGATAATGCGCTGGCTATTACCTTTGATTGCGGCACCAGCGATTTCTTTTTTAAGGTGAACGAGGAGTTGCACGAAAAAATGCTGGAGCGCAATATCTCGCATGATTTTACAGCCCGCCCGGGCGCGCATACAGCTCAATACTGGGCAAACTCGGTGAATTATCACCTTATGTTTTTTAATACTTATTTTAAAAACGAACAGGCTAAAAAAGATAAAGCCGCCACTAAAGTAAAACAGTAACTTCGGCAATCAATAACAGCAATATTTAAATCATTCCAATAAATTTTATGTCTTACCAACCTTCAGAAAAACGTTACCAATCTATGCAATACCGCCGCTGCGGCAAAAGCGGGCTAAAATTACCGGCAGTTTCGTTAGGCATGTGGCAAAACTTCGGCTACGTCGACTCGTTAGAGAATGGCCGTAATATTATAAAAACCGCTTTTGATCATGGTGTTACCCATATCGATCTGGCTAACAATTATGGCCCGCCTCCAGGGTCGGCCGAGGATAATTTTAGTAAAATATTGGACCTTGACCTGCGTCCGTATCGCGATGAGCTGATCATCTCCTCAAAAGCCGGCTATACGATGTGGGATGGCCCTTATGGCGACTGGGGTTCAAAAAAGTACCTGGTTTCGAGCCTGGATCAAAGCCTGAAACGTATGAAGCTGGATTATGTAGATATTTTTTATCACCACCGTCCTGATCCTGAAACCCCGCTTGAAGAAACAATGGCCGCGCTTGATCTGATCGTTCGTCAGGGTAAGGCTTTATATGTGGGTATCTCCAACTATCAGCCAAAAGAAGCCGCCGAGGCATTTAAAATACTGAAAAGTTTAGGTACACCTTGTCTTATCCATCAGCCAAAATATTCGATGTTTGAAAGATGGGTGGAAGATGGCTTGCTTGACCTCTTAGGCGATGAAGGTGTGGGTTGTATACCGTTTTCGCCATTGGCACAAGGTATGCTTACCGATAAATATTTAAACGGTATCCCTGCCGATTCGCGCGTAGCTAAGTATGGCGTATCGCTTAACGCCGGCAATATCACACCCGAAAAAATAGAACAAATTAAAAAACTGAATGAGGTGGCTAAACAGCGCGGGCAAAAACTGGCGCAAATGGCCTTGTCATGGATATTAAGGGACGAACGGGTTACTTCGGTGCTGATAGGCGCCAGTAAAGTGGAGCAACTGCTTGACTCATTGCAATGTTTATCAAACACGCATTTTACAGACGAAGAGCTAACTACCATCAACAATATTTTGAAGTAGTATCTCCTCCATATTCACATCAAAAGGGCCCGGAATTTCCGGGCCTTTTTTGTTTGTAAAAACAAAAGCTTATAGAATGGCTTTAACAATAAGGCATCGATTTTTAATTTTTTGTTGGGATATGCGCCATATTTTTCATTAATTCGCCATCTCTCTACAAACCAATTTATAAACTATGAAGAAAATTTATGTATGCATGGCATGCTGCGTTCTATTATTTGCCGCCTGCTCAAAAAAGAATGACACCGTTCAAAACAACACCGGAAACACCACCACAAATCCAACAAACCCTACCGACACTACACCTAAAATACCTGCCGGTACACAATACCTGGGGGTAACTATGGGCTATAACAATACCGCGCGGATGGGTGGTTTGCCTAACCCAAGCGTATCAGGTAATTTTTTATATAACCTGCCGCTTTATAAAGCCGGTGGTACCGAGGCCGATTGGTGGGATGACATGGTGGAAGAACTGGAGTACAGCGGCGTTGACTATGTTGCACCTGTTGATCGTGGTTATGCGCCAAACTCGCCTAACGTTGATGCCGGCGACCCGCGCAAACTGGTTAACCTGGTTGCCGCTATGGACCGCCGCGGAAGTAATTTCAAGATAGCCATATTTGATGACGTGCCGGCCTCATGGACAGCAAGCCGCAATATTGACAATGGTCAGGGATATGGTTATGATCCTAAATTTGATTGTAGCAATACCGCCAATTATAAATATATATGGGATTATAATATTAAAGTGGCCTTTACCAGCGTGCCTGATGCACGTCGGTTTAAAATACTGAACCGCCCGGTAATTATTTTTTGGGCGGCACAGCCCGATTGGCTGGTGAACTATGGCAACGGAAACCTAAAAAAGATACTTCAATACGTGCGCAGTCAGTGCCAGGCTACCTTCGGGTTTAATCCTTACATTATTGTTGATGCCTCATGGACCAAAAATGATAGTGCCTGTTATGACCCTGCAGTAATTGATGCCATACATAACTGGTTTACCATGGCTAACCCTTACACTTTATTTTATTTTAACGATGTACGCGTTGGCGCGCTTTGCCCTGGCTTTAGGGTTGTACAGGGAAGCACCAATATGTTTATTGATGCCAATCATGGGCAACAGCTTATTGCCGGGTTAAACGCTACCAAAGGCAGCGGGGCCGCGCTAACCCTGGTTGAAGGTTTTACAGACGCGCCCGAAAATGCCGCGCTTTTCAGAAGTAAAGATGCTACCTATTATGACTATCCTAACCAGCGTATCAATATTTTACGGCGATACTCGGCCAACCCATATCCGGCAACATTAAGGGTTGAGGCCGAAGCGTGCGATAGTTACAATGACCTTACTACAGGTAACAGCGGCAACACCTATCGTGATGGAGATATTGATGTAATAAAAACCACCGATACCGGCGGCGGCTGGAATGTAACCGACGCCCAGGCAGGCGAATGGATGGAGTGGAAAGAACTGCCGTTAACGGCCAATACAAAATTCCAGATCAGGTATTCGGCAACGCAGGCTTCGTCGGTAAGTTTTTCTGTTGACGGTGTGGCGCTGCCGGCAGTTAATTTACCTGCAACCGGCGGTACATTTGCAACGGTTGATGCCGGTTCACAAACCCTCCCGGCCAATGGCTTGCATACCGTTAGACTTACAGTGGTTTCCGGAAATATCGACATCAATTATTTTAACAGGGCATCATTCTGATAGCTATGTTGATATACAAAATGCCCGGTAAACAGCCGGGCATTTTTTGTTTAAGTGAGATCATAAAATCTATAAAAAGCTTATCTTGCATTCATCTGCTGGTGCAGGTAGTAATTTTATTGCTGATTTTTTTATTGATCTGATTTATGGAATTACCGTGAATTTTGCATCTGCTAATAAAAAACGATGATGCAGTATTTAATAAAACGCCAGCATACAGATAAACACAACCTAAACTTTTACCAATCTATAGTTATGCCGGTAAAGCAATTTTTTCTGAAAATATTTCTCCCATTCGTATTATTACTTTTTTGCAGCAATGCCTTTGCGCAGGATTATCAAAAAATAACCACACGTATTGATTCGCTGGTAAACATTGGTTTACCCAAATCGGCCCTGGCCGAAGTTGGCAAAATGGACCAGCTGGCACGGATACATAAAAACACGGCCATGCAGGTTAAGGCCACCATTTACCGCATGACGTTTCAGTCGTATCTGGAAGAAAACAGCCTGGTTGTTATTATTGATACCTTGCGGAGCGATATTAAAAACTCGGTTTTCCCGGTAAAGCCTGTGCTGCAATCTATATTGGCTAATATGTATTTTCAATATTATTTGCAAAACAGGTGGCAGTTTAGCCAGCGCACACATCTTGTAAGCCCCTATGATGATTTTATGCTGTGGGACCTGCAAACCATATTTAATCAAATAAGCCACCAATATGATCTGTCTTTACAGGATGAAAAGTTATTGCAAGCAACCCCGGTCGACATTTTAGACGGCGTTTTAGCAGGTAACAAAAACAATCGTTACCTGCGGCCCACTTTGTATGATCTGTTGTTGCATCGTGCCCTTGATTTTTTCCTGGCGGATGAATCATCAACGATCAAACCAAAACAGCCCTTTAAACTAAATAACCCTGATTTTTTTAGTGATGCCAGCAACTTTGCACAATTAAAAATTACCACAACAGATACCGCGTCAACCATATATAAAGGGCTTAAATATTTACAGCAGGGCACACGGTTTCATTTACAAAAACCAAATGAAGAAGCCCTGGCCGATCTGGACATCAGGCGGCTGGAGTTTTTGCGTTATAAATCAACCGCCAATAACCGGGATGCTTTGTATTTATCGGCGTTGCAACGGATAATAACCAACGTTAAAAATAAACCCATAAGTACCGATGCTATTTACCTGCAAGGCAAGTATTATCAACAAAGGGATAGCTTGGTTACGGCTATTCAATTTTTTAAAAGCGCGACAAAAGCGTTTCCCGAAAGCGTAGGCGGCATAAATTCGTTTGTGGCTATCAGGCAAATTGAGGAGCGATCTTTATCGGCGGTAGTTGAGCAGGTATACAGTCCTGATAAACCTTTACTGGCGCGTATTAACTATCACAATTTAACAGGTGCCCGGGTATTTATTTATAAACTGTCATCATCACAAAACGACCAGATAAATGGATACGAGAAAAATTATTACAACAATAATTTGTACAAACCAGCTGATATTTTAAAGTTTTTTGATAAGCTAAGCCCGGTGCAGCAAATGGAACTGAAGCTGCCAAACCCAATGGATTACAGAACGCATGGTGCCGAATTCAAGATCAATGCGCTTACTGCCGGAAATTACGGCATATTAATTAAAAATACAGACAACGATACTACCCTGATGCATTTTGGCAGATTTAATGT
The DNA here is from genome assembly GCA_035492275.1 of Mucilaginibacter sp. Classification (GTDB taxonomy): domain Bacteria; phylum Bacteroidota; class Bacteroidia; order Sphingobacteriales; family Sphingobacteriaceae; genus Mucilaginibacter. The sequence goes on from DATJJI010000150.1 coordinate 14,436, forward strand.
GAGCCACCTTGCTTATGCAAGCCGGGTGAATGCTGATGGTCATATACAATTTACAGTTACAGACAGGGAAACCGGTATACCGTTACATGGGGTTAGTATTTATGTAAACGGATTAAGAAAGAAAAACGGTAACAAGTATGGAGAAAGTGAACAAATAGCCGAAACAGGTACAACTAACGACGAAGGTTCATTTATAACTCAAAAAGTAGAAGGTGGGGGTTTTTCGGTGGAGCTAAGATTAAAAAATGATGTATTGAAACAA
>DATJJI010000151.1:0-20274 GCA_035492275.1 Mucilaginibacter sp.
CGGCTGCAGAAGTAGATGTAATGGCTCCTTTTGCAAGGTTGGTGGCTGTAATGGTAGCAGTTGCGTTCACAGCCACTGTAGACGCTGTAGATAAAGCACCCCCGGAACCTACACGTAATAATCCTGAAGCCGTTGATGGAAGTAATACCTGGCCGCCGGTGGTAAAATCTAAAGCATGGACTCCGTTGTGTGAAAAGAAAAAATTGGTTGTTGAATTTGAGACACCAAAATCATAAGAAGTTGCACCATTAAGAGTAAAATAATTATCCATTCCAGGAGAATTACTACCAAAAATAGCAAGCTGCCCATTTTTTGTTACACTTAATTGATTGCTAAATGTATGCACCCCTGTCCAAGTAGGAGATATACCTTGATCTATAGCAGGCGCTGCATCACTTCTCATATAAGTTGTTGCCGAGCCATTAACAGCTGTTAAACCTATCGATGCTGAGGGATTAGCTCCGGCTAACACCGCACTTACATCAGCTGCGGTTAATGTCACAGCACCTACTCTAGTATTAAAAGATACCACCTCGCTGGCTATCCCGTCAATTTTATCCCAAGTCGTACCGTCAAATACTACCTGATCACCTACATTCCATTGTGTAATACCGTCAAGGTTTGTGCTACCAGCTATTGATACCTTATATAAAAATCCTTTGACCCCTGTGCCACTTGTTAAAGCCGGGCTATTGGCGCTCGCATTCCATGTTCCCTGATAGATCATACCGCCTGCCAAACTGTTAACCTGAGACTGTAATTTACCAAAAGCCCCAATTATAGAATCTGTAGATGATATAGTCGAACCTGATATACTCAACCCGGTTAATACTTTACCAACAACAGCGGAATTACTTAAAGTGGGGTTTGGATATGTGCCAGATAGCTCTCCCCCGGCTGTGATACCTGCTATAGTTGATATTTTATTATTAAACGTAGTCCAATCAGTGGATGACAAAGCGCCTGATTGACTACTATTAGCAGATTGTATGCTGATTACTCCTGTTGTATTATTCCATAACACAGGTGATGTAGCTGAAATATCAGTTAAGGCTATACCGCTCCCGCCACTTACGGCTGTATCAACATAGGCCTTATCAGGTATCCATCTTGGATTAGAGGCGTTATTCGCTGCGGAATCCTCACCATAGTGCATACCGTTATTGTCATAATTATGTATTACAATACCATTCTTATCAATAATTATCCTGCTCCCAGTAACACCAGTTGTACCACCGCCATAATATAACTGAATGCCGCTACCATCATTATTACCATCAGTACCATTTATACCTACCGAAACCTGAGCATCTTCCATTGTCGCTTGAGTATAAGACCTCATATCAACATCAGCCCCCTCCCCGATAGTGAGTATACCCCAACTCGGTGCAGAGGCGTCTGACCCGTTAGTAATCTGAAGTACATACGTACTTAGATCTATCGACCTATCACCACTTAACGTCCCGTTGGTATTATAAACATTTAATATGCCAGCAGTTACAGCTCCGTCCACATACGCTTTATCAACCAATGAGTGTGCTGTGAAGTTTGCAGAGTAATCAGCGTAATAGGATAGTCCTACTAAATAGTCATCTCGTAGGGTAATGGTATTATCATCTGCAAAATATAAACCTCTTGAATTAGCAGCTCCGTCTACTCCGACATTTACGGTATTATCTCCTAAATAAACAGTTGATGTTGTTTCTACACCCGTATCAAAATGGTTATAAGTTAAATTTATATTATTAGAGTCAAGAGATATGGCTCCGGTATTAGCCCCCTCAGTAGTATCAAATATAGATAGTCCATGCCCAGCAGTATTAACAGTTCTTAATCCCGTCAAATCTCCATCTGAGTTATAAACATTAGCACTAGCATCAACCAAGGACTGAACCCATCCGGCCTGTGCTAGTGCTAACGGATTAGCCGAATAGCTTGCCGAATAATCTGCAAAATTCTGTAATCCTATCCCACTGTCATCCAATATGTAATTAATAAGGTCGGGACCTGAATCCTTTATGCTATGTAGTAAAATACTCGATCCAATACCTCCGGGCCTATTACCTATCTCAAAGGTACCACCTGATAGATTAACATAAGCATTCGTAACATCATCCTGATAGTTTAAAGCGGCTGTTCCTGAATTCAGGGCTAAATTTCCGCCTATCCCACTTGTATTATTGTAAAAAAGTATCTGATGTTCATTTAAATCTACAGTACGGTCACCGGTTAACTGGCCGTCAGAACTATATATATTAACGCCGGACGCTGTTTGGGTATCAACATAAGCTTTATCTACAAGAGAACGACTTGTATAATTAGCCGAGTAGTCAGCTGCATAATAGGCGCCCTTACTAAATACCTGATCAGTAATTTTAATACCATCAACTAACCCCATATCGATAAGCAACGAATTACCAGAAGGACCATCATTTACACCCAGTGAAAGGCTATCATCAGACAAGGTTATATCGCTATTAGTGACTGCCGATAGATGATAATGTATAAGCTGTATTAAATTATCACCTACATATAAATTAGAAGTCGGACTTGCAAAACTGAATGAATGTCCTGTTGTAATAAGCGTAGTATCTGCGGTTAATGTTCCACCTAATTTTACAGCCCCACCACTGGCCGTTAAACCATTACTAAACCTACTATCATAATAATATAGGTTAGTAGTTCCTTGAGCTAACGCATCGGTAGTACCAGGAAAAGGCACAAGCTCAATATATGCTGACGTGCCGGTATTCCATCTATACTCTTTATTATTATCGGCGGTTATGTAAATAAATCCAGCAGTACCAGGTGATGGTAGTGCTGCAAAATTTGCTACGGTTACAATGTCAGAAATATACGACGGCAGATAACTCGCGTCAATTTTTGTTGATGAGTTTAAAGGAGCATAACCATTGGCTAATCCTTTATTAGCTTTTAGTTCATATGGACTGAAATCTATAGCTCCTACCTTTGTATCCACGTACCCCTTATCAACTAAAGAGCGAATTGTGAAATTAGTGGAATAATCAGCATTATACACTATACCCGTTAAAGTTATATCATCCTCGATCAACATAGGAGAGTTTCTAAACGCCGTTATTGACTGAAACCCTGAATCTTTATTTGTACCTAAAGTCGCTGTAGATTCGCTTAAAACTAACTGACCATTACCAGTAGAACCTGTATTATTTTGTACTGTGAGTTGGATTGCATCAGGCCGTAGATTACTACGCGCCGTAACAGTACTATTATTAGCCACAAACTGCATAGAATTAAGTCCCTGCATGACTACTCTATTTCCTGTTAACGTGCCGTCTGAATTATAAATATTTACACCAGTTATAGTTTCCCAAACCGTATCGAAATCATTATCGCTTGCTTTTACAAGTGATTGACCAGCAGTACCACCACCAATAATACCAGGCCCAAATAAAGACACACCAGCCCCCCAATCTCCTGAAGTTTTTGGTCCAAAAATGGTGTATGATGAAGTGTTAATATAAAAATCACCGTTCACGCCATCATCTATATTTGACGGATTTGCATTGCCGCTTAATATTGCATTGCCGTTCGTTCCATTTACACCATTAGCTCCTGCTGTGCCTTGTGGGCCTTGCGGGCCGGTTTGCATAGAAAATACTTGTCTCCAAATACCGGCCGACTTTTTATAAAAAATGCCGGTTCCAGTATTGATATAAGTATCATTGTTATTCCCGGTAGTATTGCCCGGTAATCCCAAACCATATAAAATCGTTCCATCAGTTAAGGAGTTTGTTGATGGAAGGGTATACGTTATCGACCATGCCCCAGATGTTTTTTGCGCGAAAGTGCCGGTACTGGTATTGATAAAAACATCGCCGTTTTTACCAATTGTATTTTGTGGTAAAGTATTGCCAAATGAAATATTAGCCCCAACATTCAGGCTTGAGCCAATAAGTTGCAATAGAGTTGTAAAGGCAAATTGATAATCCGTACCATTACTTACCAGTACAGAAACATCATTCGGGTTAATGGCAGATGCTAAAGGTAATTCACTAATTTTTTTATCAGACATCGTTTAAATTATATTTCGGTTATTGGTAAATAGTTGGTTTGATTATAACTTCCTCCCGGGTAGTTAAAATCACTTTTATCAATGGCTCGGATACGCGGACCGGATTGACGCGCACTCTTATTTTTATGATTAAAGCGCCATAAAGGAAAGTCAGCCCGGTTATCCCATAAAAACTTTTCTACTTCGTTGGCGTGTGCATTTGCTACGCTACGTTGTTGTTGTACGAGTTTGGTGATATATTGGGGGGTAACGGGGGAGCCGCTATCATGATGTTTGGTTATTGGGCCGGTGGAAGTATAACGTATAGCATCCGCCTCAATAAATCTGGCGAAGGTAAAATACAGAAGTGTGGGTAACAGGCCTTCATATAAAACAATGTGCCCATAGCTATCCAGGTATTCACTGCCATTTAGCAGATCTTTATAAGACTGAGGTGCATCATCCTGTATGGTACCATCTTCATTTAAATGTTTGATAAGGTCATAGTAAAGGGCGTAACCTAAAAACGGTTTCAAATCCAGGTCCTGGGCCTTGGCAACAAATATTTTTATGCGATCGGGCTTAACATTGGCAGAGATATCCTCATAACGTTGAAATGTATTTTGATCAATTAGAATAGGAATCATAGTTGTGTTGTTTATAAATAGAAAAGCTTAACTCAGTTGAATCAATTACGAAATGATCATCTCTTCTGCTTCATGTTGTTTAAAGCCATAAGCATAAATAAGTATGGCTATTTTATTGTCTGCAGGAATATCTGATAACAGTAACTGATTAATACTTTGACCGGCTATGATACCTGCATTATCGTCTGCAATAGCTGCAGGTATTTCGATAATATTCCAATTATCCGAAGGGTTAACATTTATATAAAAGCGGTTGAATATCTCAGCAAAAACTTCTGCTATCTCAACTCTGTCAGGCGCGGTATTATCATTAAACTCGCGTATCGCTTCTTTCTTTTCGCTGCCATTACTTAAACCCGATGATTTCTCGGCATTAATCAGTTCTTTCGGAATTGAAAATCCTTTTATAATTCGTGCCTCGACCGATCTTTCAGTTGTTTCAAACAGCTTATCATTATTTTGGATAGAGTAGGGCTGAAATTCCGGTTTCTGGCTTTCGTCTTCATATTCAATTACAATGATCTTTTGCGCGCTTTTTGCTCCCTGGAATGCACCCAGATCTTTTTCTAACTGCGATGGTTGGTTATTGTAACTATACTCATCGCTATCAAGTTTAGTATTATCGGCTTCCTCGCGGCGCGATTGCATGAAAAGCATGGTCGATGGTAAAAAACCGGTAGTAACCTCGCGATTATTAAATATTTTGATACCCGCTTCCGTTTCAAAATCCTCCCAAACGCTATCAGCCTCAATAAGCGGATAATCGTCAACTTCAGGGTTAAAATAATAAAGTTGTCCTTTGTAATTTTCCCAGCCGCCGGCGTCTTTAACCTGTTGTAGGATCGATTCGGGATTCGGGTCATATTTATCCAGGAAAGTGATCTTGCTGCGCATGATGTTTTTCCAGGTTTTTCGACCCCAATCTGAATATAAGGCATATTTATCTGCTGTATCCGGGCAATCGATATCACCCATCCTTATATCCTCAAACTTCACATAGTTTACAGATGATATTTTATAATTGGCATTGTAATTTACATGGATACCAAACCCCGTGAATAATGCTTTATCGGTAGCAATGGCTTTTAAAAGTTTAGCCAGCGTTAGCCCTTTTTGATTGATAACCTGCTTTCCCAGATCCTTTTCTTCAAACCCATTTCCGGCAATAAACTTGGCTCTTTTGTTCCAGCAATCTTTTGCGGTTGGTGATCCTGCCACCAGTTCCAACATCCGCTGTGGATAAGCATTGTCCAAATCAAAATTGAGTATGCCAAAAGTTTGATTGGGCCTTACTAATATTCTGCGTTCAATTTGTGGTAAATAGGTCTTCATTTGCCTCCTTTATCCTCTAAAGAGGGTGTAATAAATTCATCCGATGCTATGGCTGAGTTTTGCTTTACGGTCTTAGGTTTGATTTTTTCTGTTTGCTCATCAGGTGCAATAAATAGCGTTTTTATATGCGGATATTTTTCCATATACCAAGCCGCTTCTTCGTCACTCAAGTTGTCATTATCGTGAGTTGCAGGCGACCCGGGGGCGAATTGATGTTTACCAGGTTTTAAAATGTATTTTTTAGTCATTTGGTCATTAATCGTTAGTGATCGGATTTATTCTTTTTTCTGATTTTGGTCATTAGCCAAAATTAAATTGACTAATGACCAAATGACACATGACTATGAAAGCAAAGCTTCGATAGCTGCAATGGTGCTGGCATAGGTAGCGCTGCCTGATCCTGGCGCAATAGAAACTGCTCTTGGTGGATAGGGCTCCTTCAATTTATCCGGATTGGTTAATTTTAATTTGTAGCCGCCTTCAACAGTTTCATCGGCTGCGTTACGTTCGGCATCAGTTAATATCAAGCCGTTTACAGCGCCAAATAGCTCGATAGATGAATCACTGGATTTGTAATTGTTTACTGCTATGGCGCGAACACGGCCGTAGCCCATGGCCATTAATTGAGCCTTAACATCAACAGATAAGCCTGCAATATTAAAATCTATCTCCTCGGTATAACGAGGGCCTACCTGGGTTTTAGCTAATTTTGATGTACTGTTAAAGCTGTTGTTGGTACCTTCAAATTTATAAATCTTTGCCGTGCTAACTGCTGCCAAACCAGTAACGATAAGTGGGTTCTCTGTATCATATGTAAGGGTTATTTCATCGGCATTAAATATGTAGATCACATCCTCTATTCCTGATGTTACAGGCGCGTCCGCGCCCAGGCTAAAGCCCGCGTTTATTTTATTGTAAATTGACATGTGTGTGTTTAATAATTGGTGAATTATTGAATTGATGATGGAATGAATGTTTTTATGATTAGCATAATTTAGTTTATTCACTAATTCGCCCAATCACTAATTCACTCATTGATTTTTAGGCTGATAGGTAAAACAATTCGTTTGCGAATTTAAAGTTTACAGCCGCTTTCATTCTGGCTTTCATTCGCACCACATTATCATTGGTGTAAGGCTTCATGTAAACTGTTGAAAGCTCGGAAGCATCGCCTAACAGATCAACACCCAGGAAAAGATTTGATGAACGGGCACCCAGTATGGTGTTTGCCTGCCAATGGTTCATTAACTGTAACGGAACACCCAGGTAATCCATCTTTTTAGAATCGCTGAATGCGTTAAGCACGTTTACTGCTTTGTTGGCCTGTGCCTGTGCGTAAGCATAGCCTACGTGGAAGGGGATTTGCAAATTAAAGTCGTCCTGACTTCTATCGGCCGGGTCAAGTTGGGCATATACGCCGGTTAATACATCAAGCACGTTGCTTGCATTAATATAACTTACGGTAGCGGCGGTTGATGTTCCGGTGAAAGTTGCCGGTTTACGGGTATTCACCTCATTATAATTACGTACCAGTTTAAACGTAGTGGCGCTGGCTACCTGGATAAAATATGATTGCCCTTGCAGATCAATTCCCGGCGCACCGTTGGTAGTGTCTTTGCTTGTACCTGTTAATGCGGTTAAGGTAACCACATCACCGTCAGAAAGTGAAGCTGTGCTTGATACCGTTACTACACCGCTTGCGCTGATGGCAGTTGCGGCCATTGAGGTTGCTGGTTTACCCAGGCCTACTTTATAAACGCCTGATGCTGCCGAAATGCTTGGCAATAATCCTGTGAAATTTGAGGTAAAGGTCGCTTCTTTAGTAGCGGCTTTACCTAACCAGTACAAGCGCTCGTTAGCTATTTGTATTTTTGTTAAATAACGCTGAATCATGAAATCCGATAGGTCGACCACTCCTTCATAATCCATAAACGCGCCGGGTTTAAGGCTTTGTGCTTCCCATGATTGGGCAAGCTTGTCCCATTGTTCCGGAGCCATTATAAAATTCAAATATGCGGTCGGTTTTGTTAAAGTTTTTTACCAGCTTCTTCAGCTGATCTGATTTATTATAAATATTTAGCGCATCGCGCAGAGCACCGGCTTTTAAGTTAGGGATATCCTGTCCCACTACTGTAATAATCAGCTTTTCGGTTTCACACGCATGGCAAAATAGCACTTGCTGTACGGCATAAGTTTTCCCTGAACTGGTTCCACCCTGATTGATCACGATGTGCGCTGTAGCAGCATAATTTTCTTTGAATAGGATGGAGGCCTCATAATTGGTGGTATACATATTTAAAGAATAATCTCTTTTTCATTAGATGCGGGCTGTGGGCCTGTTTCAATGATTCTAACTTTAATAGTTTTTACTGTATCTGCAGGCTTGGTAGTTCCAATCTTTTCATTCCACCCGAGATTTTTTAGCGCGAATATGGCGCCGGTGGGGGCTTGCTGATGTAGCTTTTTTTCGTATACAGTTTCTATCCGCAGGCGGGCTCGTTTAATAACAGCCGCATATTTGCCCGAGGTTTCGTACGCATCAAATTCGTCCCTGCTGTTAAAGCCCAGGAAAAATGCTAAGCCGGCAATCGTGGCGGGCTCGGGTTCACGGTCCCAAACTTTGTTTTCGACGTGGTCGCTTTGAGTATCATTTTTTTTAGCAGGTTTATTCTCAAAATGGTACTCACCGTCAATATAATCAAAGTATGCTTGTACTAGATCATTGAGAATTGAACTGCTTTTAAAAATGTTTGTGTTATGTTTCATTATGCTATAAATGCCAATCAGCATTAATTGTACTCAGATTAGGCTAAAATTGAGTGATGTTAATAAATGTTTGCGTATGCTTTTAATGTTAACTCACCCTTAACATATTCATTATTGTTATATCATGTATTATTGGTATTTTGTCTGAAAGTTAAATTGTGTTAAATGTTAGTTAGAACAACCGTTTGCTGTTTATATTCGTATTGTTTTCAAAAAGCTTAACAAGCCTATGAGATTTTTAAGGTTTATTTTGATCATTTTATTTTTTTCGACAGTTGTCATGTCTTGTCAAAAAGATCAGAATGTGGATATGATCCCCGCGAAATCAACCTTAAAAACAGATACAGCTAATACTTCCGGAAACTTTCTCGCTGTTTCAGGAACACTGAATATAACCATTGGCGATTCTACCTATACCTTCGATGCTTCCCGTGATTCGGTCGCGTTTATTAATACACATATTGACAGTACCAAATATTTTGGCATCACCGCTATTAATAAAGAACACACCATGAGCTTTGGTATCAGTTCGTCAGGCTCGGCCAATGCTAATATTAGCGGACCAATAGCCGGGGGGCAATTATTGTTCAGTGCCGAAAATAAACGTGGTTTGCAATATACTTTAGCTAAAACCACCGACCCTAAAGATATAAGTAAGATAAGCCTGGTTAAATATATGCAGGATAGTGTACTTACTAAAGGTACCTTTGTTACTTTAATGACACGTGGCGGAAAACCTGACGCCTACAAAGTGCAGGGTAGCTTTAATCTGCTAATTAAATAATCCGATTTTTATCTATCGTTACTGGCTTCATCAGCAGAGCCATACAAATATAAGAATAAATTATGATATAAATGCCAATTGGCATAAAAAAATTAAATTTCTATATCGGCAACTTCGTTTTCAACCAATTGGGTAAGCAGCATTTTAACTACTGCCTCACGCGCCCATTGCTGTTCAATAAGCGAGGCGTCTTCCTGGTACCAGCGTATGGGTTCGTTAATTTCTATGCGGGCTTTGTAGCTAAAATTTTTCTTAGGGTGTATTTTGTTGCCTTCATAGCTGTTCAGGTTTTCGACTCTGATCACTTTTGCGAATTGTTTTAACGGTATATCAACCTGCAGGCATTCTTCGAGCGAATTTTTAAAATCCTGCTTGTCTTCCAGCCATAATGTGAACATATCTTCATTTAATTCATAATCGGCAATGGTAATGCGGCTGTAGTTGTAATCAACCGAGATGATCATCCACCACAGTTTGTCTTTTAGTTTTTGTGAGATCTTTATCATTTTTAAAATTATTAAGCTGTCGCGTTTAACGACAGCGGTTTATTGTTTAGGTTTTTATTTACCGGGATAGGCGGGAGCCCAGCCGGGTAAATATTTTTGGATGGCTGCAATTTCTTTATTGTATTTGTTGCAGATAGCCTGGTAGGCTTTCAGGCGAATGTCGGCCTGTTCGTCTTGTGGCGTATCGCCGGTAATTGGCGATGCGGATGTGGGTTGTAATGCGGAGTAAGCGATATACATGGTTTAATGTTTAATAGTAAGTAGTGTAGTTTGTCCCTGGGGTTTTATCGCTTTGAGGACGTTATGTGTATACGTGTAATTGCTGTTTTAACCGGGTAAAACCTTTGTTTATGTGAATATTTTGTATTTCTGTAATCATTTTTCTTTAATTCTGTATTTTTTATTTGGTTTGTATGGTATTATATAGTAGATTCGTTTCGTATTGGGATACAAATATAAAGAAATATCTGTATTTAAATCAAGAAATGTTGAAAACTAATTTTTGTGGAACGATGGATTTTTCTGAAAAATCAAATAAAATAAAAACAGTACGCCCTGAAACACTGGAGTTTATTATTTTATATAATCAACTTAAAGGGAGGGCTTTTAGCGGTAACGCGCAATTGGCCGAGGCATTGGGCTTTAATTCGGCCAGCTCTATTACAGAGATCATCAAGAGCCGTCAAAACATTGATCCTGAAAAATTCAGAATATTTAAAGAAAAATATAAAGATTTTATTGAGGGTAAAATTTATACAGAAACAGTGGCCCCGGTTTCAAAGGTTGCGGAAGGTATTCCGATGTATGAAATAACGGCGACAGCTTCGGGGGTTGAGGTATATAACGATATTAATGATACGCAGCCGGTAGGGCGTATGAATTTTCCGGGTATTGAGGATTGTGATTTTGCTTTACCGGTTTGGGGGCATTCCATGTATCCGTATCTTGAAAATGGTTGCTGGGTTGCACTCAAAATTATCCATGATAAAAAAATACTACCCGGCGAGGTTTACTATATTGAGTGGGGCGATTACCGCATGTATAAACGCCTTTTGGTGAGTGATAATAAAGATGAGGTCATAGCCCATTCTGATAATACTACCGAAATGATCGGTAATCAACTTAAGTATGCTCCGTTTGTTATTAAAATTGCCGATATTAAAAAGCTTTGTCTGGTTAAGGATATTCACAAAAAGCATAATCATTAAATGATGAATAGCACGACAGCATATTTATATAGTAAAAAAAATGGCTTTGTTACTTTGGTGGTATTGCTCATTTTAGGTTTGCTTTTTATATCAAACATTTTTAAGGCTAATCAAACTAATGATAGGATTGATGTTTATGTATTTGCCCTGCTTACAGCGGCATTGGCTTTTGCTTTGGTAGTATTAATAGCTAAACGATTAATGCCCGCACTTAAAAACGAGGTGGTGCTCGAATTTAATGAAAAAGGTATTATTGATTACCTGCGCAATGTTACTATCGACTGGAAGGATATTAAATCGATTGATTTTAAGCGTACCCGCAGCTCATCTATGATATGGCTGCGGTTAAAATGGGAATCTGATTATGGCTCGCAAATATTTATTTCTTTGCGATGGGTTACGGGTAAGGATAATGATATTTACCGTACAGCTGTATCTTATTTCAATAGTTTTGCTGATGCCGAGGCAGAAAATGAAGCGTAGTTTATATGCTTCTTATTTAACAATCGATTTTTTTTATTACCTGCTTTGTTTATTATTGCAGCCAAATGGGCGACGAAGGTATTGTTAAGCGTTTAAAAGTTATTGTTAAAGATCATGGCGGCCAACTGGCGCTTGCCGGCGAGATAGGTGTTGACCAGGGCTTTATTAGTAAAGTGATCAATAAAAAGCAGGAGATGAGCTATTATCTTATCCGTAAGCTTTGCTTTCAGCTTAAATACTCGCCTGAATGGCTAATACTGGGTACCGGCGAAAAGAAGATTAACAAACCCGAATCGGCCAAGCTAATCACCGAAATACAAATGATGCGTACCGAGCTTGATATTTTACATGCCCGCATGCGTGCTTTTGAATTAGAAATTAAAGAATTAAAAGACAGCCAGGCTCCCGGCCAAAAACAAGTCGTTTAGTGTAAACGGTTTATTAATATGGTCTCCAGCGCATCCGTTGCGTTTTTACAACGATTTACTGTGTTTTCTAAGGATGATAATATTTCGCGGTATTTTATCAGCGTTATTGCGTCTGTTTCATTGGCAAATAACTCGGCCACCGCATGGTAGTAAACCTGGTCAGCCTCGTGCTCATATTGTTTTATCTGTCTGCATGATGCATCGGCAGCATCTGCATGTTCTTTTGATCGTAATGAATTGACAACTTTTTCAATTTCTTGGCTTGCCTTATATATAATAGCCGCTATTTCTTTAAACGCCGGTACAAATTCAGTTATATTATATATATACATTCTTCCACTTGCTTCATGTATGGTATCGGCCACATCATCTATACAGGCAGCCAAAACATGTATGCTGCCGCGATTCATTGGTGTAAATATTACCTTGTCAAGCGCCAGGTAAATTTTGTGGGTAATATCGTCGCCATGATTTTCCAGTTTATCTATTTGCTTAAAAATAGGTTCTCTTTCTTCAAATTCTTCAATATTTACCGCGGTTACCAATAAGGCGGCCATTTCAACCATATTTTTAGCCGACTCATCAAAAAGATTATAAAACAGTGCCCTGTTTGAGAAAAAATTACGGAAATACCTGACCATCAATACTAATTTTAGAAAGGCTAAAATTAATAGCGGCATGTTAAATCAGTATTAAGTCAATATAATGCTATGTTAATTATTTATTATCAGTCACAAGGGTTATTAACGATTGTTAATTATCTTAATATTAATTAGTTAGTCATTAGAACCTTCTATATGCGATTTAAAAGAGGTTATTTTTATCATACTTAAAGCTTAAAATAATGTTTAAATAACATTATCAAATGTTAATCATTGCTTAACATTAAGATAATGCTGGGTGCGCACTTTTGAGGCAAAATTTTATTTAACCTCATTTCAATTATGAAACAAACCTTTACAAAACTTTTTAGCGCAGGCTTAATAGTAGTTTCGGCGCTAACAGGCTTAACTGCTACGGCTCAGCAAACAACCCTTGCATCTGTTAATACTTTAAAAACTAAAACAGAAGCTCCAGCAGATTCAGCTGCTGTTGATAAAAAAGCTCCTGTAGCTCCAAAAGCCGACCCTGCTGCATTTGTACCTACCAGAAGATTATGGGGCTATGCATTTGGTGATCTTTACTTTAACCAACATGCTGATGCAACTAACAGAGGTGCTGAAACCATGTACAATGGTGTACCTTCAAACAGAAATGCATTCCAGTTCCGTCGTCTGTACTTAGGTTATGATTACGACATCAATGAAAAATTCACTGCCGAAGTATTATTATCAAGTGAGCCAAACGCTAATACTGGTGTTAACGGTACCACTTCTATACAAAATGGTGATAACTTAGTTGATGGTAAAATGGGCTTCTTCATTAAAAACTTCAACTTACGTGTTAGAAACCTTTGGAATGGAACTGACTTAGTAGTTGGTGAAATGTCAACCCCTGGTTTCGCTTTAAATGAGCCTGGAACAAACGCTCCAACTTCATTATCGGAAGCAACCTGGAGCTACCGCTTTATCGAAAAAACCATTACTGACTTCCACAAAAACAACTCTTATGACGTTGGTGCTGCTTTACAAGGTACTTTTGATCCAAAAACTAAAAACTTTGGTTACGTATTTATGGTTGGTAACAACAGTACCTCAAGCTTATTATCAGCAAGTAACGCTGCAACCGGTTTCTACAAAATTTATTATGGTGATATCTGGGGTAAATTCCTTGACAAACACTTATTGGTAGATTTTTATGCGCATTATGCTCCAACTGCTCCGGCTACTAACACTATCCCTGATCAGCAAAGCAATAACATGCAAAAAATATTTGTAGCTTATACTACTCCAAAAGTAACTATAGGTGTTGAAGCTTACACTCAATCATTTAAAGAAGGTGTTACCAATGCTACCAAAGCTGCAGTTGAAGACGCAACCGCTCAAGGTATATCAGTATGGGCAAAAGCTACTTTAGTTAAAGACAAATTGTTCATCTTTGGTCGTTACGATGGTTACAACCCTAACACTAAATTTGACGCTGCAAGCTCTTACACTGTTAACACCAATTACGGTAGCTACAACCCAACTGTAAAAGAAACTTTCTACACTGGTGGTTTAGATTATGTACCAGCTCCAAAAATTCACTTTTCACCTAACTTCTGGTTAATTGATTATAAAGATCAAAGATCATCAACCACTACCGGTTATGTTGGTCCTGACCATACTTTAGTATTCAGAGCTACTTTCTACTATACTTTCGGTAAATAATAAACAAACCCTGATTAATACAAAAAACAAACAGAAAAAATCATGACTATTAAAAAAAGTTTAAAGTTAGCGGTTGTAGCAGTAGCAACATCGTTCGCAGCGTTATCAGCTTCGGCTCAGGATAACACTTTACAAGGCGCGGGTAGTACTTTCGTAAACCCGTTGTTTTCAAAAATGTTTTCAGTGTACACAGCTTCTAAAGTTAACTACCAATCAATTGGTTCAGGTGGTGGTATCGCTCAGTTAACTGCAAAAACTGTTGATTTTGGTGATTCTGATGCCCCTTTAAATGATGAGCAAACTGCAAAAATGGGTGCACCAGTATTGCATATCCCAATGACATCAGGTGCAGTAGTTGTTACTTATAACGTACCGGGTGTTGCTGGTGGTTTAAAATTATCTGGTAAAGATTTAGCTGATATCTATTTAGGTAAAGTAAAAACCTGGAATAGCCCTGAGGTTAAAGATTCAAACCCAGGTGTTAACTTGCCAAACCTGCCTATCGTAGTTATCCACCGTTCAGACGGTAGCGGTACTTCATTTATCTTTACTGACTTTTTAACTAAAGTAAATACTGATTGGGCTTCTAAAGTTGGTAAAGCTTCTGCTCCAAACTGGCCAGCTGGTTTAGGTGGCAAAGGTAGCGAAGGTGTTGCCGGTTTAGTTAAGCAAACTCCAGGTGCTATAGGTTATGTTGAGTTAGCTTACGCTGTACAAAACAAAATGCCTTATGCAAGCATCCAAAACAAAAGCGGTAAATTTATAGTTCCAACCCTTGCTGCTACTACTTTAGCAAGTAACGTTACTATCCCTGCTGATACTAAAGTTTCTGTAACTAACACAGATAACGCTGCAGGTTACCCAATTGCCAGCTTTACCTGGGCTTTAATTTACAAAGAGCAAGATTACAACAACCGTTCAAAAGCAAGAGCTACTGAACTTGTTAAATTATTATGGTGGAACATTCACCAAGGCCAACAATATTGCGAAGCTTTAAACTACGCTCCACTTTCAAAAGCTGCTGTTAAAGCTGCTGAAGCTGTATTAAAATCAGCTACTTACGGTGGTAAGTCAATATTATAAGCTACTAATAGCTTAAAAAGAAAAGCATAAAGCGGAAAACTAAAAGCTTGGAGAAGGCCATTATTATATTGACTTCTCCGGCCTTTAGCTTTCTGCTTTTGGCATATAATTAATGAATCGAAAAATCCAAAATTTGTGGAAAATAAAAGATTACAATTATCCAACGAACAGCTAAAATGGGAAACCTTTTTTAAGCGGCTGTTAATTACCATGAGCGCTTTATTAGTGCTTATTATAATTGGCGTACTTATAACGCTTGTTGTGGAAAGCTGGGATTCTATCAAAGTATCGGGTATTGGCTATTTATGGAGCAAGGTTTGGGACCCGGTACAAAATATATACGGTGCTTATCCGTTTTTAATAGGTACCCTGCTAACTTCATTTTTAGCGTTAATCATTTCTATCCCGTTTTCTTACGCTATCGCTATTTATTTAGGCGAGTATAATCCCAAAGGATGGCTGTCTGATCTGTTGAAAAATACGGTTGAGCTGATAGCTGCCGTACCTTCAATTATTTACGGCTTTTGGGGATTATTTGTATTGGTACCATTTATACGTACGCTGGAGATCAAAATGGATATTATCCCATATGGTGTTGGTGCATTTACCGCATCAATAGTATTGGCTGTAATGATTATTCCTTACGGTGCATCATTAGGTATAACTTTGATCAGGATGGTACCATCTCCGTTAAAAGAAGGTGCTTATGCTTTAGGTGCTACACGTTTTGAAGTTATCCGCAACGTAATTATGCCTTATACACGCTCGGGTTTATTTGCCGGTGTGTTGTTATCATTAGGCCGCGCTTTGGGCGAAACCATGGCAGTTACCATGTTAATTGGTAATACCACCGCTTTGGGCGACTCGTTCAAGAATATACTTTTTGGCCCGGGAAATACCATGGCCAGCGTTATTGCCAATGAGTTTACCGAGGCCGACCATGCGCAATACGTATCAGCACTTATTGAATTGGGTTTAGTACTGTTCTTTGTAACAGTTATTATTAACATGATAGGTAAAAGAATTATCACACGTTTTACTAATAATTAATCATGGAAGCAAAAATAGGAACACGGAATATTAAAAGCCTGATCTTTAAAGGGATCATTGTTTTTTTTGCATTTGTGATTGTGGTACCGCTTATTATTGTTTTATTATACATTATAAAACAGGGCGCTACACAGGTAAACTGGCACTTTTTAACCCATGTGCCTGCACCGGTTGGCGAAAAAGGCGGCGGTATAAGCAACGCATTTGTGGGTAGCTTTATCATGGTGATGCTGGCATCGGTAGTTGCCGTGCCTGTAGGTATAATGGCTGGTATTTATTTGAGCGAAAACCCGCGCACCAAGCTGGCTTATTATGCTGGTTTGTGTGTAGATATATTACAAGGTGTACCATCAATTGTAGTAGGTATTGTGGTTTACTTTTGGGTAGTTAAGCCAATGGGTTCGTTCTCGGCAATTGCGGGTAGTATAGCATTATCTATCATGATGCTGCCTATTATCATCAGATCAACAGAGCAAACCCTTAAGTTATTGCCCGACTCGTTAAAGGAAGCCGCCTTATCATTAGGTGTACCTTATCACAGGGTAATATTAAAGGTAATTGTACCATGCGGATTTGCCGGTATATTATCTGGTATCACCCTGTCTATAGCACGTATAATAGGCGAAACTGCACCATTACTGTTTACCGCACTGGGTAACTCTTTCTTTTCAACCAACCTTACACACCCGATGGAAAGTTTACCACATGTTATATTCACCTATGCCACCAGTCCGTATGATGATTGGCACGACCTGGCATGGGGCGCATCATTTATATTATTATTATTCGTTTTAACACTAAACATTGTCACTAAAGTGATAACAAGAAAATGGAAAATCCAATTGTAAGAGCTGAAAACTACAACGCCTATTTTGGCGACAACCATGTTGTAAAAGATGTAAATATCAGCATAAATAAAAATGAAGTTATTGCGGTAATGGGCCCATCGGGTTGCGGTAAAACAACATTTTTGCGCGGTATTAATCGTATGCATGAGTTAATACCTAATGCAACAGCAAAAGGTAAAATATTACTTGACGGCGAAAACGTATATGATATGAACGCTATATACGTACGTGCTAAAATAGGCATGGTATTTCAACGCCCTAACCCTTTCCCAAATTTGAGCATCTATGATAACGTAGTTGCCGGTTACTTATTGAACGGTATCAAAGTATCAAAAGCTGATAAGGATGTTATTGTTGAGCGATCATTAACCAGCGCTGCTTTGTGGAAAGAGGTTAAAGATTCGTTACACAAAAAAGGCACCTTCCTTTCGGGTGGGCAGCAACAACGTTTGTGTATTGCACGCGCTATTGCCATGCAGCCTGAGCTGATTTTGTTTGATGAGCCAACATCGGCGCTTGACCCTATCTCTACCTCAAGTGTTGAAACTTTGTTTCATGAACTTAAAGCAAATTATACATTGATTATTGTTACGCACAACATGCAGCAGGCTGCACGTGTGAGCGACAGAACCGCGTTCTTTTACATGGGCGAGCTGGTTGAGTTTGATGATACCAAACAAATGTTCACCGCTCCGGCTGATCAACGTACACAAAATTATATAACAGGCAGATTTTCTTAAGATGCGGGAAGCGAGGATCGGGCGACGAAAAATTGTACCGGTTCTTGCCTCTTAATTCTTGTTTTAAAAAACAATATTAAATAGAAAAACATGACACCATTAGAAAATGAGTTAACCTCGCTAAAAAAGGAACTGATCAGCATGTGGATATTAGTTCAGTCGCAACTGAACAAAGCAAAAGAAGCTATGGTACAGTTTGATAAAGACCTGGCGCGTGAAGTTCTGATAAAAGAAAAAAGAGTAAACTCTTTCGAGTTAAAAATAGACCGGGATTGCGAAAATATTTTCGCTTTACATTGCCCGGTTGCTGTCGACCTTAGGTTTTTACTGGCTGCTCTTAAAATTAACACCAACCTTGAGCGTATAGGCGACATTGCTGCCGGCATAGCGCTTTACGTAGTGGAATCGTCAGTGAATTTTGATGTAGAGTTGCTGGAGAAAACTTCGTTGATACGTATGTATGAAGAAGCAGTAAACATATTAATTGATACCCGCACCGCTTTTGAAAAAGAAGATACTGTACTTGCACGCAGCATATTTAAAAGGGATGACGTACTTGATGCAATTAATGATGGCGCTCCGGCCAATATCACCGAGATTATAAAAGCTGATATAAATACCTTACCTGAGTCGTTATATATATTATCTATCATCCGTAAACTGGAGCGCATAGGCGATCAGGCAAAAAACATTGCCGAAGAGATTATTTTTTATGTAGAGGCTAAAATATTAAAGCACTACCAAAGCAGTAATCAGGATAATTCTGATACTGAAGAATAAACAGTTGATAAATGTGATTAGTAAGAAAGGGCGGGTAGTAATACCTGCCTTTTTCTTTTAATAAATATTTCAAAAAACCTGCTGACATAGGGTTGTCATTAACCCTTTGTTTCTTTGTTATACAAACTAAAAAACATAAAACCATGTCAATAATTGAAATCTTATTAAAAGAAATTGAGCAGGAAGCTCAAATCACCCGTAAAATGTTAAGCATAGTGCCAAACGATAAATATGATTGGCAGCCGCACCCAAAAAGTATGACCATAAAACAACTGGCCACACATATTGCCGAACTGCCGTCATGGATAACCATGGGCCTTACTACCGATGGACTTGATTTTGCCAGTAATCCATACAGCCCTGCTGATATTAATAATACGGCTGATTTGCTGGAGTTTTTTGAAAACTCGTATGCCGATGGTCGTGCGCACCTGGAAGCTACAAATGAGGCTGTACTACAGGAGCCGTGGGTACTACGCAATGGCGATCAGATATTTCTGCAACAGAATAAATATGAAACTGTTCGCGTATCTATTAGCCAAACCATACATCACCAGGCGCAATTAGGTGTTTTTCTGCGCTTGCTAAATATTCCTATTCCGGGTAGTTACGGCCCAAGTGCCGATGAGCAGTTCTAATACTGGCAAAAAATAGTAATTTATTAAAAGCACCTGTTTATTAAAGCAGGTGCTTTTAATAAAATATATATTGAAAATTATCAATAAAGCATGTAATTGCTGAAACTATATACCCGCATAATCCGTATACTACGTAACAGGATACCCCTTTTTTTCTGTTAATTTTTTGTTTAATGGAATTGAATAACGGCACCATAGTAAAAGCAATTATAACGGGTACAACCGGTATGGTTGGCGAAGGCGTACTGCACGAGTGCCTTTTGCATCCGCAGGTTCAGGAAGTATTGGTTATTAACCGTAAACCTGGCGGTGTTACTCATCCCAAATTAAAAGAGATCATCCATCAGGATCTTTTAGATATTTCGGCTATCGAAAATGAATTAACAGGTTATAATGCCTGTTTTTTTTGTTTAGGCGTATCATCAGTAGGGATGACGCAGGAGGATTATTTTAAAACCACTTACACTTTAACACTCTACGTTGCCCAAACCCTGAGCCGGCTTAATAAGGATATGACATTATGCTATGTTTCGGGCGCCGGTACAGACAGCACAGAGATGGGCCGGTCTATGTGGGCCCGTGTAAAAGGGAAAACAGAGAACGACCTGATGAAATTACCATTTAAACAAGTATTTGCTT
>DATJJI010000152.1:0-4796 GCA_035492275.1 Mucilaginibacter sp.
AATCCATAGCAATGAAAGGCTGATTGTGACGGTGGCTGTGCAAGTGTATGCTTTTGGCCACCTCTTCTTTACCCGATCCGCTTTCGCCCAAAATGATCACACTGTAATTGGTAGGCGCAACCAGTTCTATTTGTTTACTTAACTCTTTTGATGCACGGCTGGTGCCCATTACTATACCATCGCTAAGCAGGTGTTTTTTGCCGGCTTTGGTAATTACTACCTCGTCAGTTTCATCCTCGGTAAGGGCATGACGGGTTTCAATAGCTTTGGTAATGGTATTTAATATCTCGTCAGGGTATAACGGTTTGCTGATATAGTCATAAGCGCCCATTTTTATCAGCTCGACAGCCATTTTAATGTCTGAGTAGCCGGTAATAATAATAACACCTATTTTGGGATATTGCGTTTTTATTTTGCGCAGCATTTCGCGGCCGTCGGTATCTTCCAGTCTGAAATCGCATAAAACAAGGTCAAACTCCTCGTTTTTAAGATACTCCATGCCGCTGTTACCGTTTGATGCCGTACTTACCTCAAACCCATTACGGGTCAGAAACTTTGATAAGAGTATCGCAACGTTAACTTCATCATCTATGATGAGGATTTTTTTCATATCAGCACGGTTATTCAGGTAAATGTGTATCCGGCTGTTAAGTTACAAAAAAATGCTAATTCCAATAAATTTTTATCGGTGACAGCATAAATATGCTTTTTTAACGTAACCGGTATTCATAAATAATGAATATCAGTACTGTTATACTACAAATTGAAAGTATAAGTTACGTGAGCTGCCCAAAAGTCGTTGGTAGCATTGTCATGATAAAAGCTTTGGAAGCTTTCAAACCTAACGCCTGCATCAATATAGGTGTGTTTCTTTTTAAGCGGCATTAAAAGCCCCAGCTGCGGCGAATAGGTAAAGGCGTTACCGTAAACAGCATACATATCTTTTTTGTTCGCTATCAGCGTTTCACCACCCTCGCCCTGGAAATAGAATTTATTGCCTATAAATATTTTTAAACCTAATTTTAAAGGAATAGTTGCAAGGTTTGGAAGCGTAGTGCCAAAAATAGCCTGCTGGCTGGTACCACTGGCCGACGATTTAAAGTAATTAGTATAGCCCACATTTGCTGTAACATATAAATGCTCTTTTATCGGATAATCAGCACGGATAGAAACACCTACACCGCCTGAATAGGCCGAAACCGGCGTTTGGCCGTTGCCCGCATTAGTTTTTGTGCCAAATATGCCTGTAGTAGCAGCAAATTCGCCGCCTATACCAATACGCAACGTATCGGGCAGTGTTTGTGATTTTGCCGACAGACAAATAATGGTAAACAATAACGAGTAAATAAGCGAGCGTAGCGTGATTTTCATATTATATTGTTCAGATTTAATGTGTTAAACGCATAACGTGTTAACAGCGTATAAATTATTAATTTTTTATTGACAATAATTAAAGTTTGTGCAAAGCTAATATCCGTTTTCATTAACCTGTTATAATGCGATGTAAAAAAGTGTTAAATTTTTAAATAAGCTGAGCTTACCGGGCTTAAATCATAAAAAAAGCGTCACGAAATCCGTGACGCTTTTTGTTTTCAGGTAAATATAGTATGCCGTTTTTTAGAAACCGTAAGCTACACGTAAACCAAAGAAGTTAACTTTACTGTCATCAATATTGCTCACAAATTTGGTGCTGGCTTCGTAACGTACACCGGCATCTAAATAGCTTTTTCCACCTAACGGAAACTGGTAACCAATTTGCGGCGCGTAAATAAACGCGGCCGATTTATCAAAACCAACGTCGGCTTTGTTTAAAGCAAATGCGGCACCTGCTTCGCCCTGAATGTAGAATTTATCGACAGCGAAGTATTTTAAACCAGCTTTTACCGGTAACAATTGAATGTTAGTTGCTGATGCAGTTGTATTACCAACGGTTACATCTTTGCCAAAAAAGTTGTTATAGCCTGCGTTAACCGTTACAAATAATTGGTTAACAACCGGGATATCCGCTTGTACAGAACCGCCGATATTCCAGTTATAACTATCAGATAATTTTCCTGTAGGGATACCGGCATCAACGCCGATGCTCAGGCGTACGCCGCCTGGAGTTGTTGTAGTAGATGCAGGGGTTGTTTGTGCTTTAGCGCTAAATGCAAATGCTGCAAAAGCTAAGGCAAGGGCTGAAATTTTTAATGTACTTTTCATGATTATATGTGTTATGATGTTGTGTGTTGTTTTTAAACACAGGGCAAAGTAACGGCACAAAATCATTAGGTTTTTTCATCCCAATGTCACGATTATTCAATCGATTGATTAACAGTGATTTATTTTTTGACTAATTGAGTATATTAGTCAGTAAAGTGTAAAAAATAGACCTTATTGACCTTTAAATGTAGATTTTCGTTTTTCGAGGAAAGCAGAAACTCCCTCTTTAAAGTCGGAAGTAGCGAAGCATTTGGCAAATTCTTCTATCTCGGTAGCAAAGCCATCTGCATTATTTTGCCCTGCGGCATTCACCGCTTTAATGGCCGCTGCAACGGCTAATGGCGCCTTTGAAAGTATTTTTTGAAGGATCTCTTCGGCCTTTGGTAACAAGCCTTCGGGTGTAGTAACATGGTTAACTAAACCTGCCTGAAAGGCACCGGCAGCGGTGATCATATCGGCAGTCATGATCATCTCAAGCGCTTTACCTTTGCCAACTAAAGCAGTTAGCCGCTGTGTGCCGCCATAGCCGGGTATCAGCCCCAAAGTAACCTCGGGCTGTCCCATTTTTGCATTGTCAGCTGCTATACGAATATGGCAGGCCATAGCCAGTTCTAATCCGCCGCCTAAGGCAAAACCATTAATAGCAGCAATAACAGGCTTGGGGCCGTTGGCTATTAAATTAAAAACATTAGCTTGATTTTGCTGTGCTAATTCACGCCCGTCGTTAACATCCAGGCCAACAAACTCGGTAATATCGGCCCCTGCAACAAAGGCCTTTGGCCCGGCACCGGTTAATATAATGCCACCTGTTTCTGCATCGGCAAAAGCATCAACAAAGGCGTTGTGCAATTCGGCCAGGGTGTCTTTATTGAGCGCGTTGAGTTTGCTTTCGCGATTTATGGTGATATATAGAATACGCTCTTTACGCTCGGTCAGTAAGTTTTGATAGGTCATGATAACGCGTGCTTAAAAATTACGATGCTGGTGTACCCAGGTGGTAATATATTCAACAATGGCATGGGTGGTGGTGCCTGGCGGAAAAAGCTCGCCAACGCCGATCTTTTTCAGGGCCTCCATATCTTCTGCAGGGATAATGCCGCCGCCGGTAACCAATACATCGTCCATATTCTTCTCTTTGATGAGGTTGATGATCTTGGGGAAAACGGTCATGTGCGCGCCCGAAAGTATGGAAATGCCAATTGCATCCACATCTTCCTGCAAGGCAGTATTCACTACCATTTCGGGTGTTTGTCGCAGGCCGGTATAAATTACCTCCATACCTGCGTCGCGCAATGATGTAGCAATAATGCGCGCGCCGCGATCATGCCCGTCAAGTCCTACTTTGGCAACTAAAATTCGTATGGGGCGGTTAAATGGTTTGGTGGTCATTTTGCTTATTGCGTGATGCAAGATAGCAAATTACACCCACGTGGTCAATTAAGCGACGATAGCTTACGCGGCTATTTTTTTAGCGATTTCATTCACCAGTTGCGGCGCCACATAAAAACTACCCTCAACGATCCAGGTGTGTCTTTTTTCGCCGGGTATAATATGGCCTATAGTTTTGTCGTTTTCAAAAACGCTATACCTGTCATTATTGGCAATGATGTTCAGACTAAGTTGTTTGCCTTTATAACTGGTTATTAAAGAGATGTTGCTTTTTGGGGTAATAGCTGATTTCATATAGAGTAAATGTTATTTTTTTAGCTATCAGCAAGCATTCAAAAATAATACCAGTGCTATTCATTATCTGATTTTGCTTCATTCGTGTTATTTATTGCCTCATTAATACCCCAATGTGTAGAATAGAAAGCACAGATTTGGCAATTTTTTGTTCCTGTCATTCTGAGCGAAAGCGAAGAATCTTATAAATCTGATAGGTAACCGTTCTGTTCATCAAAACATCTTAATCGCTTTGATAAGATTCTTCGCTTTCGCTCAGAATGACAAGCAGATAAAATTAACTCACCAGCTCCACTACCTTTAAAATAGCATCCACATATTCGCGGTTATTAGCCAGGCGTGGCACCTTGTGTTGACCGCCCAATTTACCTTTTTCCTTCATCCAGTTAAAGAAGGTGCCTTCAGGTACCCGGCGAACGATGGGGCGGCGCAGGGCCATATCTTTAAAACGCTTGGCATCATAGTCGGAGTTAATGCGGCGCAGGGTTTCATCCAGCAAATCAATAAAGCGCTCAAACTCGGCGGGCTTTTTCTCGAATTCTATCAGCCATTCATGGGCGCCGCTTTCATCGCCGTTAAAGTAAACGGGGGCGGCGGTGTACTCGCGTATCACGGCACCGGTTTGGCTGCAGGCTTCTTCGAGCGCACGCTCGGCATTGTCAATAATTACCTCCTCGCCAAAGGCGTTAATAAAATGTTTGGTGCGCCCGGTAACTTGTATGCGATAAGGCGACAGCGAAGTAAAGCGAATGGTATCCCCAATTAAATAGCGCCACAGCCCGGCATTGGTGCTAATGATGAGCGCGTAATTTTTATCCAGCTCTACTTCGTCCAGCGTGAGGGTGCGCGGGTTTTCGTCATGTAAATGCTCGGCAGGTAAAAATTCGTAAAAGATGCCATAGTCAAGCATC
>DATJJI010000153.1:0-9830 GCA_035492275.1 Mucilaginibacter sp.
AAAAGGCGTTCATGACAAAAGGTATGTTATTATATAATGCGTGTTAGGCTGTCATCCTGAGCCCGTCAAAGGATGTGCGCAGGCCTGCCCTCAATGCTTCGGCAAGCTCAGCATGACAACACGTTTATTAGGTACTACTGCCCTGTGAAATAATCTATAATCGCTTTAGCTTGTTTCAAGTTCACTACTTCCTGTAGCGTTTCCACATCAGCCTCGCGTATTTTTTTGACCGATTTAAAGTATTTCAGCAATTTTTCGGCGGTTGTTTTGCCAATGCCTTCTATCAGTTCAAGCTCGGTAGCCAGTGTGCCCTTGTCACGTTTTTTACGGTGAAAGGTGATGCCAAAGCGGTGTGCCTCATCGCGCAGGTGTTGTATAACTTTCAGCGTTTCCGATTTTTTGTCGAGGTACATCGGGTATTGGTCGCCGGGGTAATAAAGCTCTTCAAGGCGTTTGGCAATGCCGATAATAGTAACCTGCTTTTCAATACCCAGCAGTTTCAGGCTTTTCATAGCTGATGATAGCTGCCCTTTACCACCGTCGATCACGATCAGCTGCGGCAGGCCCATGTCCTCATCCAGCACCCGGCGATAACGGCGAAATACGGCTTCCTCCATCGTAGCAAAATCATCCGGGCCAACCACGGTTTTCACATTAAAGTGGCGGTAATCTTTTTTTGAAGGTTTACCATCCTTAAAAACCACAATGGCCGATACCGGGTATTTACCCTGAAAGTTCGAGTTATCAAAGCATTCAATATGGCGCGGTAATTGGTTCATGCGCAAATCCTTCATCATCTGCGTAAGCAGGCGGTCGGTGCGCACCTCGGGGTTAAGTTTTTCGTATTGGTCTATACGTTCCTTTTTAAAGAACTGTACATTTTTTTGCGACAGGTCAAGCAGTTTCCGCTTTTCGCCCAGCTTGGGTACGGTAAATTTTACCGTCGCGCCATCCGGATCAATTATTTTAAACGGCACAATGATCTCTTTCGAGTCGCTGTTATAACGGCTCCTGAATTCGGCAATAGCCAGTGTAAGCAACTCCTCGTCACTCTCATCCAGGCGTTTTTTAAGCTCGATGGTTTGCGTTTGGATGATGGTGCCGTTCATCACCTTTAAATAGTTCACAAAGGCATATTTCTCTTCGCTGGCTATACTGAACACATCCACATCAGTAATAGATGAATTTACCACGGTTGATTTACTCTGGTAATTCTCCAGCAGATCGAATTTTCGTTTTAAACGATGTGCCAACTCGTAATTCATGCCGGCAATGGCCTTGTCCATCTCGGTTTTCATCTTGCGTAAAACAGCGCCGATCTTCCCGTTCAAAATATCCTTTATTTCCTCAATGTTGCTATCGTAGTCATCCTCTGTCTGGTAGTTTTGGCAGGGGCCCTTGCAGTTGCCCAACTGGTACTCTAAACAAACCTTAAACTTACCTGCCTCAATATTAGGCTTGGTTAACGCCAGGTTACAGGTACGCAGGGGGTAAGTTTCTTTAATGAGGCTCAGGATGGCGTGCATCATGCTTACCGAAGCATAAGGCCCCAGGTATTTTGAACCATCTTTTACAATGCGCCTCGTCCAGAATATACGAGGGTAATGCTCGTTCTTGATGATGATCCAGGGGTAGGTTTTATCATCCTTAAGCATTACGTTGTAACGCGGCTGATGCTTTTTTATTAGGCTGTTTTCAAGCAGCCAGGCATCCACCTCGGTATCAACAATAGTAAATGTGATATTGCGGATCTTTGATACCAAAACCCTCGTTTTGGCATTTACATTATTATCCTTGTTAAAATAAGAAGTTACCCGGTTGCGCAGATCTTTAGCCTTACCTATATAAATAAGTTCCTTATCCTCATTCCAGTACTGGTAAACGCCCGGTTTATGAGGTATATTTTTTAACGCCGCCCTGTAATCAAATTTCTCCATGTGTACTTTCCCATTGTCATCTCGACGAGGTACGAGGAGAGATCTTATACGATATGCAATGTCGGAAATTCTAAAGTATAAGATTTCTCTCTGTCGTTCGAAATGACAAAGATTTTATAGGTATTCAGATTCTAATGAACCAATGAGCCAGTGAACTATACTAAAAACTGAGCTTCTTCTCCACCTCGTTCGTAGTTCCTTTTTGCTGCTGCGTGTAAACATTACAATCGAGCACGGTGTTTACCCCGCCTTTGGGTGGTTCAAAATCAACATTCTTTTTAATGCCCAAGGCCGCGTCGGCATAAACCTTTTTCAGATAAAGCGCAAAAATAGGCAAAGCCGAGTTCGAGCCTTCGCCCAAACGTGTAGACCTAAAGTGAAAATCGCGATCCTCGCAACCTGTCCATACGCCGGTAACCAGGTTTGGTGTTACGCCAATAAACCAACCGTCCGAGTTGTCAGACGTTGTACCTGTTTTACCACCAATAGGGTTGGTAAAATTGTATTTCCAGCGCAGGCGATTACCTGTAGCGCCTGTCATATCCACTACACTTCTCAGCATATCCACCATTACATAAGCGTTTTGGTCATTCATTACCTGCTTAACTTTTGGCGTATTCTCATACAATACATTTCCATTTTTATCTTCAATACGCAGCAGGTAGGTGGGCTCTGTCCATACGCCATGATTAACAAATGCCGAATAGGCAGCCGTCATTTCCATTACGGTAGCATCAAATACGCCTAAGCAAATACTTGGATACGGGGGCACATTTTCTTTAATACCCATTGATTTTATTAATTGTGCCACCGGCTCGGGTTTTACCTCGTTCATCATATACGCGGTAACCCAGTTTTGTGAGTGAGCAAGGGCTGTTTTTAAATCGATGGAACCAGGCAGCGTCTCTAAAGGCGAAGACGCGGGTGTCCAGGGTTTGCCGTCTTTTCCCGGATAATCAGGGAAAGATATAGGTACGTTTGGCACTGATAAACAGGGTGAAATACCGTTTTCAATAGCTACCGCGTAAGTGAAAGGCTTAGCGGTTGAACCCACCTGCCGCGCGCCTACTTTTACCTGGTCGTATTTAAAATGCTCAAAGTTTATACCGCCTACCCAGGCTTTTACATAGCCTGTAGTTGGGTCCATACTCATTACCGCGTTGCGCAGCAGCATTTTGCAATACACAATCGAGTCGATAGGTTTCATGAACATAGTGGTGTCGCCTCTCCAGGTAAACATGTCAAGCGTATCGGGTGTATTAAAATCGGTTTTTATTTCCTCGTCGCTTTTACCCTCCAGCTTCAACTGTCTGTATCGGTCGCTACGGCGCATACCCTGGTCTATCAGCAGCTTATAATTATTGATGGATGATGATAGTTTATAGCCTTTCCAATGCATGTTAAACTGGTTTTGCAGATCGCGCATGTATTCACGCTGCGCTTCCTCGGCATATTGCTGCATCGAGTAATTGATGGTAGTATATATTTTCAGGCCGTCGCGATCCAGATCGTAAGGGGTAACCCCATCGGGCTTCATAATGTTACGATCGGCAAGTATCTTCTTGATATCGTCTTTTAAAACCGCCCTGAAATAGGGGG
Organism: Mucilaginibacter sp.; assembly: GCA_035492275.1. Lineage (GTDB taxonomy): Bacteria > Bacteroidota > Bacteroidia > Sphingobacteriales > Sphingobacteriaceae > Mucilaginibacter. The sequence continues at coordinate 3,537 of DATJJI010000153.1, forward strand.
CAAGGCCCACATTATGGTCAACCGGGTTATAATTAATACCCAGCGGGCGGGCCTTACATTCCGCAGCCTGGCCTTCGCTTAAATAGCCTTCCGCAACCATGCGGTTTAGAACAAAATCGCGGTTATTCTTAGCCCTTTCCGGATTCCTGACGGGGGAGTTACGGGTGGTTGAGGTAAGCGTTTGTATAATAACGGCGGCCTGGTCGGGTGTTAAATTAGCCGGCGTAGTACCAAAATAGGTTTGCGCTGCCGATGCAATGCCAAAAGTATTTGAGCCAAAATCAACCGTGTTTAAATACATGGTGATGATTTCCTGCTTGGTATAATGCCTTTCTATACGTACCGCGATGATGACTTCCTGCAGTTTTTGAATGATACGCTTAATGGGGTTATGTGCCCGCGCCGAATCAGAGAACTGGTTGCGTGCTAACTGTTGCGTTATGGTACTGCCACCTTGTTTTTTGCCTACCAGGTTATAAAGTATAATACTGAACTGGCGCCAAAAATCAATACCCGAGTGCGAGTAAAAGTGGTTATCCTCCTTAGCTACCAGTGCGTTTATTACGTTGGGCGATATTTCTTTATAAGTTACACTTACCCTGTTTTTTTTATAATATTCTCCCAGTATTTTTTTGTCGGACGACATGATCAGCGAAGCCTGGTCGCTTTTAGGGTTTTCCAGTTCGCGAAGCGATGGAAGCGTGCCAAAAACACCAAGTGTGGTAAGACCGAGCAATATAACAACGAATGCAAAACACCCGATAAAAAATTTCCAGATGTAGCCATTGTATCTCTTGATATCCTGCGGCGAAAGTTTAACGATCATCTTTAATAGGTTTGCTGATAATAATCAATATACTCATCCAGTAATTTACGGTCGGCTAATTTATCCAGATTTTCCCGTGTTATGATAAAAAAACTGTATTTATCCTTAGGCACTTTCATAATATCGGGCAGCAGCGGAATAATGGCCCGCGCATAATCTTTTACCTCGTTCAGATTTTTAAAACGGCCGATATAGATCAGTTGGTTATCGCGCCCGGCATTTTTAAGCTGATGCGTAACGCCGCTGGCCCTGAAACTGGTACGGTTAAATTGCCCCACACCAAAACGCGACGACGACAGATCTGTTGTGCCGGTACTTACATTTATCACAAAATAATAATTAGTACTGTCACGGGTCGAAAATGTTTTTGATATGGTTTTAGCTACCGGTTTTTCTTTTACCGGCACCGGCTGCTCAACCGGTTTATTTACTACCGGTGCCTGTACTGTAACTTTTTCGGCAGGTTTGGCAACTACCTGTTGCTCTACAATTTTTGTGTATTGGCGGTTACGGTTATATGGCGTTTCTTTTTGATTTTCTACAGGCGGCGAAAACAGGGCCCCGGTAGTGTCACTATCCATAATGGCAAAGTTTTGTGCCGATAGCTCGGCCTCGTTGGCCTGAATATAAGCTAAATGCTGTATTACCAACGGCGCTATCAGCCTGTCCTTAGGATAATTGGTAACAATGCTTTGCAGGTCGGCCTTAAAAGGTTCCACTTTTTCCATATGGCCCATCGCCATAGCGCGCAAATAATATAATTGCGCCGCCAGCGGATTGGTTGGGTATTCCTTAGCCAAACTATCGGCACTGATCATCACCGCCGTGTATTTACGCTGGCGATACAGATCGTACACTATATTATAGGCATTATTAAACCGCGAATCATTATCGCCCATTTTTTTGCTGTAATCGGGATCAATGATCACTTTGGCAAAAACCGTTTCCGGATACTCTTTTAATAGCCTGTTCTTATAATCGTTTGATTTGGCAATGTCAATATCACTATATAAACGGTACAGATTATAATAAACAAATGCCTTGTTCGGGTCGGCCGGGAAACGGGCAAGTACTAATTCAAAGGTAGCTATCGCGTCCTTTTTGTCGTCCAGTATATCCCGGTAAAAATTGCCTATATCTATATATGCATTATATATACGTGTGTTCGACTGTGCCAACAGCGTAGGAGTAAGCGGCAGGTTTTGTACTAAATCCTGCCGGTAACCGCCTGCGGCTACATCGGTAGTGCTTTTGCGCAGGGTGGCAGGTATAGCGTCCGGGTCGGCAGCGCCGGCTGTTGCCGTAGGCGAATTATTTACGGTAGATGCCGAGTTGCCGTTTGCCCGGCTGCTCAGGCGCCAGTTGTCGGCCAGTTTACGATCGCCCCAAATGCGTTTAAAATCGGTATAGCCACGGCTAACCGCGGCGGCATTATAAAAGTAAAAGCTGGTACCTGTTGCAGCACCTGCCTGTCTTCCTCTTATTGAAGTCTGGGTTTGGCCTTGCATTTGTGTGGCAACATAGGCATTGTTTGCCGCTATCGCGTTTGCCGCGGCCTGCTGCTGTAAAATTTGCGCTTCAACTAAAGCGTCAATCCGTTTTTTGCGGGCGGGCTCGTCCAGTTTGGCCAGCATTTGCAGGGTATCCTCGCGGGATATGATCTGCAGCTTATCAACCAGCACCTGCAGGTTATTGCTTTTCTTTTGTATGGTTTGGTAGCCCGGGTAGTTTGGCGACAGGTTGGTAAGCGTGCTGTCGTAATATTTTTTTGCGCTTACATAATCGGCGCGGTTATTAAAATCAATATCGGCAATGCGCAGGTACGACAGCCCTTTCTGATTCTGATTTTTTATGCTGTTACGTACCGATAGCTTATAATATTTTACGGCGTTGTTAATATCCTTATCAGCCAGATAAATTTCGGCAACCTGGTAATATATCTGGTCCTTAAAATCCTGGTTGTTCTCTTCTTTGAGCAAACTTAGCAAAAGGCTGATGCGATTCATTTTTATACCATTGCGCATATCCTCAATGCGGATGCGGTTCAGGTCGGCGTTAAAGGCCATCTCGAACGAGGCATTGCTTTTTACAATACTGGTATAGCTTATAATAGCATCATTGGTATGATGGTTCAGTTCCTGCAGCTGGCCCAAAATAAAGGTCCAGCGTAATTCTTCGCGTTTAATGCCGGTATATTTAATGGCTTTTTTGGCCATATCCTCGGCCTCCGCATAGTTTTGCGTGTTAATGTCATATAGTAAAGCAGCGGCATACACATCGGCCGGCGGTGTTTTTTTAGGATTGATTCGGGCAAAGGCGCTATCCAGCGCTAATTTGGCTTCTTTTTTATTACCCAGGTACAACAGCGCGCGTATCTTCCAAACCTCGGCCTCCTCAATCAGCTTTAATTGTTTTTTTGGCGATGAGGAGCGGATCACATAATTAAAAAACTCGACCGCGTCGAAATATTTGCCTGCTAAAAAGTTGGCCTTGCCTAAAATCAGGTAAGCATCGCCAATATAATGGCTTTGTTCTTTTTCATTTATTATAGTGTTGGCTTTGGCTATGGCCGCGTCAAGATCTTTGTCGGCTTTATTGCTTTGGGCTATGGTATCCTGGTAAACGCTTAACAGGCTGCCATACGAGTCGATGTATGAGCCGGCGTAGCTCTCCTGCTTTTGGCGCAGAATTTCGTTGGCATTATATAATATGTTATAATGGGCGGTAAGGTTTTGCATCGCGCGGTTAAAGCCGTTCTTTTTTTCGAGCGAACAGCCCCCGATAATCAATATCAGCGCAAACAGATAAAATTTAATGGGGTTAATTACAGGGAATATGTATAGGCGCCTCAAATTCAAACCATAGTTATAAAAGCCTTGCTAATTTAGTAAACATTATGCAATAAAAAGTAACCTCTTTTAGTGGTCAATGGGTTACATTAAATAATATGAAACCAGTTGGGTTTTATGATGAAATAAGGACTATTATAGGCGAGTATCAGCTTTTTAGAACATTTTGTATATATCGATTTTCTCAATTTTCGCTCTTTTTGACTCTTCAGTTGTTACTAAGCGTCCTTAAAACATTGATTTATGAAAAAAAAACTCAATTTTAAGAATTACTACAGGGAAAAAATATTTCTGTATCGAATCAACTGTCATCTAAGATTTTAATAGTAAGTAGGCAATTGATAGATATCCTGTTGAATAATCTTTTAGCAACGCTATACGTCACAATATAATTAGCGGAAAGTTGGAAATCACGCTCAATGAAGGGCAGTTTTGCGCTTTGAGTAAACTATCTGCTTGCAAACAACATATTCGATTTATTAAAGGAGTTATAATTAGCGGCATCCATGGCAACACTGGATAGCAATTCTTGTGATTGGTCGTTAAATCGATAATTATTATTGACAATATTATCCTTGTAAGGTGAATTTAAGAGGATAGTTTGAAACACAAATTCGGCACTACCCCAACATAAGGAAAAGAATTGGATCAATTTAATATCATTTTGAATTCTTTGTATTACATACATTGCGGCATCAGGGCTCAACATCCAAAACATCGAGTTCCCATAAGGATGCAAATTGTAAGGTATTTTTCGCGGTGGCCTAACGATGTTTAACAGTTTTTCAAACCAGTTTTTTCCCCAGAAATTTAGATCGGTAAAATAATACTTTTCTACCCGTCTCGAACCGTCTTTCAAATCATTTTTTAAATCCCAGCAAGTCAAAAATTCTTGTCCTTTGTTTTTTAAAAAAAATGTTCGCAGCTCATCAGCTGTTTTAAGGGGATAATCCTCCCCGCTTAAAGTATTGATGAACTGATATCTAATACCTGAACCCACAATTTCTTTTACCCAGCTGAAAATTGCTATTACAGAATTAAAGCTTTCCCATTTAATATCTTTTCTTTCTTTAATAAAATAAACGTTAGGAATTTTTTGGATAAACTTATACGTTTTAATGTCTAATTTTTTGTCAATGTGAACATAAAAATCAAAATCCTGATGCCACATTTGTCGTATCAATATTTCGGTATGATGAGAATTTGTAGATCTTAAAATTAGATGGGCGACGCGCATTATTGTATTAAAAAAATTGATGTTAGCCTCTAACTGAACTTATATACTGGTTAATTGTTTTAAAAAATTAGTTATGATGGAAAATGATGCTATAATAAATTTTTTCGACCCCGTGATTCTTTATTTTATTAACCAGCTTCTCTGCTCAATCGGTTATTAAACGCAGCGATAACTTAATTGCATCTTTAACGATTTCAGCTCTAGCAAACCGTTCTACATCTTATTACTTGTTAATTTTTTTATTGTGATCTGAAATTTTGATACAACTATTTTGTCGAGTCATTCATTGCAGTAAAACCAATACACGTGTATTGAAAAAAGCTCACAAGTAAATTTTCTCTACAGAATAATTGCTTTTAAATTTTTGTATTTTTCTTCAAAGTTTAAATGACATTGTATTTCTTTATAAGAAGAAACGGGCATGCATCTTGTGTTGTACATGGCATGAAAAACAATTTACTCCTTCTAATTATAGCTATTGTAGCTTTTTCGTGTAAAAAAGAGCTCGCCCCGGTAACCGTACCGGTTCAATTCAACGAAACCACTTATGTTAACTTAGGTAAAACAGATACTACCGGAAAACCACTTTATTTAGAGACGCCAGATGTAATATCGAATGATTTACTGGATTTTCTACACTCTTATTTACCTGAGCATCAAAACGTGTCTAATACGCATCCTGAACTATTGTCATCGAGTGCAATAGGCGAATTAAAAATTACACAAACCTCAACAGTGCACCTTACATTCGTTTCTCAAGGTGCAGGTTTCGCCGATGCAATCGCATTTTACACTTATCCTACTAATAATCCTCCTGCAACAGCTGCTGATATAAAAACAATAACTTATGTTTTTCCTAACGCCGGCTATAATAGCCCATTAAATCCAGGTGATAAAGTTAACATAGGAACATTTGCGTCGGGTACATCAGTTGGGTTCGTTTTGATGAAAAATGCTTTCAACCTTATTACTCACACACTAAATAATAATGCAACACATTTTTGCTCAAATGATGTGCTAAATCCTGAGGTTGATCCGAAGTTAAAAAAGCATGCCGTATTAATTAACTATACTCCTGAAAATAAAACCTTGATAGGGTTTGAAGACCTTGACAGAACAGATCCAAACTGTGACGATGATTTTAACGATGTTGTTATTTATGCTACCATAACAAACTAGTCCAATAAATTGCAACTTTAAAGTATAAAAACCTTCTAATACCTGTTATAGCTAGTTTCTTCAACCTTAATGACTTGTACATAATTATGCTCTTTTATTAGTCGCTTGAAGTATTGCATGAAGCTAGCCTGACTTTTAAAACCGGTAGCTACATTATAATTTCCTTCCTGCATTTCGATTATACGTTTTGCCAGTATATTATC
>DATJJI010000154.1:0-5755 GCA_035492275.1 Mucilaginibacter sp.
TTGGCCGGCATCTTAAAATAACTTATCGGGCTGGCTATTGACCGGCTGGTATAACTAACGCCCGGCCCTACCCCAAAAATATCAGCCGAATGTGTGGGCAGCTGTGTATTGGTGGTAGTATTCATTATTTTATAATATATAAATATGGGTATGCGTGGTGTAGTAATATTTCCGTTGGCATCGCCAATAGTTACGGGCGCGTAGGCCAGGTTGCCATACTCTTCTATCTGTCCGTCAACACCGCCATAGCTGATGGTAGTTTGCTGTGAAGTAATCGTAATGCCATTCACATTTACCGAATCGCCCGAAAACACAATCCCTGATGAAGTGATCATAGATGCCGGCAGTAACCCATCCGCGTCTATGGTCAACCCGGTTGATCCGGTATCGAACACCAGGCCATAAGGTGTAGTAAATGATTGGGTGCCTACTTGCGAAACCGCGACAAACAAGCGCCGTGTAGTGCCGCTTATCTGTTCATACAGTCCTAATTTTGCGTAATTAACCGGATCAGGAACAGTTGGCGCTGGTGCAGAGCGATCCTTTTTACAGGAAGTTGCCAGCAATATGAAGAGCCCTAACGTTATAACCGGAAAACTGTTGAAGTATTTTTTCCCCATACTTATTATTCTACACTACTTATCATTCATCAAAAGTAAGACAATAACGTAAAAATGCTCTTAACTATATAATAATGAGGTAAAAATGATAATTAATTTTTTATTGCAGAAATTAATAATATCCAATTTTTTAACATTTAATAAATATTACAAACCAAACCTGTCAGCGTATTGTTTATTTAAGTTTGAAATGCATGTATTTTAAAAAATTATTCCTTAAATTTCCATTATTAAACCTGAGAAAACAGAGTAACTACCATAACTACCTGATCCGTTTATAGTTAAAATACTTATTATTTTATCATAGTAATTATTTACGATTTGTGCTTTTTCGCCATTTTAAATAATTGCTATTTTGCGCCTTTTAATGTACCAACAAATGGATGGCAGTATAAATAAAGACAATCCCGAGGTAAGGCTGAGAGCGTTCAGAGCAATTGATGAGCCCGAAACGTGCGCGCTTTTTATTGAAGGGCATACCCATGTTTTAACCAGCATTGGGGTTACCAAGGTTTCGTACAGTAAAAACGAATGGGTAAATAACCCGGCTGCATTTGTTATGGTGGTTGAATCGTTAGACGGTAAACGTGTGTACGGCGGCGCACGCGTGCATGTGGCCGGCGGTACCGAATACCTGCCCATTGAACTGGCAACCGCTGCTATGGACAAAAAGGTATATGACCTGGTTTGGAAACATGCCCAGCAAGGCGCCGGCGAACTTTGCGGCTTATGGAACTCCAGAGAAATTGCCGGCTATGGTATCGGCTCCATTTTCCTTATCCGCACCTCGGCAGCAATTTCTTACCAGATAGGCATTCAGTCGCTTTTTGCGCTTTGCGCGCCTTATACCATACCACCGGGAACTGCCGTGGGCATGGAAATTGAAAAAAGCATTGGCAATGATGGCACATTTTATTACCCGAAGCTTGATTTGATAGCTACCACTATGGTACTCAAGGATGTACCTACTTTAAGCAAAGCGTACGAAGAAGACAAAAACGCTATAATGAAAATTAGGGAGAATTTAAACATAACCCGTGTTGAAGTTTTACGTAAAAAGGAGCTGACGATACATTATCAGATAGCGATACCTAACCTGGATAAATGGGACCTGCAGGCAACTATTGCAAATGCTGAACAAATGTTTTTAAAGGCAAAAACTAAAATAAACAAAGAAGACATCAATTTCATTTAAGTTATTTCTGCGTTAATCTGTTTACTTTTTATCAATACATATACACTCTGCAAAATGAATAACGTTCATAAATTTTCTGCAAGCGCTGATGACAATCTCACTTATAAGCCCCAACTATTAAGGCTGCCTGCTGATAAAGGAAGCTTTGACGCTTTGTTTACCGCAGGGAAAGTAGCGCTTGTTAGCGATGAGATGCAAAGCCAGCTGCGTGAGCTGGTAAAGTGTAAAAATCCATCTATGAAAATAAATGAGGGCGATTACCCGGCCCTTATTGACGACCATTTGCAGGGCAGAAATATAGACGAATATGGTGTATGGGTTTATTATCCCTGGAGCCGCCGGTTGGTTCATTTACTGGATGATGAAGAATTTGTATTAGTGCGCACCAACCGCAATCAGTTTAAAATAACCCGCGAGGAACAGCAACTGCTACGGACCAAAAAAATAGGCATTGTAGGCCTTTCGGTGGGTCAGTCGATAGCCTTAACGATGGTGATGGAACGGATATGCGGCGAAATACGCTTAGCCGACTTTGATACCGCCGAATTAAGTAACCTGAACCGTTTGCGCACCGGGCTGCATAACATGGGCATCAACAAAACCATTATTGCCGCCAGGGAGATTGCAGAGATCGACCCGTTTATAAAAGTGATCATTTTTAATGATGGCCTGCACGCCGGCAATATGGATGAGTTTTTTACCGGCAAGGGCAATCTTGACCTGTTTATTGAAGTGTGCGATGGCATTGATATTAAATTAGAAAGCCGTTTTAAAGCGCGCGAGCTAAAGATACCCGTTGTGATGGATACCAATGATCGCGGTATGCTGGATATTGAACGTTTTGATCTGGAACCCGGCAGAAGCATTTTTCACGGCATGATCGATCAGTTCATTGTGAACGATACCATTAAGGTGACGGATGAAAACCGCAGGCAGATATTGATGTCGATAGTTTCGTTCGACGCTTTATCCGAACGGATGAAAAGCTCGATGGCCGAGATCGGCAAAACTATTAATACCTGGCCTCAACTGGCATCGTCGGTTGTTTTGGGCGGGGCCATTACTACCGATATTGCCCGGCGCATACTGCTTAACCAGCATACAAAATCGGGCCGTTATTATGTTGATCTGGATGAGATACTGGCGTAAGCGCTGATCAGCGTACAAAAAAACAGGATATACTATAAATTCACTAAAAGAACGCGTTAATGCAATTTTTAAAAACTACAGCTTTAGCCATTTTATTTTTATTGATAAACAGCTTTTTGCAGGCTCAAAATGTAGTGACCGTTAAGAATGGATTATTAGAAAACTATTTAGGTAAAAATGTTTACCTGTACCAGGATACCAGCAATAAATTAAACTTTGAGCAAATACGGCAATCAGCCCGTTTATTTAAACCCAATAGCCTTGATGTGCCCAACCTGGGCATCAGCCAGTTTAATAATTGGGTAAAATTTAAGCTGGTAAATAACTCGCCGCTTGATAAAGTTATCCTTGAAATATCAAACCCTATTATTGATGAGGCCAACCTGTACATGATTACCAACCAGGGCATTGACAGCATAAAATATTCTAACTTCAGGCCTTTGAGCGAGCGCGAATACAAGCATCAATTTTATTTATTTGATGTGCCGATAAAAAAGGGCGACACTATTGACTGTTATTTAAAACTTAAAAGCAATCAGCAGATACTGGCGCCATTGAGCATGGAGACCGAGAAGTCTATCGTATCAGAAATAAGCGAGTCTGATACCCGGGCCGGAATATATCTGGGCATTATGCTCATCATGTTGTTTTATAACCTGTTCATTTATTTCACCACCCGCGATAGCGATTATCTTTATTACTGCCATTACATTTTTTGGGTAGCGCTTACCCAGGCAACCTTGCTGGGCTACTCGCACCGCTTTTTGTGGACGGACAATGTATGGATGGCACGCAACATGATCATTTTTTGCGGGGCCATGTCGGGCATAGCCACTATACTGTTTTCAAAGGCATTTTTACGAACGCGCAAGCTGGTGCCACGGCTGGATATAGCGATGAATATCGTTATTACGTCGTACGTAATTTCAATATTAATCCTGTTTTTTGGCAATAAGGCCGATGCGTTTCAACTGGTAAATGCTTCGGCGGCATTGGGCTCCATTTTAATAATTTTTGTAGCCTGGGCGGTTTACCGCAAAAACTTTATCTCGGCAAAATACTTTTTGATTAGCTGGTCTATATTTTTTACCAGCATCATCATATTTGTATTTAAGGATTACAACATCGTTCCGTACAATATGTATACGGTGCATTCGGTCGAGATCGGTTCGGCCCTGGAAGCCGTGTTCCTGTCTTTTGCCCTTGCCGCTAAAATAAACATCCTTAAAAAAGAAAAGGAAGCGTCGCAGGCCGAAGTGCTTGTTACCTTGCAGGAAAACGAGCGCATAGTGCGTGAGCAAAATGTAATTCTTGAAACTAAGGTAACCGAGCGCACGCACGAATTAAACAAATCGAACCAGGAGCTTAACGTTACGCTTGATGACCTGAAGCAAACCCAAACACAACTGGTCGAATCAGAAAAGATGGCATCGCTGGGTCAGTTAACCGCGGGCATTGCCCATGAGATCAATAACCCTATCAACTTTGTAACATCCAACATCAACCCGCTAAAAAGAGATGTTGAAATGATACTGGATGCCATGAATACTATTGAAAATGTGGGCATGTCTGACGCGTCGCCGGACGAAAAGAAAAAACAGATCGAGGAGTACAAGGAAGAGGTTGATTTTGATTACCTGATAGTTGAAATAAGGCACCTAATAAAAGGTATTTATGAAGGTGCCTCGCGTACTGCCGAAATTGTAAAGGGCTTGAAAATATTTTCGCGATTGGATGAGGACGATCTGAAACGAGCCGATATTAACGAAGGGCTGCAATCAACCATGGTTATTGCCAATAATCTGCTTAATGGCAAAATAAATGTAGTAACCGAATATGGCGAGCTGCCATTAGTTGAAAGCTATGCCGGTAAGCTGAACCAGGTATTTTTAAATATCATATCGAACGCCATATATGCCGTAAACAAGCGCTTTGGCGATGAGCCTGGCGGTGAAATAAAGATAGCTACTACCTGCGATGATAAAAACGCCGTTATTACCATTACCGATAATGGAACCGGGATGAACGATCAAACTATGAAAAAAATATTTGAGCCTTTTTTTACCACCAAAGATGTTGGCGAGGGAACTGGCTTAGGCATGTCAATAGCCTATAACACCATTAAAAAACACAACGGACAGATAGCAGTTAACTCTGAGTTAGGTAAAGGCACCGAATTTATTTTGAAAATACCTATAATTTTTGACACAAAAATTGTCTAACTTTCGTTTAACTTAACCATAATATTCTGCGCATCGCATATAAAACTTGACCAAATGGCCGAAAAAATTAAAGTACTGTACATAGATGATGAAATGGATAATCTGACGGGGTTTAAAGCAACTCTCAGGCTTGATTATCAGGTTTTCACTGCAGTAAATGTTCCCGGTGCCATGGAGTACCTGGTCAAGCATCCGGATATACGGGTAATTTTTTGCGATCAGCGTATGCCGGTTAAAACCGGGGTGGAGTTTTTTGAAGAGATACGTGGCACGTTCCCGCTGCCGGTACGTATACTGCTTACCGCTTACACCGATATCGAATCGGTTATTGATGCTATAAACCGTGGTAACATTTTCAGGTTCGTTAAAAAACCCTGGGCCGAAGCCGATATCATATCGGCCATTGAGGAAGCCAACAAGTTTTACCAGACAAACTCCATGCTTTCGGTAAAAAATGATGAGCTGCAAAAAGCGTACAGCGAGCTTGATAAATTTGCCTATAGCGTAAGCCATGATATACGCGGCCCTTTATCGGGTATTTTGGGCGCTATTAACGTAGCGCGCGAAAT
>DATJJI010000155.1:0-19461 GCA_035492275.1 Mucilaginibacter sp.
GCCGCCACCAATACTGCCATCAATTTCTGTTGAGCTGAACGCGCCGCTTTTAAGCGTAGGTATGCGCGAAGGTACATCCGCTATTTTATTATGCCCCATGCCCAATTGCTTTAGGGTCATGGTTTGTGCATAGATAGGGCCGCCTATACCGTAACCGGTTATGGTAGTGTCTGATAGCTTATATCGTTTTTTTATTCCTGTTTTTTCGGCGTAATGGTTAAAAATGGTAAGTGCGGTGCGGTCGCCGGTGTCAAATATCAGCAGTGCAGGTTTGCTATCAATGGTCGCGTTTATTTTTGGAAGCTGATCCCAAAACAGGGCGTAGGGGATAGGGTTCACACTTTTGTAGGTATAATAAAAATTAATGCGTTGTTTAGGATAGTCAAACTGCACCGCGTAATTCTTCATAAAATCATAACCAATAGCTCCGTCAATATAAGGCAGATGCAGCTTGATCCTGATCTCAGAAAGATCGGCCACAATAAAATCTTTCTGGGTGATCTTTGCGCTGCCAAAACTTGCCGTATCCACACGTGCGGTCCAGCTTTGCACTTTTTTGGCCCCGGCGCCGCTTTGCATCTCGCCGGAAATAAGTTTTAAACCTAATGCTTTAGCCGCGCCCAGGTCGAGCGAGTTCATGGCACCACAATCAACCACCAAATGGAAAATTTTGCCTTTAATTTTTACCTCAATAAACGGCCGGTTGTCAACCAGTTTAAATGGTACCGAAAAAGCCAGTTTATTTTGTGCCGATACGCTATTACATAAGCCTGTGATTAATGCTGATGCGGTGAGGCAAATGGTATAAAACTTCTTCATACTAAAGATTTTATACTTTGATGCGGATTGTTGGTTGATGTTACAAGTTAATTAGGATGGAATTGTGAGGAACAAAAAAATCACAAACGTTCCGGGCCCTTTACGCACTTGGCTTGCCCCGCTATGGCCGCGGAGGCCTTTGTTCTTTTCCTTGATGAAAAGAACCAAAAATCAAGTCAGCCAAAATGCTTCTTTGCCGCACGTGGCCTTTGCCCTGCTCCGAAGGAGCCCCTATGGGGCAAAGCAGGTAAAACCACGGGCTACGGCCTTTTGCGGCTACGCGCAAATCCCAACTCTGCAAAATTCCTGATGCCCTTACCATCACACAAGGCCATCAATTTTACCTGCTTTCACCCGAAGCTGTTCGGCTGACACTTTGGGACAGAAGCAACATTTTAGTAAAAAGTACAAATAAAAAATGCGCGCAAAGGCCAGTCAGGGTGCGCGGCCGGGAGTCTGGCCTTGTGTAGTGGCAGCGATCAGCCTGACTTGATCTTTTGGTTACTTTTGGATCAAGCCAAAAGTAACAAGCCTACCCGCGGCGAATGAGCGGGGGCAAGCCTCGTGCGTGAAGTGCCCGAAACGCGTACAATCGTAGACAAACTAAAAGTAGTATATTGATTAGCAAGCGCAGAGATTGCCACACTATCGCTCGCAATGACGTGATAGTTAATAAATATTACAATTATTTCTGCTCTCCAAAAAACAGCGCTTTCAACTCCGTAGCGTCATCAGCTTTCATTTTACCGCCTAATATTAAACGTAACTGGCGGCGGCGCAGGGCACCGTTATATAGTTCTATATCTTCAGCGGTTTCGGGGATCAATTCGGGCACTTCTATTTTATAACCATCTTTGTCCAGCGCCACAAAAGTATAGTAGGCCTCATTACTTTTAACGCGGGTGCCTGATGGTACGTTCTGCGCCCAAACATCCAGCCGTACCTCGACCGAAGTACTAAACGCGCGTGATACCTTCGCTTCAATGGTCACTACATCGCCCAATTTAATAGAGTGCTTAAAAGAAACATTATCAACCGAAGCGGTAACTACTATGCGGTTGCAATGTTTTTGGCCCGATATGGCCGCGGCAATATCCATCCAGTGTAACAGGCGCCCGCCCATCAGGTTGTTCAGTGTATTGGTATCATTGGGTAACACCAGCTCATTCATTATGGTGTGCGATTCTTTGGGCGATTTTCCTGTCATAAGTTGATGCGTTTTAGCGTAAAGATACATTTTAAGTATAATTTACTACCACAGGCAGGCGTATTTAGTGTAAAGCCATCAAAAAGTCAAAATAAATGTTTAAACATGTATTTGTAGATTGTCTTTTTACATTTGCTGGAAATATTAAAAAATCACAGAAATGAAAAAAATCATTATCCTTTTAGCAATAGCTTTATTACCAACAGCAGGTGTTTTTGCACAAACTACTTGGAAAGTAGACAAGATGCACGCGCAACTTAAATTTACTATTACGCATTTGGCCGTATCAGATGTAGAAGGTGTTTTTAAAGACTTTGATGTAACCATTGTGAGCAGCAAGCCCGATTTTAGCGATGCCAAATTTACCCTGGTTGCGCAAACCGCGTCGGTAAACACCGAGAACGAAAAACGAGACGAAGATTTAAGGAGCCCTAACTTTTTTGAAGTTAACAAATATGCTACCATGAATTTTACCAGCACAGGTATTACCAAAGTGAGTGGTAATAAGTATAAATTAAAAGGCAACTTAACCTTGCATGGCGTTACCAAACCGGTAATAATGGATCTGTGGTATCGTGGTACTATAACCAACCCGATGTCGAAAGCTGATGATGCAGGTTTCCAGCTTACCGGCGAAATTAAACGCAGCGACTTTAGTTTCGGCGCAAAATACGCTTCACCAATATTGAGCGACGAAGTTCAAATTAAAGCCAACGGCGAATTTGGTAAGGCTAACTAATAAATAGTTTGAAAAACAAAAAGGCCATGCAATTGCGTGGCCTTTTTGTTTGTATAAACATGGGCCATCACATTTGCCCAAATGCGGTAAATCACTTAGCTTCGCACAAACTGATTTCATAAAATGAAAAAACTATTTGTGGGCTACGCCTTATGCGTGCTGGTATCGCTAAATCTTTATCCAAAGGTTGCCCAGGCACAAACCAAACAACAATACAATTCTATATCCGATGCCTTATTTGCCGGTGGCAGGTTAAGAGGCAGGACAGGCCCCGCCAGTGTTAACTGGATAAATGAGGGGCAAAAATATTCCTATATCTCCGGCAACGAGATCCGCTCGACAGAGCCGGGTACCCTGAAAGATGAATTGATCTTCACCAAAACCGGCCTTAATTTTCCCGGTACCCAAAAGCCTTTTGCGTATGAATCGTTCCAATGGTCGCATGACTCTAAACACCTGGTTTTTAAATCAGATTTCAGGCCGATATACCGCCGCTCGGGTATTTCTAATTACTATATCTATAATATAGCCGATAAACAATTAAAACAGGCCGCTAAGGACGCACGCTCGGCCGAGCTATCGCCCGATGGATCGAAGGTAGGTATTGAGCGTAATGGCAATATGTATGTTTATAACTTCGCCAGCGGCAAAGAAAAACAGCTAACCAGCGATGCTACCGGCGAAAAAGGAATTTTTAACGGCCATTACGATTGGGTTTACGAAGAAGAATTTGGCCAGGCACAAGCCTGGAACTGGTCGCCGGATAGTAAGTACATGGCCTTCTGGCAATTTAACGAAAGCAAGGTGCCCGATTTTGAAATGACTAATTTCGAGGGTCATCATAATGATAATATTCATATACCCATACCGCAGGTAGGTGATGAAAACCCCAAGGTGCGCATCGGTGTAATTGATGTAGCTACCGGCAAAAAAGTTTGGCTAACACCTGATGAAACCGGCGACTATTATACCCCGCGCATTTACTGGACAAGCAACCCCGATGTGCTGGCGCTTATGACGTTAAACCGTGCGCAAAATCACATGAAGCTGTACTTTTTTAATGTAAAAACAGGCGAGCATCATGTAGTGCTGGAAGAAAAGAACACCACCTGGGTAGCTATATTTAACTTTTACACCAATGTAAATGATATGATCTACTTCCCTGAAAAATCGAAAGAGTTTTTCTGGGTATCAGATCGTTCAGGATACTATCATATTTACCGCTATGGCTATGATGGCAAACTGCTTAACCAGGTAACCAAAGGCAACTGGGATATGATAAAGGTTACCGGTATCAACCCGCAAACAAAAAGTATTTACTATTTATCGGCCGAAAGCTCGGGGTTAAATCAGGAACTATATTCCATAAAATTTGACGGTAGCAGCAAAACCAAACTAAGTTCGGTTGAGGGTTATCATGATATTGACATGTCGCCTAATACACGTTACTATATTGATAAGTACAGCAATGTAAGCACGCCTACACAGGTTGCTTTATGCGATGATAACGGCAAGACATTGAAATTACTGGAAGATAATAAGGCAGTAAGTACCTATATCACTAATCATGCTTACTCGGCTCCCGAGTTTTTTAAAGTTAAAACCAGCGATGGTGCTACTTTGGATGCTTATATGATAAAACCATTCAACTTTGATGCTTCAAAAAAATACCCGGTGGTAATGACGGTTTATGGTGGGCCCGAATCGCACGATGTGTTTAACCAGTTCTCGGCAAATGGCTGGCAGCAATGGCTGGCCCAAAACGGGTATATTGTGGTTGATGTGAATAACCGCGGCATAGCCAATTATGGCAGCGAATTTTTAAAAATAGGCTACAAGCAACTGGGTAAATACGAAAGCAGCGACTTTGCCGAAACCGCGCAACATATGGCAACCCTGCCATTTGTTGATGGCAACAATATGGCAATAATGGGTACCAGTTACGGCGGTTACAGTACGGTTTACACTTTGCTAACGCATCCGGGCGTGTTTAAGGCTGGGCTGGCTAACTCGGCGGTTACGGATTGGCGATTGTATGATGATGTGTATACCGAGCGCTATATGGGCCTGGTGCCTGATAATAATAAAGGCTACGATCAAAGTTCGGCGCTTACCCATGCAGGTAACCTGCGCGATCATTTATTGATCATCCATTCTATGAGTGATGATAATGTGCACCCGGCTAACACCATGCAATTGCTTACAGCTTTAACTACTGCCGGTAAAGATGCCGATGTACGTATTTATCCAAAAGGCGCGCATGGTGCCGCTTACGATCTGGCAAGCTATGTACTGATATCGAATGTGAATTTCCAGTACCTTGAAAAGTACCTGAAAGGGAATAATGCCCTGCCTAATTTGAACGCTAAGTAGGCCCCCTCTATATCTCCCCCGGAAGGGGGAGATATTCTTATAAATTTATTAAGCCTCCCGCTAACCAGCGGGGAGGGTTTGGGTGGGGCTACTATACCCGTACAAATGTCATGGTGCGGCCAATAAATTTGAAGTGCCAGTAACCGGTTACTTTTAATTGCCCTTCTTTATTAATGTAGGCGGATGCGTCCCACTCGCGGCCATGTTTGGGGTCGTATATTTTGCCGTTTTCCCAGCTGTTTGATTTGGGTATGTAGTCAAGCCCCTGCAATATGCTCATGCCTATAAGCCTGCGGTTGCGCAGCGTTTCGTCAGGATTGTGTTTGTCCCGCCATTCTTCCATGGGTTTGCTATTGTCTTCGTTTTTAAACCAGATTATTTTGGCCCTGAAAGCACCGTCTTCCTTATAAACCTGTACCATCAAATTTTTTTCGGCCGACATCCATTTGCCGCAAACACGATCAGGATCATTGACTGTTGACGCTTTGGTAAAGGATATAAAAACAGAAAATAAGAAAAGAAAACTGATGAATAATTTATTGCGAAACATTATACTATTAGCCTAATTGAAATAATCTTAATACCAACCTAAGATTAATTAACTAAATTTATTGCGGGTTGTTTGTTGCTTTCAAACCTAATATTAAAAAATGAAAAAAATATTATTTGTTGTTTTCTTGTTAACGATGACAAGCGGCTTCGCATTTGCCGATACGATAAGCATAAAACACTTTGTAGTTAAAGAAAATCCGTTTGCTGAAAGCGAAATTGCGATCACCGCTACTGATTCGGCAGGAACCATATTAGAAAATGTTGATGGTGTATTCAGTTTTACCATAAACGGTTTCCAGGAGCAACTGAAATTTGAAAAAGGAACAGCCTTTTATCACCATAAACTGGAGAAATCAAGCTTTTTTTATGTGAAGCATGTTAATGATTCGGGCACGCATTCTTTGCTTTATTATATTTATAAACAGGATGGTAAACTGCACCCCATTCATGTTAGCTGGGTATTGTTGTTAATTATACCCCTGGGGCTTGTTTTGCTGGCCTACCTGTTTAAACGGTTCATTATTATCGCCATCGTCATTTTTTGCATATTCCTGTACTTTAACCATCATAACGGCCTGAGCATGCCCACGTTTTTTGAAAGTATAATTGATGGGTTGAAGGGTATGTTTTAAATGTGCAGATATGCAAATGTGCGGATGTGCATATGCTTACATTAGCTATTAAAATTTATCGGCACATTCACGCATCTGCACATCAAAAAGGCATCCCTATACCAAAGTTAAGTTGCATAAAGTTGTAGTTTTCGCCGTTGGCTTGGAAATACGAATCTTTGAATGTACCTGAGTGAAACAATTCATTGGCATGTTTGATCAATACCCATTGGTCTGATCCGTTAAATTGAGGGTCCTTAAATTTAAAGGCAGCGTCTAACCTGAATACGAAGAAGCCAACATCAAATCGCAAACCGGTACCAATACCTACAGCCGATGATTGCAAAAAGTTATTGAACCTGAACTCACCATCGGGGTTTTCAACCTGTTTGTGTAAGCGCCAAACATTACCGGCATCAATAAAAACAGCTCCTTTTAGCTTTGAACCAAAAAAGTCGTTAGCCAGTTTGTAACGATACTCGGCATTGGCAACAAATTTTATCTCGCCAAATTGATCAAGATATTTTAAACGGGTACGCAGCAGGTCGCCGGCTGATGGCATTGCCGGTACCTCGGGCGAGGTTGGGGTGGCGGGTATCTCCGGTGTTCCCGGAGGGCCGTATGCGGTTGCGCGATTAAAATTACCAGGCCCCAGGGTACGTGGCAACCAGGCGCGCATATCATTTGCGCCGCCGGCATAAAAATCCTTTTCAAATATGAGCTGTTTACTGTTGCCATAGGGTATACCAATACCCGGGTTTATCCGGAATATAAACTGACGCTCGCCCCCAAAACTATGATATACCCTAAAGTCGATCTCGGTTTTTAAATATTGGGCAAACGTATAGCCAAAAATGGTACGCTGGCCTAAAGTATCGCGCGGTGTATTTAACGCATTACTTACTCCCGACAGAAAATTGCCCCCAATATCAAGCGAGCCCCTGAAATAAGTAAAGTTTTGGTAGCCGTTTAGTTGGTTGCCGTTCACCTGGTAAGTGTATTGCGTACCTGTTGTAAACACCGTACGGCCAATAAGGTAGATATACGAATACCTGTTTTGGCGTAACAATGAATCCTTGGCTACGGGGTCGATAACACCTCTTGTAAATTCAATGTCAATAGGGGTTATACTGTGTACCTTATTGGCCGTTTCCGAAAAATCGTAGGTAACCGAGTTGATAAAGCTGGTACGCTGAACCAAACCCTTTTGATAAAATAATGAGTAGTTAGAGGAGAAGGTGGTATGCGGCACGCCATATTTACCCGGTTTTGCAAAATTGAATGGCGAAACTATCCATGGATAGGTAAGACTTACACCGGCCTTAAAATCCTGGTTCTCAATCCCGCTCACATTAGCCGAATTACGGTCATTATCATATAAAATACTCAGGTTAAGTTTAACCTGTAGTGTTACGGCTTTTTTGAATAAGTTACGATCGGTAAAAGTATTGCCTATATTATAACCATAGCGTCCTCCGGCAAACAGAAATTCGCCCTCCGCCCGATTATCCATTTGCTTGAGGGGGATCAAATCAAACCGGGTATTTAAGCGGTTGGTGCTATCGGCCAGTTTGGTATAAACCGGATTGGGTACGTTTCTGAAAACATTGAGCTCAGAAAGGCGCGAAGTAGTGATAGTTTGCATCTCCGAACTATACAGATCACCTTTTTTCTGATAGATATAATCAACTATTGGCTGCGGTTTAAATTTGTGCGAGTAATCAACAAATTTAAACTGGTCGCCCACCTGAATGGTGTCGGCTTTGCCCGGGGTACGGCCATTGCTATTGGCTACGGTTATCAAGGTGTTGTTGATAGTATATACCGGGTGAAATAATCTATCGGGCGGGTTGTCAATAATAATTTTCAGATCAACGATACTACTATTAAAGGTAGAATCGGTAGTGTAATTAATATACTGGCGGTAAAAATCAAAAAAACCATTACGCTTCATCACCTGGAAAAAAGCATCACGATCATAGGCTACACTATCGGTGTCAAAGCGCCCACCGGGTTGAAGGTGTGAAAATTTGGGACGATTAGTTCTGTACAGGCTGCGCACCGTATGATCGGGTATGCTATCTTCGATCTTACGTATCCTGAACATTGGCCCTTGTACAGCGGTAAATCGCAGGGTGGCTCTTTTTTTCTTAATGATGATGGTATCGGTTACTTTGGCTTTCAGGTAACCTTTGCTTTGTATGAATTTTTCTATTTGCAAGCGAGAAAAATCAACCAGGCTGCTGTCTAAAATAGCCGGTGGTTCGCCAATGTTTTTTTTACCGTTTTTATTGAACAGATAGTAAAGCTGCAGGTTAACCACACTGTTGGGCTGCTGCTGCTTATCTACGTAGTTTACCGCAAGTTCGGCAAACTCTTTATCCATCCCTTTTATTTCCACCTTACGTACCAACGACTCATTTCCTTTAAGCCGGCGTGTTAAACTACAGCCCGAAACTATAATGAGCAGAAGAATACTTAATATTGTAATGCGGAAATTATTTGTATTAATATATGCTTTCAAAATCTCAGATCAGTTTACTACAGTCCTTACAACATAAAAAATTTCGCAGGGAACATGGCCTTTTTTTAGTTGAGGGCTACAAATCGGTAAGTGAATTCATCAATTCGGCCTACCATATCGAAGCTGTTTACTATACGCCCGCAATTGCCCCAAAATTGCTTAAATTATCGCAGAAAATGAATTTTCAGGAAATTTCGTCAAATATCCTGGAAAAAATAAGCACCCTGAAAACACCTGCCGATGTTATAGCGGTGGTTAATATACCAAATTGGCCGGTTTTAAATCATGCCACGCTGCATAAAAAATTCTCGATAGTATTGGATGGCATACAAGATCCCGGTAACATGGGCACCATCATCCGTACCGCCGATTGGTTTGGCATTGATCATATTATTTGTTCGGAAGATAGCGTTGAAGTATATAACCCAAAAGTGGTGCAGGCAACCATGGGCTCGCTGTCGCGGCTCAATGTGCATTATACGGATGTACCGGCTTTTTTGTCGGCAGTTAAACTACCTGTATTCGGCGCTCTGCTGGATGGCGAAAACATTTACAGCACCAATTTTGGTGACGAGGGGCTCATTATTATGGGTAACGAAGGCAACGGCTTGCGCCCGGATGTGGTGCAATTAGTAAGCAAAGCCATAACCATACCTCGTGCCGGTAATGCCGAATCATTAAACGTGGCAATTGCCACAGCCATATTCTGTTCAGAAATAAACAGAAATAAGCTTAAATAAATATTGATGTGCAATAAATAATTACTATTTTTGCAATCCTTAAAAATGGTCGGGTGGCCGAGTGGCTAGGCAGAGGTCTGCAAAACCTTTTACAGCGGTTCGAATCCGCTCCCGACCTCGAGGTTAACAAAAAATATTAAAATAAAAGTATCATGGGCGTAACACGTTTAAAAAGAAAAGATAGAAGAAACAAGACCTTCTCAAGATTAGAAGTTCAGTTTTTAAAGAATGCTACTAACCTGGAACCAGGAAGCCGCTCAGCGGAAGCACCTAACAACCAGATCGCAAAAAACAATGCTGCTTTAGCTATCGCAGCAGGTAAATAATTAAAAACATTGTGATTTTAAAATCCTGCTGGTTTTAAACCGGCAGGATTTTTTTATGGGTTAGATTTTGGTTTACAACAAACCTACCAACTCGCCAAACCGGCTTATGGTAGCCACCTGGTCCTCATCAACCACACCAAAACCATAATTGGCGAATATAAATGGCACGCCCGCCTGGGTAGCCGCGTTGTAATCGCCCATAGTATCACCTATGTACACCGGGGCGCTAAGATTATGGTCGTTAACAATATCTTTTATATTATCGGCCTTCGGCTTGTTTTTGGTGCCATAGCATTGATGCCCTAAAAAATGATGCTCCAGTCCGCTTATTTTAAAAAATACCTCGATGTAGCCGCTCTGGCAATTACTTACAATGAATAACTTGTATTTACCTGATAGGTATTGAAGCGTTTCATCCAGCTGCGGATACAGCTCGCCGCCTTTCTCATACAATATTTCCAGCTCTTTTTTACCGGCTATGGTTTTAAATTCTTCGCGCTGCTGCTCATCCAGGTAGGGGAGCAGGGTTTCAAAAATAGCCTTGTAGGTCATGCCGGTAATAGAGTGTATCATGGGCTGGGTAAAATCATCTTTAATATAATCTACCTGATTTTTAGCTGCCTGCCATGCCAGTACCACGTTGGCCGAGCTATCCCAAAGGGTGCCATCCAGGTCAAAAATTATACTGTCGAATTTGTTTTTTAGTGAAGTATTCATCGGCGGCAAAAATAGGTTTTACCGGCTGAATTTCGCCCATTAAATGCACTTCAAATTTTACTCAAATTCAATTACTACATTTATAAAAATATTATTTTTTGAAACTACTGATCATAGAAGACGAACAAGGCCTAAGGGAAAGTATTGAACGATATTTTACCGAAGAAGGCATTATTTGCGAAAGCTGCGGCGACCTGAAAACAGCTATAAGCAAAATAGCCATTTATCAATACGACTGTATATTGCTTGATATTGGCCTACCTGATGGTGAAGGCTTTACCCTCTTAGAGCATTTAAGAGCAAGCGGTAAAAATGAAGGCGTACTAATTATATCTGCCCGTAACTCGTTGGATAATAAAGTAAAGGGATTAAACCTGGGGGCTGATGATTACCTGATAAAACCATTTCATTTGGCCGAGCTGAAGGCGCGGATCGACGCCATTTTTAGGCGCAGGGCATTTAATACCAATAATATTTTAAATTACGACCAGATAAGTATTGACCTGATGGCACGTGAGGTGAAGGTAAAATCGGCTGATATTACACTTACCAGAAAAGAATATGATATGTTATTATATTTTATAGCCAATAAAGGCAAAGTAATATCAAAAAATGCCATTGCCGAACATTTATGGGGTGATGAGATTGACCTGGTGGACAGCTTTGACTTTATTTATACGCACATAAAAAACATCCGCAAAAAATTAATGGAAGCAGCACAGCGCGATTATATAAAGTCTGTTTATGGCGTAGGTTATAAGTTTTTGTAAAAAATGAAATTAGCTTCACAATATAACAGGGCAACATTTATCATCACCTTTTTGGTGCTGTTTATTGCCGGTTTTAGCTATTATATTACCATAAACAACATTGTTAACAAACAGCTTGATCATGACCTAACGGAAGAGCTGGATGAAATAAAGGATTACATAAACGTTAACCAGCATTTACCAAAGCCCCTTGATTTTGCCGGCGATCAAACTACTTTTACCAAAACTGCCCAGGCATCTATCGAAATGGATTTTTATGATACGCCTTATTATAAAAGCCGTGGTAATAAAACAGAATCGGGCAGGGCGGTACGGTCAATGATCACGTTAAAGGGTGAAAACTATATAGTAACCGTCGCCGAATCAAAGGCAGCGCAGGAAAACCTGACACAGCTTATGATTGGCATAACACTCATGCTTGGCGTTGTTCTGTTAATTATTCTGGCAATAACCAACCGCTATATTTTTGGCGGTTTATGGAAACCGTTTTACTCTATTTTACAACAATTAAAGGCATTTAATGTGGCCGATAACCATAGCCTGGATTTGAATAAAACCAATATCGATGAGTTCAGGGAACTGAACGAAGCCATGATCGCCATGTCGTCCAGGGTAAAAAATGATTACCAGAGCTTGAAAACCTTTACCGAAAACGCTTCGCACGAAATGCTGACCCCCATAGCGGTCATCACCTCGAAACTGGATACGATGATACAGGACGAAAAGCTAAAAGCAGAGCAGTTTGCTCAGATTAATGATATTTATGCGGCTACCAATAAATTATCGCGGTTAAACCAATCACTGCTGTTGCTGGTAAAAATTGATAACGACCTGATACAGGATAGTACCACATTTAATTTAAAAGATATTATAACAGAAAAAACACATCAACTCCAGGAGCTTACACAAAACTGGCATATTGAAGTGGTGCATTTACTGGCCGATAAAAAAATTACGGCAAGCAAATATTTAATGGAAATATTGATCAATAATTTGTTCAATAATGCTATTAAACATAACATTGCCTATGGCGAAATTTATATAAAACTTACCCGCGATACCCTCATTTTTCAAAATACCGGCGAGAAGGAAGCGCTGAATAATGATGAGATATTTGAACGGTTTAAAAAAGGCGCAAATTCAGAAGGGACAGGCTTAGGGTTAACTATTGCCCGGAATATTTGCAGCCAGTATGGCTATAGTTTAACCTACGCCTACGAGGCGCCGTTCCATACATTTACGGTAACGTTTTAACAATAACCACATTCATTTGCGTCAATTCTTTTGCCCTTGTAACCTTGTTTAAAAACGAGAGCTTTAAGCGGCTTACCCAATACCTGTCGAACGTTTTAGCCTGTTGCATTTGCCAGCCTTTGGCGGTTAAACCTTTAACTATATCAGAAGAAGCATATAATAAAAACGGCGCTTTTGGTTTTTTCCCGGTGCCATCGGTGTAAATATTACTCACAGGCGCATCGCTATAAAAATTCATTGCCGAAACATAATCATCATCAATTTGAACCACGGGTAAATTATCGGGATTATGGGCATTGATCCACATAGCCGCCTCGCTGCCCGCCTGGTAATGCAGTAATGAAGAATAGAATACGGTATTAAGATAAATATTAACGATAAACGATACCAGCAGCGTTTGTAAAACTATTTTAGGAATAGCACCCGATGTAATAGCTTTTGGCAAAAACGACAAAGCCATCAATAATATAAATAAGCAAACGCCTGTTACTATCCCAAATGTTTCCGGCTGATAGAACCAATGCAATATACAAATGACTACTAAAAGCAATACAATAATGGCGGTTTGCGTAATACGTACTGCCTTAATACTTTTTAATGTTTGAAGATTATATAAGTACTGCGCAGTGATTATAGCAAAAAACGGGTACACAATATTCAAATAATGCGGTAATTGAAATTTGGATGCCGAAAACAACAGGAACGTAAGCAAAGACCCGCACAGGCAATACCACTCCGTAACTTGCACCTGTTTACTGCCTTTTTTGATGAACTGAAATATGGCCGCAAACAGCAGCAGCGACCACGGTAAAAATGCCCAAAGGGTAGTATGGATAAAAAAGGTAGGGTCGCCGTTGCCTTTGATGGGGCCGGTATTAAAAAAACGGCCAAACTGGCTGTCCCAGAAAAAGAAACGGATGCCTGATACATTATGCCTGCCGAAGATGAGCTTTTCGGGGTGCAGATCAAACTGCTGGTAAAGGCAATATAATTCGGGCAGGATAAAGATCAGCGTTAAAACAATAGCTGCCAGCCAGCGTAAACTGAATAGCTGCTTCCATTGCCGGGTAATGATAAACTGCCCTGCAATGGCCCCGCCAATGGGGATTATGGCAAACATGCCCTTGGTCATGATAGCGCAGGCGGTAAACAGGCATCCCCACAGCAAATGCCAAAAGTTATTGTTGGTATGCGCCTTGTAAAAATGATATACCGCGGCAATGATGAGCCCGGTTAAATAAGGCTCAGCACGTACATCGTTGTTTGACAGGATGATGTGCTGGGCAGTAAGTAGTATCAAGGCAGCCCATAAGCCTGTCTGTTTATTATATAAAGCCTTGCCCAACAGATAAGTATATACGGCGCCTATCAATAAAAACAGGATGCCCGGCAGTTTATACGCCCAGGTGGTAATGCCAAAAAGTTTGAACGAAAGCGCGGTTACCCAGAAGGGGAAATGGGGTTTGTCAAGCCAATCCTTACCGTAAGCAAATAGCTCTATAAAGTTATTGCGCTGGGCCATGGTTTTGGCGATGGAGGCATAGAGCGTACCATCCGGCCCGGTTATAGGAATAAATAAACCGCTAAAGTTTACGATCACTGCTATCCCTATAAAAAGGTAAAGCCATTTGGTATTAATTGCGGCGGTTTGCTTATTCATGCTGCTTCCAAAGGTAATGACATTTTGATTTTTTATTCTAAATTTATCATGCCGGTAGATCAAGCTGCCGGCCTAACCAACTATATTCATCATGAAAAAACTATTTACATCAGTAGTGTTATTGCTGCCTTTTGTTGCCTTTGCACAAAGCGGAAAGGTTTATGATAACCTGAGCCTGCCCAGTAAAATATTAAAAAGCGAACGCAAATTCGCGGTTTACCTGCCACCCGATTATGAAACATCAAACCGCACGTACCCGGTTTTATACCTGCTGCATGGCTCAGGCGATGACCAGACCGGCTGGGTTACTTTTGGCGAAGTGTTAAACATTACTGACAAAGCCATTGCCGACGGCACCGCCACCCCTATGATTATTGTGATGCCCGATGCCAATACCGGCCGCCGTGGTTATTTTAATGATATTAAAGGCGACTGGGACTATGAGGATTTCTTTTTTAAAGAACTGATGCCTTATGTTGAAAAGAAATATCGTGCAAAAACGGATAAGCGCTCACGTGCTATCGCGGGCCTTTCAATGGGTGGCGGCGGTACATTTATGTACGCATTGCATCATCCTGAACTGTTCTCGTCAGCTTGCCCTTTAAGTGCCGCTGTTGGTCCGTTTACTTTGGATGAGGCCCGTATTACCTATAAAAGGAACAATCCTAACCTTGCCGACTCGACCATTGTAAATTACTATAACCGCCATAGTGTGCTGGCCCTGGTAAATAACATGCCCGACAGCCAAAAGAAAGCGGTGCGCTGGTATATTGATGATGGCGATGATGATTTTTTATATGAAGGCAATGCCCTCGTGCATATCGCTATGCGTAAAAAAGAAATTCCGCATGAGTTCCGCATCCGCGACGGCGGCCACACCTGGACATACTGGCGCGCTTCATTGCCAAAAGTACTGGAGTTTGTATCTGATGCGTTTCATCAGTATTAAAGCCCCTCCCAAACCCTCCCCGGAAGGGAGGGCTAAAACATTCCTTTAAAGTCTCCCCTTCCGGGGGAGATTTAGAGGGGGCTATTTCTTTACCGTATTCAATAACCGATAACCCACCAACTCTTCCCAACGTGCTGTTGGCGGGCGGTAATACACCAATAACTGATAATCGTTCTCGGTTTCAAAGTGTGTGCCTTCAATGGGGATATCGTCGGGTTTGTTCGTACTGCGATCAACCCAAACATATTCGTAATCATACACGCCCTGCTTTAAAAACAGGTTGGTGAAAAAACGACCCTTAATAGGTTCGTAATCCATTTTGCTGCGGTCGTCAATTTTATAATCATTGAATTTGCCTACTATGTAAGCTGTGCCCTCTTTATCAGTTTTATTGGCGGCCAGGCTAAAATACACATGGGTATAGTCGGCATCACGGCGCGGGTCGGTACCGTCCTGGTTCAGGATAAAGAAATTACCATTGTTGTCATACTGAAACGAATGACCTGGCTGATCACGTAACGGGTCGCCTAATAAAACAACCGTAAAAGCGGTGTCATGGTAAATATGTGAAACCCGGTCCGAATTTAGTTTTAAGCTCCGTGTATCAAAATGCCTGAATTCGTTACGGCCCGGAAAATCGTTGGTGTTCACATCATTGTAAACCAGTTGCGTACCGCGTATGCCCGATGGTGTGGTGTTCCATACCCCGGTTTCGCTGCGGGCATTTTGCATGAGCAAAACCTTAATATCCGTATTAGGATTTTGCACCGTTAAACCCGCATAATTAACCTGGAAGTTTATTTTTTGATTAGTGGTTCGAAGTGACGGGTCATTTGAAGAAACAATATCGCCTGCAACAGAAACCTTGCTGTTTACTACATATAACCTGCGGGTCAAAATCATGTTTCGCTGGTCGCCATCCTCATAAACCTTTAAAATATAGTTCCCTGATATTTTTGGGGCGATGTTGTTATTGGGCAGCTTAAGCTCGTAGTGGGTATATTTCTGGATGGTATTGGTAGAGTAGGAGTAATCGGTTAATTGATCGTCAGTAAAGCTTTGCAGGTACTCTGCTGTTGAAATGTTGGATGAGTTCCATTTACTGTCGCAATGTTCAATGGTATAGTAGTAATTGCGCCTTCCGCCGCGCAGGTCATCAAAGGTCAACAGCGCCTGCTCGCCCGATTGCAGGGTGATGATAGGGAATGATCCTTCTTTTTTGCTGTTATAAAACTCCACGCTTTTTATGTGCGCGTTAAACACATTATCATCATAAGGCGTTTGCGCGAAGGTTTTTAGGCTTATAAATAAAAGCAGAATGATGATGGAGTTTCTCATAATGCAATATTAGTTAAAAAAACAATTTGTCATCCTGAACGTAGTGAAGGATCTTATACGCCATGCATGCGGATTCACTCTTACAAGATTCTTCGCTGACGCTCAGAATGACAACAGGATTTTAAATAAAAAAAAAGAGACGCAAAGTATTGCGTCTCTAAAAAATGTTTTTTGATGGTTCTTATTACGCTTCCAGCTCCATGATTTGTTCGGCCAGGTCTTCCCATTGCTGCTGGACTTGTTTAAGCTCCGCTTGTTTTTGGGAATAGGCGGCATTGGTTTCTTTTAGTTTGGCGCCGTCGTTATATATTTTATCATCAGCCAATTGAGCTTCCAGGTCCTTTATTGCTTTTTCTAATCCGGAAATTTGCTCTTCCATTTTAGCCAGGTCCTGGTTCAATTTTTTTAATTGCTGATGTTTATTTTCTGATGGTTGCTGCTGCTTAACAGGGTCCGGCTTTTTCTCTTCTTTTTTAGGTTGAGGTGCAGGTGCTTCTACTTTAGGGTCAAGCTTGCGTTTTGAGGCCCACTCTTCGTACTCCACGTAAGTGCCCGGGTATTGCTTGATCTTTTGATCCTCGATGAACCAAATTTTATTAGCCACATTATCCAGGAAATACCTGTCGTGCGATACCACGATAACCGTACCTTCATATTGCTGCAAGGCCTGTATCAATATATTCACCGAAGCCATGTCCAGGTGGTTTGTAGGCTCATCCAGTACTAAAAAGTTAGCATCGGCGGTTAAGGCTTTGGCTAACGCTACGCGCGATTTTTCGCCACCCGATAATACTTTGATCTTTTTAAATACATCATCGCCGGTAAATAAAAACGAGCCCAATATAGAGCGCAGCTCGGTATCGGTATGTTTTGGGGCGAACGATTGCAATTCCTGTAATATCTGGTGCTCTAAATGTAAGCTCTCTAACTGGTGCTGCGCAAAAAAGGTTTGGGTAACATTATGGCCGGTTATGGCTTTGCCTTCAAACTCTTTATCGGCACCGGCTACAATACGCAGCAGGGTTGATTTACCTTTACCGTTTGCACCGATCAAAGCAATTTTATCACCTTTTTCAATAACCGCTTCGGCATCATCCAAAATATCAATAGCAGGGTATTTTTTGGTGATATGTTCCAGGGTCACTACGTGACGGCCGGATTGCCTGCTGAATTTGAAGCTGAAGTTCACCTCCGGGTTATCGTCATCCACATCATCCACACGCTCCATTTTATCCAGCATTTTTATACGCGACTGCGCCATTTTTGCTTTTGATGCCTTGGCACGGAAACGCTCGATCAGGCGCTCTTCCTGTTTTATTTTTGATTGCTGATTTTTAAACTCGCCTCGCTGAATTTCGGCGCGTAAAGCTTTTTCTTCCAGGTAAAAGGTATAGTTACCTGCATAAACAGTGAGTTTACCCTTGCGCGATTCAACCGTGCGGTTAATCACCTTATCCAAAAACCATCTATCGTGCGATACAATGATAATAGCGCCGCTAAAAGCCTTTAAGTAATCTTCCAGCCATTGTATTGATGGTAAGTCAAGGTGGTTGGTAGGCTCATCCAGCAGCAAAATATCAGGTGCCTGCAATAATATCTTAGCCAGCATTACCCGCATGCGCCATCCACCCGAAAAGGTGCTCAGCTTGCGCTGGCAATCAGCTTCGCTAAAACCAAGTCCAGCTAAAATTTCGTGCGCCTTGTATTCAATATTATAGCCGTCAAGCAGTTCAAATTCGTGCTGCTTGTCGCTTAGTTTGTGTAGTAAGTCCTCAGTATAATCGGTTTCCAGTTTCTTTAACAAAACCTCGATCTCGTCGTGCAGCTGGTTCTGGCGCTCAAAAGCCTCCATAGCCACATGCACAATATTCTTATCAGACGAATACGATAACAGATCCTGGTTAAGGTAGCCCATGGTAAGGTCCTTAGCCATTGATATGGTACCCGAGGTAGGGGTGTACTCGCCGGTAATAATTTTTAGCAGGGTAGTTTTTCCGGTTCCGTTAGCACCTATAAGGCCTATTTTTTCACCGGGTTTAATGTGCCAGTTGGCTTCATCATATAATGCGCGCGCACCGATCTCGAACGTAAGGTTATTTATTGCAATCATTTGGCCGCAAAGGTACGCTTTTTAAGCGGAGCGTGAAAGGGAAGAATAGAGATTAGAGATTGAAGATTAGTTAGAATGATGGTTAAATATTGATGCGAGTTTTTTGTCCAACTCTACAGCTGATTCTGTACCTGAATATCGTCCTGTTATTATGCCATCTTTGTCGATTAATATTCTGGTGGGCAAGATATTTATAGCATATTTTTTACTGATGGACTTTGAACCATCTATACTATTGTTTGCAAATATTTTGCCATCCAAAATATTATACCATAGTTCGGTTTTGTCAACATTTATCGCATTTCTCCATTTATCATGATTATTATCATCATCAGCTATAGCAATAACATCAAGTCCTGCTTTTCGATATTTATTATGTAGTTTTTTAAGATAAGGTGTACTTTGACGACAGGGAATGCACCAACTTGCCCAAAAATCAAGTAAAACATAACGCCCTTTAAAATCGGATAACCGTAAAAGCTTTCCATTAATATCTACTGAACTGAAATCTATAGCTTTTTTATGGATAGTGCTATTATCAGCAGCCGTTATCTCATTTTTAATTTCTTGTCCATAAATACTTCTTTTCACTGCCGGGCTAAATTTATCATAAATGAGTTTAACAGAGCTGAGCGACCAGCTTGTTGAATAAAGCGTAAGGTTAAATGCACTTACATAAGAGTTGTTGTGAGTACTGATATATTGATATAATTTGTCTTCATAATGTTTGCCATTAAAAGACTCCAGTCGTGTTTGTTAAAGATAAATTTAT
>DATJJI010000156.1:0-34579 GCA_035492275.1 Mucilaginibacter sp.
TTCATGATTGATGCAGCGTGTTTCCCAGGGTCAAGTGGTTCTCCTATATTCCTCTTGGATGAAGGAGCATATGCACACAGGGGCGGAATGACTATGGGCAGCAGAATAAAGCTCCTCGGGACCTTATATGCAGGCCCTCAATACTTAACTACTGGCGAAATTAAAATAGTTAATGTCCCAACTGCATCAGTCCCAATAGCCGAGTCCAAAATCCCAATCAACTTAGGGCTGGTAATCAAGTCAGAAAGGATACTAGAACTTGAAGATCTATTTAGATAGTAGTACTTTTTAGGTTTACTCCATCTAAGTTAAGTCAATGAACGCGCCTAAGTAATGTAACTACGCTTTAAATCTATATGAATAGACTTATCCTAATTGGCAATGGCTTTGACCTAGCTCACGGAATGCCAACTAGTTACATTGATTTTATTAAATGGTATCTTAAAAAATGTTTTTATCTTCATTTAAAAAGGGAAAAAAATAGTAGGTTAATAAACATAGCTTACAATCCTAACTACGAACAACCTTATCCTACTAAAACCGATATTGATACTTGGGTTGAGGGTCTTAATGGCTCTGACTTCAAACTTCAGAACTTTGGAAAAGGTCGTTATGGCGATAAAGGCTACACATACCCGTTTATCTTCTACATTAATTCTGAGTTTTTTAAAGCATTACTCGATCATTGTGCTGTCAAACGATGGGTTGATGTGGAAGCTATTTTCTATGATCAATTAATATCGATACTGGAACTGCCTCGTACAAAAGGTAGAAAGAATTATGACTTCATGGATGAAAAAGAAAGCAGGCTCAATGTTTTACACAAAGACCTGCATATAATTATTTCTAATCTTGAAGAATATTTGCTTACTGTTCCTAATCCTCCGTATATTAATGCATATGAGCGCATCTTTCTAGAGCCAATCAAGATAGATGATCTCGACTCTAAAACAAAAAAAGAATATACAGAACAAGGATATTGTGATCAACCCCCGAAGGCAGTGCATGTTTTAAACTTCAATTATACGGATACCGCAGAACAGTATATAAATAGACTATCAATGACACCAAGCGTATCTATTAATAATATACATGGTAAATTGGAAGACAACGACAATCCAATGGTCTTTGGTTTCGGAGACGAATTGGATGAAAGGTATCTACAGATGGAACGAGAGAAATCCAATGGATACTACGAACACATCAAATCATTTGCTTATTTCAAAACATCCCGTTATACTGAACTAGTCCGCTTCACCGAGATGGATGAATATCAGGTGTTAGTCTTAGGTCATAGTTGTGGATTATCTGACCGTACAATGCTAAATATGATACTTGAGCATAAAAACTGTAAATCTATTAAAATATATTATCATAATAAAGAAACGGGGAATAACTATACTGATACGACTTATGAGATTGCACGTCACTTCAAAGACAAAGTTGTTATGAGAGATAGAATTGTAAAGCTTGATAAATCAGAAGAAATGCCACAGGTCGATAGGAAAGCGTAATATTTCTGTGAACTTATATTGTTAGCCACGAAATCAAATTATTCCAAAATTCTAATCACAGGCCTTAATATTTTTGTTTATGATATATTAAAACCTGTCATTGCACTAATCATTTTTTTTAATAAAAATTTAGCAAACTCTTTTCCTAGCTCCTCAGTACAATACAATGCAATATGATTAATTTTATACACCATTTCTTTTTGTGGATTATATTTATCTACATAGGATGATTGTGTCCTTTCAACTTGACCAGCCCGTTCATAAATTGACATTTGATTACTTATAAGTCTAGAAAGCACCTCGACGACTTTTGCATAGTGATTAGGGTTAGCCGCAATTCTGTTGTATAGTTCTTTTCCCTCATTAATCGTATAGCCTTCCTCAATTAAACGTGATATAGTCAAAGTTGAATTAATAGAGTTCTTAAGATCCGCCAAGATCGACTCATATATACAAATAGTGAATGTATATTCAACAAGATATGTATTACTAAAAATTGATTTCATCTCGCTCACTTTAAATCAACCGAGCTAACATCAATAGCAAATCTTACAAGCTCTATATCCCATTCTAATAGCTTGTGCTTTCGTTACCCTACTTTCTCCATGTCTACAGCGGGCAAGCCCTCGACATTCATATCTGTGATATGCGTATGAAGATCGACTATTGCAGATTAACACATACTCAACTTTTGTCTTGATATGAAATCTGGGAGTTGCGTCGGTTGCGATTATTAAATTAAATAATAACGCTACTATGAGCAATGCGCTTCTCATGGCCTTATTGATTAAGCATTTGGATCAATCGAGTCGTTACCGGTCTGGTCAATTAGTTGCTTCAAAAGCTTATTTTGCTTCTCTTGAAGATTCACTTGTACAGATAGTAACCTGTTTTGCTCTATTTGATTATTAACTATAACATCTACTTTCCAATACCAAAGCATTATACTGCGTATTAGAAGAAAAACGCCAAGAAAAAAAGCTGTAATAATAGCTACAATGAAAAGAGAATAACTAAAGCTGGTTGATGAATCGATTTGTGTTAGGATCATAAGATTAAGGTTTCATTAAAACTACTGACTAATAATAATATATGCAAGAGTTATTCTCATCACAAAGTTAGCTGAGCCATCAGCATACAATCACTTCGTTTCAAGGTAGTATAACGTAAATGGGTGTCCCTGAGGAAACCCACCACATTTACTTATATCTCCACCTTGCTTTAATGCTGCTGTTTAGCGGTGAGCCAGTTCGAGAATTCACTCGACATTAACCTTACTGCAATGACAGAAATCAAACTACTCCTAAAGGAATTTGACAGCTACGCTTACGGAATATCTAAACATACAGCGTTCACTGAACTAGTTGATTGAGCGTTATTACAAAACTTTATCTTTGCTATTAGATAACTTACTTGTCTTTCTACATTAGGACTGATATTTTTACAAAAAATGAACAATTGTGTTTTACGCACGTATAACAGCTAAATTGTAAGGATTTGAAAACAGGTCTAGTAAAATTGGTATTGTTAATTAGCTTAGCGCTCTCAGTTGATAACACTATTGCGGCCACTATAGATTGGACTGGTGCAGGATGTTACAGCTTTGGATGTATTTTCGGGGCGAGTGACAAAAATAATTGGAACAACCCTGACAATTGGTCTGGTGATGTCGTTCCGGGTATTAACGATGATGTTCGAATTGGCGTTAATGGTTCGTATACAATTAATAATTGGCCCATTATTGGCTCGAGTACCGGTAGTTCGGGACCTGGAACAACAACTCCGAAATGTAAATCATTAACATTTGGATATAATGCCCCTCAAACCTCTTACACTTTCGGAAAAATTGCTTATTTATATTTAACCATCAACAGTGGTTACACTTTAACTGTTACAGGTAATATTACTCAAAATCATAATCCAAGCGCTACGGGCAATCCATTTAATTATTCGGCTACCACCATTGCAGGCGCAGGGACTTTATTATGCCAGGGCAAGTTTATTGTAGGTGATGCTACAACACAACCAGCCAACGGAGTTGCCGAGGTTAGCCAGGTTAGTATTCAGATCGATCAGCTAACCATAACGGGCAATCTCACCCTTAATTCGAATGGAAATAATGGAGCCTCCGGGTCAGGTGGAGGAATCTGTTATCCTTATTTTTCAGTAGAAAAAGGAACAACTACCTTGCTAAGCGCTATGACATTCGCAACAAATAATGCACCAGTGCTAAGTGGCTATAATATTTTTAATCCCGGACAGATCATATACAAAGGATATGGTCTGTTTACCGCGGATAACACCGCTGGTAGTGCCAACACGGTTGAACTTCAGTCGCTAATTCCAATTACCAAGGCTGACAATTTTTACGTATACTTTACTTTTGGCGGCAATAACGGCACAACATTATATGATGCAGCATCAGGAAACCAAACTGTATATACCGCTAATGAACCAAGTGTTACTACTAGTGCTTCTTATATCAATACGACATTACCTAGCAGCATATCTTCGACCTCATCGGCTAACTATTATAATTTGACGTTATCCGGAGCCAGTATAAAAGTAGTAGACGGAAATAGCACTATAGCAGGTTCGCCGACACAAGGCCTAACTGTGGGTGGTGTCCTGACTACCTCGGCTAGTGGTGCGGTAAATCTTACTACTAATAGCCCTACGGTAACTGTCACCGGAGATTGGATTAACAGCACTGCCGTAAACCAGGGGTCGGGTGCGACCAATGGCGATATCACCATTGGCGGATCATTAACAAATAACTCTGGTGGTGTGTTGGCGTTAGGTTCTAGAAACCTGAATATAGCTGGCAATTACACTAACAATCTAGGAGCGACCTACACACAAAGCTCGGGAACAACGACCTTCAACGGAACCAATCAAACTCTTACCGATAACAGTGTTGTCGGAACAGCCTTTAATAACGTAAGGTTTAATTGTAGTGGTACGGCTAACATGGTTGCAGGCACTGGTAATTTCTCGGTGGCAAGCACAGGAGTATTAACCATGATAAGCCCGGCAAAGCTTGTCGCAGGAACGAGCACCGTACCCTATTTGTCGTTGAAATCCGACGCTGCAGGTTCAGCGTCCGTCGCGGCCATAACAGGATCCTCAACGATAACAGGGTATGTAAATGTAGAGCGTTATATGAATGGAGGAGCAAGCAAACGTACCTATAAGTTTTTATCTGCACCTGTAAATCAGGGTTCGGCACCAGGGGTACTTTCAGGTTCATTGGCTTACGGATTTAAAGATTTACAGCTTACTGCTCCCATTTCAGGCTATGGCGCTGTTGGTACATATCCCGGGGGTACTCCGCCGACAAATGCTTTCGACCCTACCCCGCTGGCAAATCCTGCCGTACTCTTTTATAATGAACCTGATTCTGACCCTATCAATATGCAAATTGTAAACAGTGATTACAGGGGCATTAAAACCATTGGTGAAAAGCTTCCTATTGGTAACGGGTTCTTGTTTTATTTCAGGGGTAATCGTAATATGAATGATGCTTCAGGAACTGTTAATAAGGCTACATCCGGCGGTACACCAGAACCCACAACACTTAATTTTAACGGCAATCTTAATCAGGGCACGATTAATGTCGTTATACCAACAAATGGTGTAGCCAGCGATGGCTTGGGCCATCAGGTATATACCACGCCATCAACTGCTGCTGCTATTTTTTCTTACACAAACCATTCATCTACTAATGATGGATATCATTTGGTAGGAAATCCTTATGCTTGTAGCATTGATCTCGATCAGATAACTTTGACTAATCCAGGAAGTACCACCATTTATATGTTAAATAATGTTGGTATCATGGGTTCTTATGTAAAAGGATCTGGTATTACTACTCCTGTAAATGGTGTTGGTAGGTATGTGCTTTCTGGACAAGGATTCTTCGTTAAAGGAAATTCAACCCCTAATACCACCCTTTCTTTTACTGAAGCTTGCAAGGTAACTGGTTTATCTACTGGTTCTACGCCTACACCATTTGCCGTTTCTGAACCGCAAACACTGGCAATTAATCAATTAAATACCAATGATTCTTCATTTGCAGCAGCTGGAAACGCAACTGCTGCACAGCAACCTGATATACTTATCAGGCTCGCCCTGGATTCGGCCAATTACGACGAAACATTAATTCATTTTAATAATAAGGCTCAAAATAAATATAACGTTTTTGAGGATGCTTATTACAACTACGGCATTACACAAACGACTTTCATGGCCACTTATTCTACTGATAACAAACCACTGCTGATCAACCAGATGAGCGGTCTTGATAGTGTTAAAACGATACCTTTATATGCTGAGGGTCAAATCAACGGAAAATATACCATGACCTTTACAGGTACTTCATCACTTGATCCGCGTTTTAAACTTTATTTAAAAGATAACCTGCTCAAGGATTCGCTTGATCTGTCGGCTAACAGTGTTTACACTTTTAATATTGACCGCAGCAATGCAAAAACTTATGGCGCTTCACGCTTTACCTTATCGGTACAGCCAACCAATATCGCAGCTTCGTATCAGTTGCTTGCTTTTAACGGCGTTAAAAATAATAACAGCGTCGCCCTTAACTGGAAAACACAGTATGAAGGTAACTATACTGGATTTACCCTTCAGCGTACTACAGACAACTGGAAAACTATCACCAATCTTGCTGTGCTTCAATCTGATGGATCGGGATTATACGCTTTTACCGATACTAATCCCAACACCGATGCGGTTAACCAGTACCGCCTCGTTCAAAATAATATTAATGGTGTGAATTCGTTTTCGAATGTGGTAACCGTTAGTTACTTGTCTGTAAATACCCTAACCAATAAGTTACAGGTATTCCCTAACCCGGTTGCAAATGTTATACAGGTAAATATAAAACCGGATGCCAATAGCGGATCATTACATGTAAAAATATTTGATCTTAAGGGCGAATTAATTATAAATAATACCTTTATACAGGGTAATGCTATAATTCAAGACGTAAGTAAACTTATGCAAGGCAATTACGTTATACAAGTAAATGATAATAACAAAAGTTATGGTTCGACCACTTTTACAAAATTGTGAGAATACAAACCACAAAAAAACGATATTTTTTTATGTTACAATCATACTGTTGTTATTGTTAAATACAACTACCCATGCTCAACCAGGTAGCGGCACAGACCCTTTACCTTGTGGTGATGATGATCCATGTCCGCTTGATACCTGGGTATTTGTTTTTATGGGGTTCACTCTTTTATCTTCTGTTATTTATATGTCAAGAAACAGCCGAAAGCAAGTTAAAAAAGAGGTGAGCCAGCCTTTATGTCTAAAGGAGTTCCAATAATTATGAAAAGTTATTAGTCTCCTATATAGATAGTAGACTTTGTCTAATTAAGGGATGTTCTTTATTAGTCGAAGGAGCATTTAGCAATCCTTACCTTCTAAAAGGTAAACAAGGAAAGTTATAACACCTGCATGGACAGCTGTTAACTTAGTGTATATACCCAATATTATAAACTGTCCAAACTCAATCCAAGAAATACTCTACCCCTATAAAAGTAAATTTCTTCTTTCCTTTGGATTAGCATCATCTACTATAAGCAGTAATCCAAGATTTATATTATCCTTATAAAGTAAGAAAATTGTTGTTTTCTGGATTAATATATCGTTTAAGTCATTTGGCAGTAATGGGACATTTTTCATTTAAAGGGCATTACTATAAACTACTTAACAAAGAAATGTACCACAGGAGAGAAAAGAGAATTACATAATCATTTCAGCAAAGTTAGGCGTGAGTCTGGATACATGGCAAGGAACTACGGCATAAACGCTCCTGTGTCAGCGCTCAACCTATTTATTCCGTTCCTCCTTGCATTTAATCCCGCCATAAGCCTGTTGTAGCTTTATAATTATTTATTCACTAATGTCAACAGTATGAAACAAGAACAATCACCACCCCGAAGAATTATCTATTACAATTGTAAGTTATTAGAGCATGCTTTATCTTTGAAGCGAGGTTTGTTTACTACTATGTTTACTACCGCTCAATGAACTAACATCAATAAGTCTATTAACAATTTAATTTAATCCGGTGTTGGAATTCAGAAGTAACACATAAACAATACGTTGTATAAATAGATACAATGCAGTAACACCAAACGGGATGTAGCGTAGCCCGGTATCGCCCCAGCATGGGGTGCTCGCTTTGCTCATAACGATTGCATATCGGAATCATTGCAGGAGATATTCAACGACTTCTTTCAGTCCATTTTCTGTAATTGTTTGCTAACGTTCACGATTTTGCTTAAAAATAGATTATTAAACAATTATTGGTTCGGACATTCTGAAATTCTTAAATACTATACCAGAACCGTAATCATCAGAATTAGCAGTAATAGTTTTATTTGCTAAATTTCTATCCATTATAGATCTGGTATAGTAATAATGTTCAAAGACCAAGATGTTTTCAATTAATTCTTTATTTTTAATATGATAAAAACATGTAAAATCTTTATTTCTTATAAAATTTTTAGACTCTGGTTCTTTTTCATAATAATTTTCGTCAATATTACGCTCATATAGTAAAGAAATACCTTTTCCGCTCAATTTCCATTCTCCTGTTTCCCATTTAAAATCCTTTAAACTATACTCAAAATAACTTCTATTAATCTGATATGCATAATGATAATCGTCTGAAGGATTTGCGATATTATCAATTAAAACACCTTTTTGAAAACGATGGTCTTTGTAAAGTAATAACACCTCAGTTGATGACGGTGTTATATAATTCAGGTATAACCCTTGCAAGTTATCTAGGGGTAACGAATATCGCTTATCATCTTCGTGTGGAATATACCTTAAATAAATGTGCTCCTCGATAAGTACCCTTTTTACATCGATCATCTCTAATCGATTAACAAAGTCGTAATCTTCAAAGCCATGTTTGTTCATTTTTTCATCAAAACCATTTATCTTTAAAAAGTCGGTTCTCTTTACGCAAACTTTCCCCAAAACATCGCCTGGCAAATTATAATTCTGCTTGGTTCGGTGAAAATCTATAGGTGTAAGAACAATATTATTATCTTTAGTAAACATGTCATTAACATATTCTGCAAAGCCGTATCCTGTAAAATAATCAGCCCATATATTACATATTATATCGCCTTTGGACAGTTTAAATGCCAGGTTTTTTGAATGGCTTGGATTCCAATGATCGGGCTCAATTGTTTTAAAATAAGTTATTTTCCCACTATCAAGGTACTGTTGAAAATTATGCTTTACCCACTCTTCTGTGCCATCTTGTGAATTATAATCTAATATGATGAACTCTAGTTCATCATAAGCTTCATTATCCTTTATATTTTGTGGTAGTGTTTCTTTAAGCTGATATAATCGGTTCATGCTTACAACACAAAATGAAATTTTGTAATTTTTTTTAATCATTTTAATCAAAAGTTAAACGTGCATTTAAGCATAGCAATTCTTCCTGGTATAGCAAATGAGCCCCTTGTAAGAGCATTATCGGTTAAACTTACTGTATTAAAAGTTTTTACATTAGCTATATTGTTTACACTAAACATAATATCAGTTTTTAGTTTTATGAGTTTGTAGTTAATATTCATATCCACGAAGAGATATTTAAGATCCTGTTCGCCCGGTTGACTGGTATATAAATAATCGCCCGATAGATTAAAATATACATTTTTAACAGTCGTAAAAGAAAGTGTTGATTTCTGTCTTAACTGACTG
The DNA here is from genome assembly GCA_035492275.1 of Mucilaginibacter sp. Classification (GTDB taxonomy): domain Bacteria; phylum Bacteroidota; class Bacteroidia; order Sphingobacteriales; family Sphingobacteriaceae; genus Mucilaginibacter. The sequence continues at coordinate 9,273 of DATJJI010000156.1, forward strand.
GTTTTAACTGCTACCGCATTATCGGGTTTACTGGTTGATGTGGAGTAATTTATGCTATATAGCCAATTTATAAAGCGCACAAGTTTACCTGTTAAGCCGGCTTTATAGGTTAATGTTTGGGTAAATGATGGGAATAATTTATTATTTTGCAATAATTCATTCCAATTATCTTTTAACACAAAACCACCGTTAACTGTAAATCCTAAATCAAAAATGTATTTGCTTACATTAACATTTGTTGATAAATAGCGATTTACATTTGGTAAAGAAAGTACTATTCGTTGCTCAATATTGTTGGTTAGTATGGACGATGAAATGTTATTGAAGTTAGTTACATTATAAACTGTTGATAAATTCACAAATAACATATCAATTGGCCTTGTAAAGTTATATGTTACGCTAACACTTTGTGTGTTATATGAAGAAATCGGTGCATTATTATCATACAGTGACCTGTAATTTTTAAGTATAGCTCCTAAATATACATCTGTAATTAAACCAGTTATATTGGTAAAATTATAATTAACAGTTAAAGAGTTTTCAGGGCTTGTCTGATATACAAAATGGAAGTAAGGATCAAAAAAAAGTTTCTTAAAGCTATTACTTAATGCATTTGAATTGTCATTATAATTAATATCATTAAAACTTACAGGAAGATTCAAAACTGCGGTTATTTTGCTGCTTGTATAATTATAACTCGGCCCTGCGTAGAATTTTGTTTTGATCCAGTTCAGATCATTAATGGCGTTTGATGATACTAGTTCTCTTGATTGATCATTTTGTATTTTATAGAGATCAGAATTAAGCTGTTGATGTTGTAAATCAAAGCCCAGGGTATAACCTTGAGTAAAATTACCCTTTACTATTGAAAATGAAGCTGTATTGGTTGTATATATTGTCGGAATTTTAATATATTGATCTAACCCTGCATAGGGAATACTGTTGTTAAAAACCGCAGAGTCCAATCCGGGCATAATAGTCAGCCGTTCTGGCTTATTAGTGTTGGTAAAGTTTGAATATATATTAATTAATTGCCCTGATCGGAACTTAACAACATATTTAAAAACGTTCGATACATTAAATGTATGCTGTGAAAGAAACTGGTTAGCATACACATTATTTATAATAAGATTTGATGTTATTGTATTAGGATTATAATCAAAGGCTAAATTATCTGTAAAATAAAGGTGATCGCCGTTTTGCAGAAAGGTTAGTAATGTATGTAGCTTTTGCAATTTAATGGAGTTGTTTTGGCCCTCTGTATAAGTAATTGTTTGGCCTGGCAAATAAGTTTCTGATAGTTTCTGATAGTTTTGCTGCTCTTCCTCATATAAATAAGATATATTAGATTTTAATTGCAGGGTTGAGGTTAAATTGTAAAGATTATTTAAGTTAATTAAGCCTGCTTTATTAAATAATGTCCTCTCTTGTGGTAATTCAGGTACACCTGCTGCTCCTGTTGAAAGGAAATAATTACCCGAAACTGATGGCGAACTATGCCCGGTTATATCTATTGCCGGGTCAATGCCTGTATTATTACCGCTAATGTTATTTATAAATTTTAATTTTTTTGTAAGCAGTATTGCTGTTCCATCTTCATAAAACTTACCAGGTGTGCCTGCACCAATAGTTTCTTCTCCTAAAACATGAAGCTTAGCCCCATTTTTAATTTTTAAGTTTAAGGCCACATCATCACTTATATTATTTTTCCTGAGTATTTTTACAGGTTGATCGTTTTGTATCACTTGTACCTGATCAACAGCACCGTAGGGGATACCACGGCTTGCAATATTATAACGATCATCTAATAAATTATCACCATCTATATAAAAACTGGAAATTGCTTTTCCGTTATAACTTATTTTCCCGTCATCATCAACAGTAATGCCGGGCATTTTCTTTAACACATCCCCAATACTTTTATCCTGTTTATCAGCAAAATCAGATGCCCTGTAATTTATTGTATCGCCATTTACATTTAATGAAGGTTTGTATTTAATTTTTACTTCTTTTAACAAAGTTTTACTATCATTCAAAACAATGTCATAAGCTTTATTTAATTCAGCAATTGTTATACTGCTTTTTTCATAACCAACGCAGGTAACCTCAATTTTCAAATTAGTGGCAATGCTATCTAAAGTGAAACTATATTCTCCTTTTGGATTTGTTGAAGTATATTTTAAAATATTGTTTTCGCCATCCCGCAATGTAACTGTTGCTAACTCTACAAGATTACCTGCATTACCTTTTATTGTACCATAAATTTTTTTTTGGGCATTTACTGATATAATACATGATAGCAATATTAAGAGTGTGATTAATAAAAATCGCATAGTTATAGTAATTAATAAAAATAGCTTTCACCCAAATAGCCAAAAAGCTATTTGTAATTCATATCATTTAATTAAACTTGAATTAGTTATTTTTTAGATAACTCAATAGGATTATTGATATTAGCAACAGGTGGTTTTTGAACGGACGACTGGGAGCCATTTGAACTTGAGCGAGGTATGCTTATACCAAATGATGCATATTGAGCAGCTTTAAACCCTTCGGGGTCCTTATCACTAGCTGCTTTTAGCTTCTCATATTCTTTTTGCGAAATTTTTACAGGACCGCCATGGCTTCCTGGTTGCTCTTTTGGAATAGGTACAGTACTAATACTTACACCTGTAATACCTTTTTGCATATAGTCGGGAAGAGAGTGTGCATTATCAGTCAACAAATCGCCGGGTTTAATATTCTCTATTCCACCGAATTTAAACTGTACTTCCTTTTTATTATCGTAAGCTTCTAAAATTAGTCCAGGCAATCCGTTTAATTTCCATGGGCCGGTTGAAAAAGGCAGGTCAGTAGCAAACCATGCAATCCAGTTTCTTCCTTTAAATGTTGTAATTGCTTTTTGGCAAGCTATACCTGAAAAGCTTAACGTGTCTTTCAATATATTCCAATTAATTTTATCATTATCTTCATCCACCAAATATTGAATAGCAAGGGCTTCTTTACTTATAAATTTGTGTTCATTAAAATAATAATAGTATTCTTCTTGTAAAAAAGAGCTGGTTGGTTTAAGCGGAACAGAAATAGGTGTGCCGCTATTGCGCGCTTCAACACTACGAATGGTGTTATTAATTATTAAATTCATCTTGTCATAACTTGTATACCAGGATGAGTTTTTACCGGCTATTAACACCATGCTTTCAGTGTAAGGCTTGTTTTTTTGTGTAGTGTCACGTATGTGAATCAAATTATATTGAACTTTAATTAAAGCCTTGTCAGGCTCTTGAGCATAAGCAAAAATTGCTGACATTAATAAGCAAAAGGAAAAGAAAATCGGTTTCATATTGATAAGGTTTAGGTGTTTTTTGGCAATATTACCCCTTACAAACAATTTTATTGTTTAATTAATTTATTTGAGGAAGAAAGTTTTTATTTAATTGTTGACAAATATTACGGTGAGATTTCAGCAACTTTATTCGCTAAATCATTATCAATAGCAACAAATGATCCGTATTTAGATAGTTCAAGATCTGGATACAGTTTTTGTGCAAGCGCAATATTTCCTATTACACTTGCTATATCAGATAAAGCATCAATTTGAGGTGTAGTAAAATTAGCCACTTCATTTTCATCAAACAGTTTGCCATTGATAATAAGCGCAACTGCTTTGTTATGAGGTAAGGTTTTAACCAGTTTTGAGCCATCAGCTTTTCGAACCTGTATTAAATCTGTATAGCCATCTTCGCCAATGGGTATTCGGGTATAAAAATTAGTTACATTTTTTAATTTATCCATACCCTGACTAATTTCTGCCGGTGTTGGTTGTTTTAACGCTATATTTTCTGACGGTAAAATAACAGGTGTTACGTTATTTTTTAACGCTTCAGTTTTTAACACTGCTTGATAAGCAACGTGATAGTTTTCAGTTGAAGCATCATCAATATTTGTGGGGTGCAATACTTTTATTTTTGATGTTGTTTTTTTAGCTGTTTGATTATCGGTATAAATGTTTTTTAGGGCAGTTGTAGGGTGTTTGTGGGTTAATACGGGGGATTTTACTGAATAAATGGTAAAACTCATTAGCGAGAAAATAATAATACCCACTAAAAGTGCGCCGTTTTCTTTACTGGTAAGTGCCTGATTTTCTTGCTGTAATATTCGTTTTACCCTATTTATTAAGGAGTTTCTTTGACCGGAAAACGAAGGGGCATACTTTGGAGCAGCTAAACTATATTCTTTAAAATTTATCAAGGCCTTAATAAACTCTTGCCTATTATTTGTTTGTTCAACAACAACATCATCACAGCAATTTTCCCTTTCCTGTCTTAACAGAGCTGACAGCCAGAGCAATCCGGGATTGAAAAAAAATATTGCTTCAGCCATATATTGAAAAAAATTCACTATGTAGTCATTTCGCCGTATATGTGCTAATTCGTGCAGTAAAATAGCCTCAACCTGTGCTTCGGAAATGCCTGCGATCAAACCAATAGGCATTAAGATAATAGGCTTTAAATGACCAATTACGATAGGCGTTTTAACATATCCCGATTCAAATAATTTTACTACTTTTTTTAATTGTAATTTATTGCAAAGTGAATTCAGATTTCCTTTCCATACATCTGATACGTTATATAGTCGATAATGTCTGGCTCGTTGTATATAAAGAATATCGCCGGCTATAGAAACAGTTTTTGCAATGAAAAAGATAAACCATAGTATCACTATTAAAAGATAATGCTCTGAAAGATAAGTATTGAGTTTTTGTATGAAAGATCTTGTAATTGATAGGTAGCCAGTGCCAGCGGTAAAAGGTGAGTTATTATGAACAGATAGTTTTGAACCGGCAAGCCATAAGTTTTGTTGAGTTTGCGAAATATTGGATTGTTTAAGGCCTAATTCATATAAAAACGTACTCGAAATCGTTATCAGAAAAACAAAAAAGGCAGCTAATATTAAATTATAGCGTATTGCTGAGCTCATTTTTTTTGCAAGTATCAGTATAATCGCACTTACTATACATATTAATAGTCCTTGCCATAGTGAATGGATAAGCATCCAGCTAAATGCCTGCATAATATTATTTGCCAAATTTACTGAGATGCCCATAACCGTATTATTTAATTATTTGTTTCCCTTTTCAAATTCGTTTAATAATTCTTTTATTTTATTTAACTCGGAAGCTGAGGTTTTGCTGTTACCTAATAAAGCCACCATTAAGCCACTTGGTGATCCGTTATACATTGAATCAACAAACTTGTCCAACATAGTACCTTTTATTTTATTTTCAGCAACAGCTGCGCTATAAATATGCTTCATATTCGATTCATCTCTTGAAAGCATGCCTTTTTCTTTCATCAACTGCATAAGCTTTAAAGTAGATGTATATATAACGGCTTCTTTATGTTCGTTAAGCTTATCATGCACAAAACGTACTGTTGAAGGACCATTTTCCCATAATACCTTTAGTACATCCATTTCAGTTTTGGTAGGTATACTCTCGTTGCTCATCGTGTTTCTTGATATCATATTACCAAGGTATGCATTTAAAACGTACGTTGCAAATTATTATTGAAATTTTATTCAATTTTTCAATAACGTTGTAGTAGATATTATCCCGGCAAATAAATAATAACATATCTTATAGCTTGGGCCAATAGCCACCTATTTATTCCGTTTCTTCTTGTATTTAATTCATCAATAAGTCCAGTGTAGCTTTATAATTATTTAGTCACTAATCTTCACAGTATGGAACAAGGGCAAACACTACACCGAAGAATTATCTATTACAATTGTAAGTTATTAGAGCATACTTTATCTTTGAAGTGAGGTTTGTTTACTGCCATTCAAAGACAGGAAATCAATTAAGTCTGTTAACAATTTGGTTTAATCCGGTTTTGGAATCAGAAGTAACACGTAAACAATACGTTGTATTAATAGATGCAACGCAGAAACATCAAACGGGATGTAGCGTAGCCCGGAATCGCGCCAGCATGGGGTGCTGGAGGTCGTGGGTTCGAATCCCGCCATCCCGACTTTCAAAGAAAACCGCCTTCGAGATACTTCAAAGGTGGTTTTTCTTTTTTGATCAATATTAAACTCGCTGTATCAATTTGATACTGGTTTGAAGTTCTGACACTTTGAAATATAAAGGGTGTTTCCACGCCGCTAAATACCGTGTTTTCACGTCATTTAATACCCATCTCTTTTCATAATTTTATAAAAAAAAATTCTTGTAACCTTAAATCACATTATTATGGCATGGACAGATACTTCTAACACTTGCGTCGCCGTATGGGGCTCTATGGTTCAACTCAAACAAATTGATGAGGATACTCAATTTGATGATACGGGCTCCATCACAATGAACCATTTACTGTTTTACCAGGACACGGCATCACCGGCTGTTAATAACGCAAAGCGCTCGCTTTAGCAAAAGAGCTGGATAGCGGTTTTACAGGGGCTTATGCCGGCAAATATAAGCCAGGTAATGATATAGATAAGGCTACCCAAGACATTTATGACATATTGATACAGATAAAAAAAACGGTAGAAGATCTTTCAAATGCGGTCGACTTAACATATAAATTCCCATGAAAATAAAATTTCTAACGGTTCTTTTCGCCGTAACGCTAAGTTGCCAGGGTATTTTTGCTCAGGATAACGATAACTCTCCAAAGCTTCCGGGCCTGGCGCAAACAATTAAAGATTATGCCCAAAATCCCGCCGTCCTCAATAACGCGGCAGCGAAATTACTCAGCGTTATTAAAGATACTGCGGTTGTTGATTTTGTAAGGGACCTGAACATTAACTTTAAAACCTTCCAGGCAGACAATCAGCCAGCCAGTTTAGGCTTTACTTATAAATACGAAAACAGCTGGACCTGGGGTTCTAAAAAGCACGATTTCACTAACTCGTTAAGTGTGGATATGACCGGGAATGTAGCCTTTAAAAAGATCTATAATCCGGCAAACTTTCTTCAATCTAAAATAGGGTACAGCGGAAACTTTTTTTGGGGAGGTGTAGTTAATCGCAACACAGATGAAGAGGCCAAAGAATTATTGCAGGCCAATAGGGATAAGATTAATGCATTGCGCAACCATGACCAGGCAAAGGCAGATGCCGCCCAGGCAAAAATGGATCAGTTATACAACATATCCGACCAGTTTTTTATCAGCCTGAATGCCTCGCCTGCTTACGAATCAAACCAGGATTTTTCTAAACAGCAATTTGCTCCCGGTGCGTTCGCGGTGTTTGGAGTTAACGGGTACAGCAAAAAATCAAACGTGGGCTGGTATAATTTACCCGACTATCCTTTTGCATTAATACGATTACTTACCGGCACCGATTCAAAACTCCATCCATCCGGCGCTACTGTGCCGACGCTGGCTTTTGGGCTGGATTATGTGGTGCCTACACAAGATAGCTTGCGTAACGCGGTAGCCGGCCAACTAAATCCGTTTAGCCGTGTACGCTTTGAGGCTGCATTTAAAACTACTGCCGCCCGGGTTGATGACCAGGTTATTTATTTTACGGCGGATTACCGCTGGTACCAGGAGCTTAATGCTTCTGCCGCTATAAAGGCTGCCGGTATCGCGAAGTCCAACTATTTTGTAGCGGCACTGGAAGCCAGTAATGGATTTTTTGCAAGTTACGCTACAGGCCATTTGCCGTTTGACCAAAAAAGCACGCAGGTTTATGCGCTCGGTTTTAAATACAATCTGGGTAACTGGAAAACAAAATAAGCCAACTAATCATTCAATCCTTTACCATCCAAAATCTGCGGGATAAGTTTTTCAACCCTGTCCGCGCGGGTTTTGGATTGTTTGGGCGATGAAAAATGCAGCAGATAGGCCCTTTGTCGCCCGGGAGTTAGTGCCTCAAAAGCAGCTTTAAGTGCGGGGATCGAATCCAATTTGGTTTTAAACTCTTCGGCCATGACAAATTCGGATGGTTTTTTAAGCCGAACTTTCAAGCCGGCCCTTTCAACTTCGATGGCTTCATAAATGTGGGCTTTCAGTATGGGTGCCTGCTCCACTATTTGTAACGTGTTTGTAAAACGGGCCTGGCGCGCGGCCTGTACATTCTCGCTTTGTTGTATCAGGATATGGTGGGTATCATTTAACAGCGCACCTTTAAAAAACAATAGCGCACAGTAGTCTTTAAAAGCATGTATTAAAACGATGTTGCTTTTTTGAAACGTATAACAGGGGCATCCCCATTTCAGCTCTTCGGTAAGGCCGCAGTCAAGAATAATTGTTCTGAGCTGCAGCAATTCTTCCAGCCACCTTTGGTCCTTATTAAAAAAGAAATCAACCTTAGGGTTTCTATTATTCATAATACCTTGTTTTTAAATTATACCCTTAACACGCCGCGAAAGCCTCGTGCGGCATAATACGATTCGGCACCGTTATGATAGGTAAAAACGGTATCGTAACGCCTGTCGCAAAAAACAGCGCCGCCCAATTTTCTGATATCAACGGGTGTTTCTATCCAGCTTGATGTTTTCAAATCGAATTTACCAAGTTTTTGCAGCGCACGGTATTGATCTTCTGTTAAAAGTTGAACACCCATAGCCGCCGCTGCATCAATAACATTATTTGCCGGTTTATGTTCTTTGCGTGCATCGAGCGCTGCGCGATCGTAGCAAAGACTTCGGCGGCCATTGGGGCTCTCGGCCGAACAATCAAAAAACAGGTACTCGCCGGTATTTGCATCGTGCTCAACTACATCGGGTTCGCCACCGGTTTTTTCCATTTCGCCGAGCGACCATAGTTTTCCGGCATTGGTTTCCAGCCTTGACTGTATAGCGGCCCATTCCATACCCTGATGCCGGTCTTTGTTTTTTTTAAAGCGGGCTTTTAATTTTTGGAGTAAAGTGTCCCGTTCCTCGGGTGACAATTTATGACTCATGCTATTCATTTTTAATTAACAACGATCTTTCTGTCCGAGGGCCTGAAATACCAGGATATTACAGTCAAAACCAGTAACAACAGTGCTGGTAGTATTGCGCTAATGCTATCGCCCACGGCAATATGCGAAAATATAGCGCCAGACATGGCAAAGAAAAAACCAGCATAAGCCCACTCTTTCACCAACGTAAATTTAGGGATAAGCACCACGATAACGCCTAAAAATTTCCATATCCCCATCAGGGTTAAAAAATAAACAGGATAGCCCAGGTGTACAATACTATCCACCCCTCCCTGGCCGGCCTTTGCTTTAAATAATTGTACCGCGCCGGTTGATACCATGCCCAATGCCAGCCATATGGTGGTTATCCAGTAAATAATTTTATTACGTTTTGTCATGACCGGTTATTTTAATTTGTTTACGATGTCTTGCAGGCGGTTATGCGCCATGTTAATGCCTTGCGCAAAGGGAAGTTTTAATACTTGGTCGCGCAGGGTGTTTGATTGGTATACACTATGTATGGTAAGTTTGCTGGTATCATCAGTAAGCCCCTCAAATTCCAAAAACTCCAGCTGCACGCCAAAAGGCGCGTTTTCCATCTCGAACGTGCGGGTTATTTTTTGGTCTGGAACAAACTCATGGATAACCCCGTTTGCCCTGAATACCACGTTTCCGTTCGCATCGCTTGTTTCAAACTGCCAGCCGCCATGATTTTTATTTTCCAGCTTTAGCACTTTGGTTCCCATCCATTGCTCAACAATTTCGGGCTCGGTGTAGGCTTTAAACAGCAGCGCTAAGGGCAGATCAAATTCCCGGGTGATTAACAGATCCTGTTTGCCTTCTTCGGCAGTGATTTTTGTTTTCAGTTCCATACTATTTTGTTTTATAGTTTTTCATAATGTTTTCCAGTTTATTGAAACGGTCGTCCCACATCTGGCGGAACGGCTCGATAAAGTCGGCTACCTCTTTCATTTTTTCAGCATTAATGTGATAGTAAATCTCCCTGCCGTTTTGCGTTTGCTTAAGCAGTTCGCACTCGGTAAGTATTTGCAGATGTTTTGAAACCGTTGGCCGGGCGGTATTAAAATTTGCGGCTATGGCCCCGGCAGTGAGCGATTGCGAAGCAACCAGCAGCAATATTGCCCTTCGGGTTGGTTCGGCTATGGCTTGAAATACATCTCGTCTTAAATTCATTGCGTAGTTATTTGACTACAAATATAAATGTAGCTATTTAACTACGCAAATTTTTTAATAAATATTTTAAGAGCGATTAATTTACAGGAACTAATAATGAAAGGTTGTAATGTGGAACACGCTTATAATGAAAAGATTCAGCCGCAATAAAATTGTAATGAACAGAGGAATTTGTACCGATCAACAAATATTGATAAATTTTGAAGGTGTTTTAAACTGCTACCCCGGTTTTTATTTAGTATTTTTAGGTGTTCGGTCATTAATGTTCTTATCCTAATGAATGTAGTGCCCGGTTAGCCGGGTACAATACATTAAAAGCAAAAACATCTACATAATTAATCTATCACTATAATTAAAAAAAAATGAGCAAGATCACAGTAAAAGACGGAACAGAAATTTATTACAAAGACTGGGGTACAGGGCAACCACTGGTATTTCATCATGGCTGGCCTTTATCGGGCGACGATTGGGACGCGCAGATGATGTTTTTCCTGGAGCACGGATACCGGGTTATTGCGCATGACCGCCGTGGGCACGGGCGCTCAAGCCAGACATCGGGCGGGCACGATATGGATACCTATGCATCCGACGTGGCCGAACTTGCTGAGGCACTTGACCTGCATAATGCTATACACATTGGCCACTCAACAGGTGGTGGCGAAGCAATTCATTATGCTGCAAAATACGGAAAGGACCGTGTAGCCAAAGTAGTACTTATTAGTGCGGTTACGCCTATTATGGTACAGTCTGAAAACAATCCCGAGGGCGTTCCGATGTCGATATTTGATGAAATACGTGAAGGTACGGCATTTCACAGGGCGCAATATTTTCAGGATTTTACGGTCCCGTTTTATGGATATAATCGCGAAGGTGCCAAAATATCGCAGGGAATCAGGGATAACTGGTGGCGCCAGGGGATGATGGGCAGTGTAAAAGCGCACCATGACGGCATTAAGGCTTTTTCGGAAACAGACTTTACAGAAGACCTTAAAAGCGTGGACATTCCGGTATTGGTTTTACACGGAGAAGATGACCAGATCGTTCCGTTCGCTATTTCGGGAGCTAAAGCGATAAAACTTTTAAAACATGGACAATTGATCTCTTATCCGGGTTTCCCTCATGGAATGCCGGCTACAGAAGCCGCAACCATAAATAAAGACCTGCTGACTTTCATCAAATCATAAACCGATATAAGAAGCCGGACATTTTTAAAAATAAAAGCCCCCTGCATCCAGGGGGCTTTTATTTTAGCTTGAACCGGTTCCGATTAATTTTCGTAATTCTCGATCGTGTCCGATGATCGCTTTTCGGCTCTTTGCGGGTCTTCGCCGGCATCGCGCAATGCCCTGCGCTGGCGTAACAGGTCCCAATACTGGTCCAGTTCCGTTTTTACTTTATGAAGCTCATGAACATCTGTATCGGTTAAATTCTCTTTTCCATACAAATGTTCTTCTCTTTCTGTCAGTTTTTTGATGTGCGATAACACATTGCTATCCTGTTCATTGTTTGCCATGGTATTATTTTGAAAGGTTAATTTACTGGCAAAATAACTATAATGATCCGGATAAATTACGGGATTTAATTTACACTCGATTTTTCGCTGATCTCGCGTACAATGCCATCAAGTTTTTTAGAGGTGGCCACAATGTTGCTTACAATTTTTTTATTATCGGCCTCATTTGGGTGTTCAATATCAAACAATTGGCCCAGCCCCAGCAAGTTGGCTACATGTGCCCTTACTTTGTGCGATTGCATCCATGCAATTTCCATTAGTTTGCTGTTTTGCATTTTTACCCTGCGCAATTGCTTACTGATAAGCAATATGGTAAGCAGCACCACGGCCGATGTGGAAATAATAAGCGCGATGATCCAATGGTGCAGGCGCCCCAGCGAAAATTCGGAGGCTTTAAGGTCGGTTATGGATTGATGCTCAAGGCGGGTTATTTCATTATCAAAAAAGCTTTGTATAGCAATAATATTGCTAATGTGCCGGTCGCGCTCATCGGCTAAAAGCGGATCGTTAATATTGGTGGTGGTCAGCCAATCCTCTTCCATGTAGATCTGCTTGGATAGTTCGGCTAATTTTTCTTTCTCTGCCGGGCCTACCAGCCTTTTAAGGCGTATCATATCTAAACTAACCTCCCAAAGGCCCCTGCCGTAAGTGTGTACGTAAGCCTGTGTAGGGCTGTTTTTATACGTGGAGATATAAATTACAGCGTTTTTAAAATCGTTTGATACTTTTTGATGGGCGCCGATGAGGTTACTTGTTCGCACAACGGCTTCATTAGATTTTATAAGCAGGACGTAGTTTTTTTGGGTAAGGTAAAATAACATTACCAGGAAGGCAATAATTACAGAGCCTAAAAATATGTCGGTAACACTGACAACAGGTTTTTTCATTGCATTAATTAGGGGCAAATAGTAAGCCAAAGCCTATAGCGGGCAAATTTAGTGATAAGAAATCAACCAAACCGAAATACTTTATTAAGTTATAATCCAGGCATTTAAACCCTTCCCCTGCAGCAGCTTCGTGAATTATGAACGTAAAAGGCTACCGGGTAGTATAAAATTATAAAACAATTCTATGTAAAGCAGCATTCGATGCGCTGAGCAGATCGGCTGGCGCCAATTCAATCTCAACGGCAGCCTCGCCCGATCCGATCAAAACAGTGGGGAAAGAAAGCAACACATTATCCATAAATACAGCAATGCCCGGATCAAGGCCAATTGCGCAAACACCATTAATGGGGTAGCCAACCAGGTCGGTCAGCTCCTGCTTGTCGGCCACTTCTAATTTACCGCTGTTTGATAGCAGCGCCACTTCGGGCAGGTTTAGCTTTTTGTTGATAGAGCAAACCGCCATAATATATTGATCCTTTGATTTTGAGCGCAGGAAAACGGATTTCGTGATCCGTTCCAGATCATAATTTAATGCAGCGGCAAAATCAATGGGCGAATTAATAGGTGAGCTAAATGAATCATGCCTTACCTCGCGATAGGTAATATGTTCATCCTCTAATACTTTTTTAACTTTGGGGTGCATTGGGTTTGTTTAATCCAGATGATTTTTCTTGGCGCCGTAATTTAAGCGACCAAAAATTTGATTATAAGCGTGTTCTAATACCGGGTCGCCGGCCAGGAATGGCCAGTCGGTTTCAACCATATACCTGATAGCCAGCAACGGCACCGGCGATTGCAGGGGCCTGAACTCGGCATTCCTTAATCCACCCTGCTGGCAGTTTTCATGAAACTGGCCTATCATCAGCCCCAGTTTAACAAACTCGGGTTTTAATATCAGTTGTACACCGTCAATAATGTCGGGTACTTCGTCAAGGGTGAGCTCCGGAAAAAGTATAGTTATAGCCTTAAATCGCTTTTCTTTTTCGCCGTGGGGGGCCATATCAGCAAAAGTTTCTTTCAGGCTTCTGATCAGTTCAATGATCATCTCTTTTGATGGGTTGGGTTGATTATAAATACCAACCTTAAAAAAATGTTGCTCTTTTGAATATTGTATGTACGGACAAACCGCGCCCGTTCGGCCCAGGCCGGGATTTGATTTGGCTAAAAATTCACTTACCCATCCTGCAAATCCGGTTAATTGGTTGGTGTAATTATGATATTTTAACGGAATATTATTGGTTGCAACATCCCCAATATTAAAAAGAAGAATCTCTGAAGCGGGTGCGGTATTCAAAATAATGATTTTTAATAAGTTAATACTTGCCGATAATCAAACTAATTACAAAATTATCCGTTTAAAGCAAATATAGGGCTTTGGGCGAAAAATGCGGTATGGATTAACCTGTAATAAATAAAAAGGACAAATTTGCATTTGTGTATTTTTCTTGTTACAATTACATCGTGCTATTAGCTCCCCCTATCTTAATAGCATGACATTAACATTGAAAGAGACAACGCCGGAATACTACTATAATACTACCGAAAGCATCCATGGGTTAATAAGTGCACAGGCACAAAAATTTCCGGGCACTGTAGCTATTAAACACAATAAAGTAGCCTTTACTTATAAAGAGCTTGATGCTGCATCTAACCAGATCGCCGCCTTTTTAAATGAAAATAAAATAATAAAGGGCGACGTGATTGCTGTAGCAATGGACCGTTCAATACAAATGGCCACCTGCTTATTAGCTGCCATGAAAGCCGGCGCCACCTATTTGCCAATTGACCCCAACCTGCCTATAGAAAGAGTTGATTTTTTGATCAAAGACTCGGGTGCTACCAGGCTGATTGTTTCAGAGAAATATACAAGCCTGTTTGCTACCTATCCTGATAAAATAATTTTTGATGATGTATGGGCAAATCGCGAAGCCTATCCTGCAGATTTCCCTGCGGTTGAAACGGGCGACGACGACCTGGTGTATATTATATATACCTCTGGTTCTACCGGTTTCCCGAAAGGCGTTGGTGTGGCACATAAGGGCCTTATAAACCTGTTGCAGTTCCGTTTACACACGCCGGGCGTTAGCAATATTGATAATATGCTGGGCATTACCACCATGTCGTTTGATATTGCTGAAGAAGAATTATATCTGCCGCTTATCTGTGGCGCCATGTTAACTATTGTTGATATGGAGGTAGCCCGCGATGGCAGCGCGCTGCTTGAAATTATTAATACCGAGCATATTACCATTATGCAAGCCACGCCGTACATCTGGCAAATGATGCTTGAATCGGGCTGGAATAGTATGTTCCCTATAAAAGCGTTTTGCGGCGGCGAAGCTTTGACCAATGAGCTGGCAGGGAAACTGCTGGAACGTTGTGACGAAGTATGGAATATGTATGGGCCCACCGAAACTACTATTTGCACTATCGTAAAAAAAATAACCAAGGCCGATGAGCTCATAACCATAGGTAAGCCTATAGATAATATGCAGGTTTACATATTAGATGAAAACCAGAATAAGGTAATGCCTGGTACAGAGGGTGAACTGTATATTAGTGGCGTAGGTGTAAATAAAGGTTACATTAATCGCCCGGATTTAACCGCCGAAAAATTTATTGACGATAAATTCTCAGACACGCCCGGACAAAAAATGTACCGGACCGGCGATTTGGGTAAAGTATTAAAAAACGGTGACATCCAATTTTTGGGCAGGATAGATAGCCAGATAAAACTCAGGGGTTACCGTATTGAAACAGAAGAAATAGAATATCAGCTAAAACTTAATGAAAATGTTAAAAACGCGCTGGTAACAGTTCATGAAGATGCCGTAAAAAACCTTCGGTTGGTGGCTTATATCGTTCCCCTAACTCCCGTAAAGGAAACCGACGCATCGGCATGGACCGACAGTTTAAAGGCCGAATTATCAAAAGTGCTTCCAGACCATATGGTGCCGGGTAATTACGAGATCATTACCGAAGTGCCCCTTTTGCCAAGCGGTAAAATAAATATTAAAGCATTGCCCGCTCCCCGAATTAAAGATAACGCGGCTAAGTATGCAGCACCCGCTACCGAGCTGGAAAAAACACTGGTAGGGATATGGGAGAATAACATCGGCATTAAACATATTGGTGTAACGGATAACTTTTTTGAACTGGGCGGCTCATCATTAATCGCGGTTAAAACCAAGGTGCAGATAGAGAAGCTTACCAAAAAACGGTTATCGCCATCGGTATTATTTAAATATCCTACCATACAACAACTGGTAGTGGCCATAAATGGCGCATCGCCAGAATTATATAAATCGCTGATTCCTATTAAGCCCGAGGGCTCAAAAATACCATTGTACCTGGTGCATGGTATTGGCCTGAATGTGCTTAATTTCAGATGCCTGGTGCTCAACCTCGACGCCGACCAACCCGTTTACGGGCTCCAGGCCATAAACATCGACGAATTGGATGAGCCATTAGACACCATAGAAAAAACAGCCGCATTTTATAACAAGGAGATATTGATGAGTAACCCGACCGGGCCCTATGCAATTGCCGGTTACTCCATTGGCGGCGTTATAGGCTATGAAATGGTTAAGCAATTAAAAGCTGCCGGGAAAGAGGTTAAACTATTGGCCATGTTTGATACCGCGGTACAAACCCCAACGCATCAATATCCTTTTTTTAAAAAGACGGCCGCTAAAGCGCTCAGGCAGTTCCCCAAATTAAAATTCAGGCTTACAACTTTTATTAAACAGCCTAAAGAAACCATAAAATACCTTAATGCGGTTTACAGCAAACAGTTTGCCCGGGGTTTTCACAGCAAGCACGATACTTACGGCCTGCCCGATTATATGCAGGCTACGGTAATAAATCTTAAGGAAGCTTTTAACCACTATAAAATAGAACCAGTGGATGTTCATATCGATTTGTTTGTGGCTAAAAAACTTTACTTTCTGGATGACCCGATTAACCTGGGCTGGAAAAAATATGCCTTAAAGGGAATTGGGCGCTATATGGTTTCCAGTAACCATGATACCATGTTTTCTGCGCCTCATTATAAAGATATAGCAAGCCAGATGCAAAAACTGCTTAATGCAATCAATGATTAATTGTATTTTAGTCTGTAAGAATTAAAGCGGCCAATTATTGAAAACCATACACGTTTACTTTTTTAAAGCGCCGATAGGTTATAAATGGATACCCGGCGACAGGCACCTGATTCATTTTATAAAGCGTTTACTAAATATAATGCAGGTGGGCGGGGCCGAGAAAGTATACGTAAACCTTTGTAAGGGTTTTGATGAACTGCAGGTTAAGTACGATAAAAACCTCCCGTTAAATAAAATAAACCCCGGCGAGCCGGTTATTATTTTAGGCGATGAGCATTATAACAGCAAAAAATATCTTCAGGGTTATGACAAGCCCAACCCTATTATTGCCGGTATTGGCCTGATAACCCACCCTGCCGAATGGCCCGACCTGCCCCAACAATATCCGGTAGCAAAATATTTGCAACATTGCGACTGGGCCAACAATTTATACATACCCTATTATGGCAAAGAACGCTGTGAGCTATGGCCGGCAGGTATCGACACAAAAAAATGGAAGCCGGATGAAAAAGCTGAAAAAGAGTTTGATATCCTTTTATACAATAAACTGCGCTGGGATATCGAAGAACAAAATGAAAGCGTAAGGGCCCCCGTTATCAATAAGCTTAATGAATTAGGTTTAACCTATCGCGAAGTAGTATATGGGCATTATGCCGAGCAGGATTATTTTAAATTACTGCAAAAATGCCGCGCCATGATTTTTTTATGCGCGCACGAAACGCAGGGTTTTGCACTATGTGAAGCCTTATCGGTAAACATACCCGTGTTTGCCTGGGATCCGGGGTATTGCCAGGACCCCAACCGGTTTACCTGGAACGACCCGGTTATAAAAACCACTTCAATACCTTATTTTGATGAGAGCTGCGGCATGTGGTTTATGGATGCTAATGAGTTCAACAAAAACCTCGAAACTTTTTGGGGAAAGGTAAAAGTGGGGAAATTTAACCCCAGAAAATACATTTTGGACAATCTTACGCTCAAAAAAAGCGCCGAGCGTATGCTGAAAATTGTAAATGAGGTTTATAAATAAATAAACTTAAAAGGCTGCAAATCACGCTTTTTCCCTAAAATTAACTAATAGTTTCCTATAAATTATCCTATTATACCTGTGTGACTTGCTTTGCTATGCGATATTTTTTCGTCATTCGAAAAAACTGGCAAGGTTAATGCACTACATCTGTCACATTACTTAATATGAAAAGAGGTATACTATTTATTTGTGTTTTGTTTTTGCTGGTGGGAATGACCGCCTGCAGGAAAGAAGCTGCGAATACCGGTATACAAACAAACACCCCTGTAAAGCTTGGCCTTTACGAATCTATCTCAGAACATGGACAACGTGTACTGATGGGAGTGACCAAATTGGGTAATAAACCGGTTGATTATAAATTAATATTCGACACCGGATCGGGCGGTATGGTGCTTGATGCTCATGATATTTTACCTGCTGCTATGATCACTTCTTCCGGTTTTAGCTTTCAGGGCGACTCGGCCGTAGTAAATGGCATCACCATAACCAATAAACAAGCGGTTGTACAATACGGAAACGATAAAAGCTCGGTTATTAAGGTATATGGTAACCTGGCTTATGCATCGGTAACTATTGGTGCTTACGATGGTAGCGTTGTAATTAAAAGGCTGCCATTTTTCATGTATTACAAAAGCGTTGATGCAAAAGGCAACCAGGCACCCGATCATGAATATGATGTATTAGGCGTATCTTCAGGATATGGCGTTAAATTTTCAAATGGCGAATATATTACCAGCCCTTTCAGCTATTACAATCCGGGGAATGGCCTTACCAGTGGTTTTAAAATTGCCAACTTAAGCAAATCATTTTTTAAAACGCATGGCGTTTATATGGCGGGTGTGGTAACTGTTGGCCTGTCAAAAGGCGATCTGGAAAGCTCAGGTTTTACCATGACACAACTTTACAGTTCAGGCTCAAATGGCTATTTACCCTACGTACGGTCAAAGATCACTTATATGAACAAGATCGTAGTCACCAATGTAATATTTGATACCGGCACACAGCCATACAGCTATATACAGGATGGTACCGCGCTGCAAAGCCTGTCGGCCCTGCCACAAAACAGCCAGGTATCCGTTGTGCTCGACTCGGGTTACAGCTATGAGTACACCACCGGCAGCGATGCCAATTTAACCAATGTGGTTAACCCTGATTCCTCAGGCGCATGGGTTTCTATCATCGGGCTTGATTTCTTTTTCAGAAGCGAATACCTGATCGATTTCACCAATCACCGCATCGGTCTTAAAAACGATTAAGCGGTAACATCCCTTCAATTTAGCTTAATTTAAAGAAAGGTTAAACGACCGTAATCAACATTGATTTGCAGGGAAAATACATTTTTCGTATCATTGTTTAGAATTAGACTAAATAAGGCGTGATCGATATTATTATAGCAGATAACCAGGTGCTTACCCGCGAGGGTTTAAAAGCCACGCTGTCGGGCATAATAGATATCAAGATAGCAGGTTATATTGCGCATGGAGCTGAATTGCATCAAATGCTAACAGCGATCAACCCCGTCGTAGTACTTATTGATCCCAACTATAATCACCGGCTTACTGCCGAAGATATTACTGCTATTCGTTCAAACTACAGTTCTGCGCGTATCCTGGTGCTTTCAAACAGGAAAAGTAAGGCAGAGATTACAGCTCTTCTTGACCTTGGAATAAAAAATTATGTATCAAAAGAGTGCAGTAAAGAAGAGCTGGTCCGTGCAATTTATGCTACCGCTAAAGGAGAGCAGTTTTTTTGTACCCAAACTTTTGAAGTTTTATTTGGCGGGAAACT
Organism: Mucilaginibacter sp.; assembly: GCA_035492275.1. Taxonomy (GTDB): domain Bacteria; phylum Bacteroidota; class Bacteroidia; order Sphingobacteriales; family Sphingobacteriaceae; genus Mucilaginibacter. The sequence goes on from DATJJI010000156.1 coordinate 28,698, forward strand.
TATTGCCCAAAACGGGGATTTAATTACACATCTATCGCCGCGTGAAAAAGAACTGGTGTATTTAATAGCAGACGGGCTGACAAATAAGGAGATCGCCGAAAAATTATTTTTAAGTGTACACACGATAAAGACGCATCGTAAGAATATAATCAAGAAGCTTGGTTTTACTTTTAAAAACGTTGCGGAGCTGGCGCATTTGTTAAAACGAGCTTAAGCTTATTTAGACTTATTATAAATTACCCCCATGGGGGTATTGCCTGTTTTAGGAGGGGTATCTACTTTTGACCCGAAATAAAACAACAACATAATCATGAAAAAATACACTACCATACTTTGCACTTTAATACTGGCCGCGGTATTTATGGCGGGCTGTAAAAAAAACAGTACAGATCCCACTCCTGTTTATACGGTACCAACTACTTACAATTTTGCTAACGCGAATTTTGCTGATGCTACCACCCGTTTAGGCATGGCTACCGAAGTTGGTAACCTTACCAAACTGGCCACCAGTGGCGCCATTGACGGCCCGAGAATTAAAAACATGTTAACTAACACCAATGCACCATTTGCTACTGCCGCTTACAATACTTCAGGCATACAGATGTTGGACCAATTTGCGCCTGCTTTTAAAACAGATATCATAAGCTTTATTGACAGCCTTGTAAAAGTTGCTGCTACCGGCGCAACTGCCAGCCGTGGCGTTGCAGGTGTAGGTGCAAGTTCGGCCAGTCCTACTTCAAAATACGCGCTAACCGGTTTAGGTGTAAACTACGCGCAGGTAATAAATAAAGGTTTTATGGGCGGTTTTATCACCTACCAGGAAGTTACCATTATGAGCAATATTGCTACCTATGATAATACAACCGTAGTAAACGGATCAACTGCACAGGAACATGCCTGGGACATGGCTTTTGGCTACTGGGGTGTACCAATTGATTTTCCTGCCAATAAAACCGGCGCTAAATTCTGGGGTAGCTATACTACCCAGGTTGATTCAGGTTATAAGGCTAATAAAATATTAATGGGCGCTTTCCTGAAAGGCCGCGCGGCTATCAGTGCTAAAGACAGCAAAACGGTTACCGAACAAGCTGCCATCATCCTGGATGCTTTCAACAAATTGAATGCCGCTGGCGCATTACAGGAAGTACAGGAAACACGCGCCGCTATCAGTGATAACATTGCCCGTAATAGCCGCATGTCTGAAATGTATGGCTTTGTTTACGGTATAAAATATAACCCGAAACGCAGCATTAGTGACACGCAATACAATGCCTTATTAGCATTGTTCCCGGCTAATTTATATGATCTTACGCTTAACCAGTTAAACACCCTCAGGGATGCGATAGCTGCCCCTTATGGTTTTGACGCGGTGAAAGACATATTATAATAGTATAAAAACAAATAAATAAATATTGACCATCCGCACCTTAAAACGTACGGATGGTTTTACTGTAAAAAAGCAATATCATGCGTAAATTCATCTACCTGGCTGTGATAGCCGCATCGGCATTAATACTGATCCAGTCATGTTCAAAATCAAGTGGTGGCGGTACCACACCCACCAATACAGGCACTACTTTCGATCGTAAGGGTATGCTCACCAACATCAGCACCAACATTATTATACCGGCTTACACCGCTTACCAGGCTAATACAACTACGTTAGACGCAGCGGTTACAGCTTTTAACGCTAACCCCAGCCTTACTACGTTAACCGCGGTGCAAGCCGCGTTTAAAGCCGCCTACTTGCAATGGCAATCAACCTCGACTTTTGAGTTTGGCCCGGCCGCGCAAATTGAGCTGCGTGTAAACACCAATACTTATCCTGCTGATATTAACCAGATCAACAGCAACATTACCACATCAACCTATAACTCCGGGTTGCTGGCTAACCTGGCTGCCAAAGGTTTCCCCGCGCTTGATTATTTATTATTCGGTACCGGTGCGGATAACAATGCCATATTGGTACAATACACTACCGGCGCAAACGCCGCTTACCGCAAAACCTACCTGGCCGCATTATCAGCCGAGTTAAAAACTAACGCCACTACGGTTCTAAGCGCATGGACATCGGCCTATAAAACTACTTTTGTTAATGCCGATGGCACAGATGTGAGCAGCTCTGTTGGTTACCTTACCAACCAATTGGTTTTTGATTATGAGATCCTGAAAAACTATGAAATAGGTATCCCCGCGGGTGTCCAATCAATGGGCACTACTTTTCCTCAAAAAGTACAGGGTTTTTATTCCGGTATATCACTGCAATTATTGAATCAGCATTTGGCAGCATTAAAAAATATTTATACCGGTGCGTCAGGTTTAGGTTTTGATGATTATTTGATAAGCGCCAATGCCAAATACAGCGGCGGCTCGCTTAACGATGGTATTATTGCCCAGTTTGCTGCGGCATCTGCCAAACTGCAAAACCTAACCGATCCATTATCGGCAAATATTCAAAGTAACAATACCGCTGTTGTAGCTGCTTATACCGAGCTGCAAAAACTAACCGTGTTGTTAAAAACAGATATGACCTCATCATTAGGCATTTTAATTACTTACGGCGATAACGACGGCGACTAAAAAATGCTGAATACGATAACGACAAAGCTTAATACATCCTTTAAGGTATCAAAGCATATTGCTCCCCTTGCTGTTCTTCGGATCGCATTCGGGAGCATTATGCTTGTAAGCGTGGTGCGTTTTATTTTGCGCGGATGGGTTAGTGCGTTTTACATTAAACCCAAATTCCATTTTACCTTTTACGGCTTTGATTGGGTAAAGGCGCCGGGCGCGGCAGGCATGTACCTATTATTTGCATTGCTCATAATTGCCGCCATACTGGTAACCATCGGCCTGTTTTACAGGGTAGCCATTATTGCCTTTTTTTTATGCTTTACTTATGTGGAGCTGTTAGATAAGACCACCTATCTTAACCATTACTACTTTATCAGCGTAACGGCTTTTTTAATGATATGGGTACCGGCGCACCGCTATTTTTCGGTTGATGTGCTACTTCGCCCAAAATTGCTGGTAAACCGTATTCCCGGCTGGGCCATTAATATATTTAAGCTGCAGCTGATACTGGTCTACTTCTTTGCCGGTGTATCCAAACTAAATTACGACTGGTTGATCGCTGCTATGCCGCTTAAAATATGGCTGCCTGCAAACAGTCAGCTACCCATTATAGGCGGTTTGCTTACCCAAACCTGGGTGGCTTATGCATTCAGTTGGTTTGGGGCGATATTCGATCTGTTTATCGGCTTCTTGCTGCTGGATAAAAGATACCGCAAACCGGCCTACGTAATGGTCATCATTTTTCATTTGGCAACGGCCTGGCTCTTTAAGATCGGGATGTTCCCTTACATCATGATCTTTGTGACCGTGATCTTCTTTTCGGAACGCACGCATATCAAGATCATTAACTTTTTTAAATTACTGCTGCCGCGCACGGCATCGCATGCCCCAGCGCAGTACCGCTTGCCGCAATTTAAGGCCAACTTTATATATGGGTTATTAGTGCTGCATTTCGCTGTACAGGTAGTAATGCCCTTTAGGTTCCTGCTTTATCCGGGCAAGCTGTACTGGACCGAGGAAGGCTACCGGTTTTCATGGCGGGTTATGCTGATGGAAAAAGGTGGCACCGTTTTTTTTCATGTGAAAGACCCTAAAACCGGCCAAAAATCGGAGGTCATCAATTCACAATACCTCACTGATTTCCAGGAAACACAAATGTCTACCCAGCCAGATATGATCTTGCAGTTCGCGCATTTCCTGGCGGCCGAGTACGAAAAAAAGGGAATAAAAAACCCGGTGGTTACCGCCGAAAGCTATGTTACCCTTAACGGCAGCGGCAGCAGGCTATTTATTGACAGTACCGTAAACCTGGCAACCGAGCAGGAGACCTTCGGTCACAAAAAATGGATCCGTCCATTTAATAATTAATTACGATGAAATACTTATTTATACTCCTATCCCTGTTTTTATTGAATACGCTGCATGCACATGCGCAAACATTTGCAGTAACCGGTACCGTACAAACTGCCGCGGGCAAAGGCGTTGCCAACGCGACGGTAACCTTAAAAAATACCAACTATGCCACTACCTGCGACTCGATGGGCAATTATCAGTTAAAAGCCGTATCGCCGGGTAGTTATAACATTAATGTATCGGCCGTTGGTTATAAAGCTGTCACCAAAAATGTCAGGATCGGCAATGACATCGTTATTAATGTAACGCTTGAGGAAGATATACATGTATTAAATAATGTAGATGTTAAAGGCGAAAAGGAGAAGACATTTGGCGTTACCCGCCTAAAGGCTGTTGAGGGCACCAACATCAACGCCGGCAAAAAGAGCGAAGTAATTGTGCTGGATGACATCAACGCCAACAAATCAACCAATAATACCCGGCAGATATATGGCAAAGTATCGGGCCTTAACATTTGGGAAAGCGATGGCGCGGGCATACAATTAGGTATTGGCGGCCGCGGCCTTAACCCAAACAGGGTAACCAATTTTAACACGCGCCAAAACGGTTATGATATCAGCGCTGACGCCTTAGGGTATCCTGAAAGTTATTATACCCCTCCGGCCGAGCTGACCGACCGCATCGAGATATTAAGAGGCGCCTCGTCCCTGCAATACGGTACGCAATTTGGCGGCCTCATCAACTTTAAATTAAAAGAAGGCGCTGCCGATAAGCCTTTTGAAATAACCGCTAATGAAACCGGCGGCTCATGGAACTTTTTTAACACCAGTACCAGCATTGGCGGTACTACAGGTAAGGTACAATACTATACCTTTTATCAGCATAAACAGGGTGATGGCTGGCGGCCAAACGGGCATTTTAATGTAAACACGGCTTACGCCGCGGTAACGTATAAAGCCACCGATAAATTTTCGATGACCGTTCAGTATACTTATATGGATTACCTGGCCCACCAGCCAGGCGGTTTAACCGATGTAGCTTTCGCGGCCGATCCGCGCCAATCTATCCGCACCCGTAACTGGTTCAGGGTAAACTGGAACCTGGGCGCCTTTATACTGGATTATAAGATCAATGATAACCTGAAGTTTAATTCACGTTTCTTCGGCCTGATAGCCGGACGCGATGCCGTAGGCGACCTGGATTATATAAACCGTGCCGATAATGGCGCCGACAGGAACCTGTATCGTGATAAATACACCAATTACGGCAACGAAAGCAGATTGTTATATACTTACCAGATCAATAACGTTCCGCAAAATTTATTAGCGGGCCTGCGCTATTATCGTGGCTATACCAACAGGCAGCAGGGTTTAGGCAACAATGGCTCATCCGGTAACGATTCGGATTTTGATTATGGTACATCCACCACCGATCAGAACGCGTATAACCATTATACTTTTCCTAATTACAACGTGGCCCTGTTTACTGAGAATATATTCAGGCTTTCGCAAAAATTCAGCATTATACCGGGAATACGGTTCGAAAACATTGTTACCAAAGCCGATGGCTCGTACACCCTGGTTAACACCGACCAGGCCGGGAACATTATTTTGCAGCAAAACAAACACGACAGTAAAAACAGCAGCAGGCATTTTGTTATCGGCGGCATTGGCTTAAGCTATTATAAAAACGAAGGCATGCAGTTTTATGGCAATATATCGCAAAACTACCGCGCCATTAATTTTAATGACCTTAACTCAAGCATAAAAGGCTTGCAGGTTGACCCCGATCTGAAAGACGAGACCGGCTACTCGGCCGACGCGGGTATGCGGGGCAATGTTTCGGGTATATTTAATTATGATGTAAGCGTGTTTGCCATCCATTATAATGACCGTATAGGCAGCATAGAAGCCAGCGATGCCAGCTTTAATACCTTTCGTTACCGTAATTGGTGT
>DATJJI010000157.1:0-9088 GCA_035492275.1 Mucilaginibacter sp.
CCAAGAGACCCTGTTATAATAAATGCTTCTTGCCAGCCATAAGCTCCTAATATAAATGGAACAATAATCGGAGCAACTAATGCTCCTATATTGGAACCGGAATCAAAAAAACCCGTAGCCAATGCCCGTTCTTTTTTAGGAAACCATTCGGCGGTCGATTTTACTGCCGCCGGGAAATTACCGCCTTCGCCTAAGCCTAATAACGATCGCACAACGCCAAAACCCAAAGTGCTGTTAACCGCGGCATGTAAAGTAGCCGCTACGCTCCATACAATGATAGATATGGTATAACCCATTTTTGAGCCAATGCGGTCAATAAATCCGCCAAATATTACATAACCCAGCGCATAACAGGCTGTGAATGCCGCAACAATGTAGCCATAGTCAGATTCGGTCCACTTAAATGCAGCCTCCAAAGTTGGCTTAAGCAGGCCGATAACCTGGCGGTCGATATAATTAATAGTGGTGGCAAAAAACAGAAGGGCACAAACTACCCAGCGATAATTTGTTTTTTCGGGTTTATACATCTAATTGGTGTTCAAGTTAACGCGTTACGCTCATCTCAGGTTCCGAAAATACAGCTTTTCTTCTCTTTGGGAACGTTCCCGGGTTTACATATTTCACAAATAAAAACTTAATATTTCCATTAATAAGCATTTATTATTATTCAAACGTTTGCGTAAAGGATTATTTACATGAAAAAATCACGTCGATTTTTAGAGCTAAGTAACAATTTGAATAGGGCAATCGATTGAGTTGGGCTTGCTTTATTTTTTCTGTACCATTGTAAACCAATTTCTTCTACAGATCAATAAACCCATGAAGAAGCCATTTATTTTACTGATCGTTTTGGCGATAACTAACAGCGTATTGGCCCAAACCAAAACCCCGGCCGATTATGTGAACCCTTTTATCGGCGCCAGCACCAGCGCGGCGGCAGCGGGTATTTACCATGGGCTGGGCAAAACTTTTCCGGGAGCATCAAGCCCTTTCGGCCTGGTACAGGTAAGCCCCAATACCATCACCGGCGGCGACAACGGCCCTGGTTATAGCTACGAGATGCCTTATATTGAAGGTTTCGCCTTCACACAAATGAGCGGAATTGGCTGGTATGGCGATCTGGGCAATTTTTTGGTTATGCCCACTACCGGGCCACTACAGGTGACTGCCGGCAGGCACCCGCAATTTGGCAAGGGTTACCGCTCGCGCTATAGTAAGGATGATGAAGTAGCAAAAGCGGGCTATTATGCCGCTACGTTAACCGATTATAAAATACGCGCCGAGGCCACCATTACTCCGCACAGCGGTATGCTGCGCTTTACTTTTCCGCAGAATGGACAATCGCGCATACAGATAGACCTGGCGCGCAGGGTGGCGGGCACATCCGTTGAGCAGTATGTTAAGGTTGTGGATGATCATACCATACAAGGCTGGATGAAATGTACCCCCGAAGGCGGCGGACGCGGCAATGGCGGCGGGCATGCCAATTACACGGTTTATTTTTACGCGCAGTTTAGCAAACCGTTAAAAAATTATGGTGTTTGGAGCGCCGATATCCCCGAAGGACAGCCCCGTAAACTGGAAGCCATACAAAGCGCTAAATACGATTCGATAATAAGCAAAGCCAAAATAATACCCGGTATTAAAGAGATACAAGGAAAGCATTTAGGTTTCTTTACCGAGTTTGCTACGCACGAGGGCGAACAGGTGCTGCTAAAATCGGGCATTTCATTAACCAGCATGGATGGCGCCCGGCTAAATTTATTACAGGAAATACCTGATTTTAATTTCGATAAGGTGCATCAGCGGGCAAAGGCCCTTTGGGACCGTGAGCTATCAAAAGTAAAAATTGAAGGTGGTACAGATGATCAGAAAACGGTATTCTATACCGCCCTGTATCATACCATGATAACACCCCGCAATATTTCGGACGTTGACGGTGGATATCCTGGCGGCGACGGCAAGGTACATCACAGCCAAAAATATAACCGGCGTTCTATTTTTGGTGGATGGGATGTGTTCAGGAGCCAGTTCCCGTTGCAGTCCATCATCAACCCAAATGTGGTGAGCGATATGATCAACTCATTAGTTGACCTGGCCGACGAGTGGCACAAAGACTACCTGGCCCGCTGGGAGTTTTTAGATGCTTATGATGAAAGCATGCTGGGCAACCCTGCCGGAGTTATTGTTAACGATGCCTACCAAAAAGGCATTCGCAATTATGACGTGCAAAAGGCCTATGCTTATGCAGCAAACACCACTAAAAGGTTAGGCTACGGCGAGCCGGGCTATAAGATACCGGGAAATGATGTATCGCAAACACTCGAATATTCGTATGCCGCGTGGTGCGTTGCGCAGCTGGCAAAATCATTAGGTAAAACTGAAGACGCGGCTTTCTATCTGAAAAAATCACAAAGCTATCATGATATTTTCGACCCGGAAAAAGGTTGGTTCCGTCCGCGAACTCCGGATGGCAGCTGGAAAGCCTGGCCAAAAAATGGCCGCCTGCAACAAGATTATGGCACTACCGAAAGCAATCTCATACAACAGGGCTGGTTCGTTCCGCACGACCTGGATGGTATGGTTAACCTGATGGGCGGGCGAGACAAAGTAATTGCCGATCTGAACGATTTCTTTGAAAAAACACCGCGCACTTTTATGTGGAACAACTATTATAACCATGCTAATGAACCGGTGCATAATGTTCCGTTTATGTTTAACCGATTGGGCGCGCCCTGGCTCACCCAAAAATGGACCCGCATAATTTGTGAAGATGCCTATCAAAACAAGGTTGAGGGCCTGGTTGGCAATGACGATAACGGACAAATGTCGGCCTGGTATGTGCTGGCCTCGAGCGGTATACACCCATTTTGCTGGGGCGACAATCGCTACGAAATAAGCAGCCCGCTGTTTAACCAGATTAGTTATGGCGTAAACGGCAAGCGTTTTACCATCATCGCAAAAAACAATTCGCCGCAAAACACTTACATACAATCGGCTAAGCTAAATGGCAAGCCTTATAACCGGTCATGGATTAATTACAGCGATATTATGGCGGGCAGTACACTTGAGTTAACCATGGGCGATAAACCAAATGAGGGGTGGGGACGCCCCCTCTAAATCTCCCCCGGTAGGGGAGACTTAAAACTTTTAATTAGAATAGCAATAAAAAGTCCTCCCTACCGGGGAGGATTTAGGAGGGGCTAATGAAACCATCAACAACTATATTAAAATTATTAAACAACCGGGTAGTACGCTCTTACACTGGTGGCAAACTGATAGAGCAATGGCAGGGTCTGCCCAATCCGGCAGATAATGATAAGCCTGAAGAGTGGCTGGCATCGGTAGTGGAGGCGCGGAATAAAAATTATATTCAGGGTGAGGGCATAAGCAGGGTTTTATTGGCAGATGGCAGCACTGAAAAACTAACCGACCTGATCAAAGCCGATCCTGAAGGCTTTTTAGGGGAAGATCACTTAGCCAAATATGGTGAACATACCGGGGTGCTTACCAAAGTACTGGATGCCGCGGTGCGCTTATCTATACAGGTACATCCAACTAAGGCTTACGCGCGCGAATATTTTAAATCAGACTACGGTAAAACCGAGGCCTGGTACATTATGGGCGGGCGCGAAATTAATGGCGAGCCGCCTTATGTATTAGCGGGATTTAAGCCGGGCATCACCCGCGATATATGGAAAAAATACTTTGATGAGCAGGATATTGATAGCATGATCAACGCCTTACACAAGTTTTATGTAAAGCCCGGCGATGTGTTTTTAATTGAGGGTGGATTACCCCACGCTATTGGCAGCGGCTGCTTACTGATCGAGATACAGGAACCTACCGATTATACCATGCGCGTAGAACGTAAAACTTTTGACGGCAGTACGCTGCCCGATATGCTTTGCCATCAGGGAGTAGGCTTTGATGCTATGCTGGATTGCTTTACTTATGAAGACCTGCCAAAGGAGGAAGCCTTTAAAAAGTTTGCCAAACATCCCCGGCTTGTTACCGACAAGGATGATAATGAGATCATCACCTTAATAGGCGAAGACGATACGGCCTGTTTTAAAATGACCAGGCTAAATATTGCTGATACCTATGTGTTGGATGATGATTCATTTAAAACGCTCATCATTTTAAAAGGCGAGGGCTGGTTTGTGCATGAGGGAGAAGTTATTGAAATAAAGCAAGGCGATACGTTTTTCTTCCCGGCAGATGCAGGCGAAGTTCATATAGAAAACAGCAGTTCGGATATGCTGAAGATCATTGCCTGCTATCCGCCCAAATAAACAAAACCTTTATTAAACAACTATAAAATGAAAAGATTATTTTTATTATTCATCATCAGCGTTTTAGGCGTGGGCCAATTATCGGCACAAACCAAAACACCTGCCGATTATGTGAACCCATTTATTGGCGCCAGCACCAGCGCGGCAGCGGCACACGTTTATCATGGCCTGGGTAAAACCTTCCCGGGCGCTACTACGCCATTTGGCATGGTGCAGCTAAACCCCAATACCATAACCGGCGGCGATAACGGCCCGGGCTACAGCTACGAAATGGAAAACATTGAAGGCTTTGCCTTTACCCAAATGAGTGGCATTGGCTGGTACGGCGACCTGGGCAACTTTTTAGTGACGCCTACAACCGGGCCGCTGCACATGGTTGCAGGCAGGCATCCGCAATTGCCGGGCTATCGCTCACATTACAGCAAAAACGATGAGGTAGCTAAGGCGGGTTACTATGCCGCCACGCTTACCGACTATAACGTACGTGCCGAATTGGCTGCTGCACCGCACAGTGGCATCCTGAAATTTACCTTTCCCGAAAACAAACAATCACGCATACAGATTGACCTTGCCCGCCGGGTAGGCGGTACCTCGACCGAGCAGTATATTAAAGTGGTTGATGACCATACCATCGAAGGCTGGATGAAATGCACCCCTGATGGCGGTGGCTGGGGTGATGGCGCAGGTAAGGCTAATTATACCGTATATTTTTATGCGCAGTTTAGCCAACCGCTAAAAAATTATGGCGTTTGGAGCGCCGAGATTCCTGACGGGATATCAAGAAGGCGCGAAAGTGTGACCAGCTTAAAATATGATTCCATTGTAGCTAAATCGCGCATTATTCCGAATTTTAAGGAAGAACAGGGCAAGCACCTGGGCTTTTATACTGAATTTGCCACTAATGATAAAGAGGTGGTGTTGATGAAATCGGGCATTTCGTACTCAAACATCGAAGGCGCTAAACAAAACCTGCAGCAGGAGATACCGGACTGGGATTTTAACGGCGTGGTTACCCATACCAAAGCCTTGTGGAACAAAGCACTATCGGCCATAAAAATAACCGGCGGAACGGAGGAACAAAAAAAGGTGTTCTACACCGCGCTGTATCATACCATGATCGATCCGCGGAGCGCGAATGATATTAACGGCAATTACCCAGGCGGTGATGGCAAGGTACATCATACCGATAAATTTGTTAAGCGCACTATATTTAGCGGCTGGGATGTTTTCAGGAGCCAGTTCCCGCTGCAATCTATCATCAACCCGGCTATTGTGAGCGATATGGTGAACTCGTTAGTTGAGCTGGCCGACCAAAGCGGCGAGCATTACCTGGAGCGCTGGGAACTATTAAACGCTTACTCGGGCTGCATGAACGGCAACCCTGCCATAGTAGTGATGACGGATGCTTATAATAAAGGTATCCGTAATTTTGATCAGCAAAAAGCTTATCAGTACGCTCGCAATACCAGCGAAAAATTTGGCAACACACCTAAGCCCCGTGCTATGGATATTTCGGCAACGCTGGAGTATTGTTTTGATGAATGGTGCATGTCGAAACTGGCTACCTGGCTCAACCATCCGGATGATGTGAAACTGTATGCCGATCGCTCGCAGACCTACCACCAGATATTCGATGCTGAAAAAGGCTGGTTCCGCCCTAAAAATGCCGACGGCACCTGGAGGCCATGGCCAAAGAACGGCCGCCTGCAACAGGATTATGGCACCACCGAAAGTAACCCTATACAACAGGGTTGGTTTGTTCCGCACGATGTGGATGGTATGGCAGCCATGATGGGCGGTAAAGAAAAAACCATTGCCGACCTGAACGATTTCTTTGAAAAAACTCCCGACAATTTTACCTGGAACAACTACTACAACCAGGCTAACGAGCCGGTACACCTGGTACCTTTTTTGTTTAATCGCCTGGGCACACCGTGGCTAACCCAGAAATGGGTACGCAAAGTTTGCGAAAACGCTTACCATGATGGTGTTGAAGGTTTAGTGGGCAATGAGGATGTCGGACAAATGTCGGCATGGTATGTTTTGGCAGCCAGCGGCCTGCACCAGGCTTGCCCTGGCGATACCCGTTACGAAATATTCAGTCCGACCTTTAATACGGTTAGTCTGCGCGCCGGTGCAACAGGTAAAACATTCACGGTTATAGCTAAAGGCAACTCGCCGCAAAACGTGTATATACAATCGGCTAAACTGAATGGTAAGGCTTATAACAAATGTCATATCGACCATCAGCAAATTATAAAAGGCGGCACGCTTGAGTTGGTAATGGGGCCTCAGCCTAATAAAAAATGGGGCGTACAGTAAAATGAGCTGCAAAAAAAGCCGGCCCCTCATCAGGCCGGCTTTTTGCTGGTTATTTTACAGGGTAGCTTTATGCAACCCGGGCATGTGGTTTTTTAACCAGCTGATGAAATTAAAGGTGTTGATCGCCATTGTGGACGAAGGAGGTTCGTCAAGTTTTGGTTCAATTTCTTTTAAAACGTTATTGATCTCCTGAATGGTGTTCTTATCAAGTGGCGGGTTGGTATCCAATTGCACGCTGTTATTACTGCCCACCGTTTTACTTAAAAAATAACTCACATTATTTAAGCTTATCCCATAAATGTATTTGTTATAAGCCTCGCGGGTAATATGGTTTATTTTAAAAAAGTAATGGTTTCTGCTAATCGTTGCCGGTATCATGCTAATACTTTTAAATAGGTAAATGTTAATTTTTCATTTCAAATAACTATAATAAAATAAAGAGCGATAAGGTGCACGCTTAACGCCCAATTAACATGCCATTAAACACTTCGTAACAAAATAAGGCGCTTAGTAAAAATGAACAAAATAGCTAAAAATGAGCGAATTAGCCGTGTTTAAGGGCCAGGATACGGCCTGTTTCACAAGCCATACGTACCAGGTTATCACGTGTGTTTTTTAATGCTGATGGTAAATCCTGGGGGGCGTTTCCAATGGCAAGCAGTACATTAAAGTATTGGTTTAAAATTAGATAGTCTTTTAACGGCACCTTGCCTGCCAGGCCAATAACGGGCAAGCCTTTTTGCCTGGCCAGATCGGCGACAGCCGCCGGAGCTTTCCCGTGCAGGGTCTGTTCATCAATACTGCCCTCGCCTGTTACCACCAGGTCGGCAGCCTGTAATGCGGTACTAAAACTGGTGATCTCTAAAAATTGGTACGCGCCCGCAACTAATTTAGCGTTCAAAAAACTATACAATCCAGCCGCTGCACCGCCGGCGGTACCGCTGTGCTTTATGCCGGTAATATCAATTCCGGTATGCTGCAGGGTTATAGCGGCAAATTTGGCAAGCATGGCATCCAGCTTTACCACGTCGGCCGGTGTCGCCCCTTTCTGCGGACCAAAAACGGCAGCCGCGCCTTCATCGCCCAAAAGTTTATTGTCTACATCGCATAAAATAATGATCTCGCATTTCAACGCGCGTTCATCCAGGTTTGAAGTATCAATTTGCGCCAGATACATTAGTTCAGCGGGTATAGGCTTTAATTCTTTTCCATCCGCATTTAAAAAACGAACGCCCAATGCGCTCAATATCCCCGCCCCGCCATCAACTGTTGCCGAGCCGCCCATACCAATGATCAACTTTGTGATCCCTTTATCTAACGCCTGTTTTATCAGTTGGCCGGTACCGTAGGTGCTGGTTTGCATAGGGTTCAGTTCATCTGTTTTTAACAACCGCATGCCCGACGCGTCGGCCATTTCTATAACTGCCGTGCGGCCATCATCAATTAATCCAAAACCCGATGTTATTTCGCGCCCTAATGCATCCTGAACCCGCGCGTTAATAACTGTGCCCTTTAAATGTTCAATGATCAGGCTGCCTGTACCATCGCCACCGTCGCCTACCGGGAATAAAGTGCAGGAACACGACAAACCGCTTTGTTTAAAACCTTCGGCTATAGCCTGCGCGGCGTCCTGCGCGTTAAGGGCATTTTTAAAGGCATTGGGGGCAACCAAAATATTCATAAAGCTAAATTAAGGCTTATAGCTGGTACTAACTAATGTTAGTATGTTGCTGTAACAATTTAACCAATAAGCTATATTTTCTTTTTGGATAAATGAATAATAGTTGTATTTTCGCTCAGACTTAAACTTTGGAACTACCTGTTAATTAGACACGTACAGTGTTAATAAGTTTTTTGTTTGTATTTAATTATAATACAAACCTTAAGCAGCACGTTTACGTACATATACCGAACTATGAAAACAATGCACAGTAATCATGACACCCAAGCTCTTATTTTAAAGAGCCTATGTGAAGATGAGAATCTTGACACAGAGAACGGGGAGATCTTATTTGAGCCATTGGGAATCGCAGTGATATTTGAGGGTGAAGACGAGGTTATATAACCTATCCCGATAAGCTTTTTTCTTTTTATAAAAAAGACCGGTCTTTTTTTGACCGGCCTTGTATAACTCACCTTATTTTTTACAGTTTGATCTGCAATGTCAGGTAATAGCTGCGCGCATCGGCAGGGATAATGCCCGGGCCTGGATAGCTTTCTGCGCGGCGGGTAAAATAACGGCTATCCGCCAGGTTATTTACCGTGCCCTGCAGCGTAAATGTTTTATTTATCTTGTACTCGGTGCTCAGGTCCATAATAGTATAAGCTGGTATTAAACCTATTACGGCGTCGGCTGTAGGTGTGGTGGCGTTAGTAGCATCGCCAAACTGCTGACTGGTGTAGGCCACCTGGTAACTGGCCGAGAATTTTTTATGGCGATAAGTTAAACCGGTTTTAAATATTACATCGGG
>DATJJI010000158.1:0-24050 GCA_035492275.1 Mucilaginibacter sp.
CAACAACCGGGTGCTGAAAATCCATTTGGTGGACAAGAGCAGGGTGCCGGTGCAGGTCCGCAAGATCACTCTGACACTGTGACTGACGTTGACTTTGAAGAAGTAAAAGACGACAGTAAATAATTCAGAACATAATAACAAAAAGGCCCGATCCGGATTTCCGGATCGGGCCTTTTTGTTTTATAACCTAAGCGTCATTGCCACGCTCGTTCCTCGCTCGCAATGACGCTTAGGGAGAGAAGGTGATAATTAATAGTTAATCACTAGCTCACCACTATCATTCACTAATTCATCTTGGGCCAGCTTAACATCTCCAAATCCATGCAGCACAATTTTTAACTTGTTGTATTTAGATGAAAATGTTCCTTCAATAGCTGATAAGATTATTGACTTTTTCTGTGGATCAAAGCTAATGGTTCGCTCATAATAAGCGCCGTTTTGGTAATTGTAGGATGTGCCGTCATCCTCATAATAAACAAACGTGTTGGTTGTATCACCATTCCAGATATGTAGTAGCAGAATACCGTCGCTAGCCTCATTGGTGCTTTGTATCACATTTTGCATGGGGATGATAGCACCGGCTTTTACAAATACCGGCAGGTCTGTTAATGGCGCATCGACTGTAACTGCTTTACCGCCTTTAAATAGTTCATCGCTGCTTAGGCGATACCAATTGCCTTCGGGTAAATAAACCTCCGCTGTTTTGGCAGTGCTGATGACAGGGGCCACCAATAACGCATCGCCAAATAAAAACTGGTTTTGATATTTGGTGTCGAAAACATTTTCATCTTCCGTATAATCAATAGCCAGTGTGCGGCTTAAAGGTAAACCGGTTTGATGCGATTGATAAAAGCCCGAGTAAATATAAGGCAGTAGTTTATAACGCTGCTCAATATCTTTTTTAATGATGGCTTCATTATCATCGCCCCATTCCCAGGGCTCGCGCATTACCATGCCCTTTGCCGAGTGGTTACGAAACATCGGTGTGTAAACGCCCAGCGAGTTCCAGCGAACCATCAGTTCGGGTGTAGGGTTACCCATAAAGCCGCCAATATCAACCCCGATCAATGACATGCCGGTTAACCCCAAACTATTCACCAAACGCTGGCCGAACAATAGGTGCTCATCAGTAGCCGAGTTATCACCCGTCCACACCGCCGAATAGCGCTGCGTGCCGCTATATGCAGCACGTGTGAGTACAAATGGGCGTGTGTCTTTTAAAATGGCTTTGGTGCCATTATAGGTGCCACGAGCCATCTGCATGCCGTAAACATTACGGATCTCGGGCATAAATCGATCGCCGAATTTTACCAGCCAGGGCATGTTTTGTCCCCAGGCGGCAGGTTCGTTCATGTCATTCCAGAAACCGGCCACGCCTGGGTCGGTCAAAGCCGTAAAGGCACGACCCCACCAGTTGCGGACTTTCTCGTTCAAAAAGTCGGGAAAATGGCAACGCCCCGGCCATACGCTGGCGGTATATAACTCGCCGTTGGGGTAGGTAGCAAAATAATTTTTTTCGATACCTTCATCATATTCCTGGTAGCCTTCTTCAATTTTAATACCCGGATCAACGATGGTCACCAAACGGAAATCTATCGCTTTCAATTTGTCGATCATTCCTTTTGGGTCGGGAAAAGTTTCTTTATTCCAGGTGAAAATTTTAAAGCCATCCATGTAATCAATGTCGCAGTAAATCACATCGGCGGGGATATTCTTTTCTCTGAATTTGGTAGCCACTTCCAATACTTCATTAGCGCTCATATAACTCCAGCGGCATTGCTGGTAGCCTAGGCTCCACAAGGGCGGCATCTCCATACGGCCGGTAAGCCAGGTATAATCCTTTAAAATATTACGGATACCCTGCGCGCCGAAAAAGTAATAGTTCATGTCGCCGCCATCAGCACCGAACCAACTCATTTGCTCATCGGTAGTGGCGCCAAAGTCGAAATAGCTTTTATGCGTGTTGTCAAAAAACAGCCCGTAGGTTAATCTGCTATGCAGGCCAATAAAGAAAGGAAAGGTTTTATATAGAGGATCGTCCTTAATAGTATGCTCGGATGCATCAGTGTTCCAGTTCACAAAGTTGCATCCGCGGCGATTCAAATCGCCATGCTTTTCGCCAAGACCGATAAACTTTTCATCCGCGTATAATTTGCGGTAATTAATTACCCGCTCAGTCTGCCAGTTGGTGCCAAAGCGCGGATCATCTTCGCTCAACGCTTTACCATCCGCAGTAAAAAAATTAAAACGCAGCGGCTTTAAGTTAATGACCAATTTTAAAGCCGATGTAGTAAGCTCGATACTATCGTCCAGCTTTTGCCAGGTGAACTCATCCAGTGGTTTTTCAATTGCCGCGAAGGATTCATCATCGGCATCAAAATTCTTGCTGATACAAACCCGGATAACAGTTGGGCTGTAAACAAATACCCGAGCCTCGGCTTGTGGAGTGGTTATTAATAAAGCACCGTTTTGTTCGGTAACGGTTTCGGCATTTCCTAATATTTCTAACTGCATGGTTATAGAACAGTAATATCGATTTTTTAGTTTGGGAAAGATGAGAATAGATGGAAGATGCATAAAGTTCTTAAAAGCTTTGTATATTTAAGACACCTACCCAATATGATAAAACCCGTCAGTCAAAATTTTTTTAAATTTATCCGGTCCGAACAGGCGAGCGGTGTGATCCTGATCACATGTGTACTTATTTCTTTGCTTGTTGCAAACTCATCAGCTAACGAAGGTTTTAAAAAGTTGCTCGATCTACAGTTTGGGATTGAATCAAACAGTATTCATTTAAAATATTCAGTACTGAACTGGATCAATGACGGCCTGATGGCTATTTTCTTTTTTTTGATAGGCCTGGAGATAAAAAAAGAGATCATAGATGGTCATTTATCCGACTTTAAAATCGCCGCCGTACCTATATTAGCGGCCGTTGGCGGGGCTATTATTCCTGCTATTATATTTACAGTGCTCAACTTTGGTGAGGTCACGGCAAAAGGCTGGGCAATCCCAATGGCTACCGATATCGCATTTGCATTAGGTGTGCTGGCACTGTTAGGCAAATCCATACCGCCTGCATTAAAGGTATTGCTATCTACCTTGGCTGTGGTCGATGATCTGTTGGCTATTATCGTTATTGCCGTATTTTACTCGGCTGCGCTGCATTGGCTTTACCTGCTGATCAGCCTGAGCATTTTCCTGTTACTATTGCTGATGAACAAATTAGGCGTAAAGCATCTTGCTTTTTATATTATCCCGGGCGTGGTATTATGGTATTTTATCCATCACTCGGGAATACATGCCACCATTGCCGGAGTATTGACTGCATTAACCATACCCACAAATTCTAAAAGCGGTTCGCTGGTAGACAAAGCAGCGCACAGCCTAACCACACCGGTAAACTTTATCATTATGCCGCTGTTTGCACTGGCTAATACCAATATTCATTTCGAGGCAGGTATGATGTCCGGTGTCATAAACACTTTGGGGCTTGGAATAATTTTAGGTTTATTAATTGGCAAACCGGCAGGCGTGATGCTTTTTGCATGGCTGTCAGTAAAATCAAAAATAGGTTCACTGCCTGAATCGATCACCTGGAAATATATTGCAGGTATGGGTTTATTGGCCGGTATTGGCTTTACCATGTCGATATTTATTTCGTTATTGTCTTTTGGCAACTCAGCGTATGATATTGAGGCGAAGTTTGCTATTTTAATAGCTTCTGCAATAGCGGGGGTAGGCGGGTTTATTTATCTGCGATCATTGACTGTAAAACAAAATGATTAATAACTGTCGTTTTACCCGGTAACGACGTTCATACTTACAAAGTTTTTAAAATTCGTAAGTCTTGGTATATTACATTTCTGCTTCTATTTCCTTGATAACCTGTTGTGTGTTTGATTCGTCCTGTGTTTTTATTTTTTTGAAAGAGCCGTCTTTTTTAATAAGAAAATGTGTTGGATAACTGGTGCTTTTCACTTTGTTCATAATATCTTTATCCAGATTGTTATTAGCTAATATATGCGTGCCCTCTATTTTCTGATAAGCAATCACTTTTTTCCATTCTTCCGGATGGCCAATGTCTTTATTAGCGATATACAAAAACGTAATATTTTTGCCCTTAAAATGATCTCTGATTTGCGGCGTAAATTTTTCAAGTTCTGCCCGGCATGGGCCACACCATGTACCCCACATATCCACAAAAACTGTTTTCCCTTTCATTAAATGTATTACATCTTCCAACGTATTTAACTGGGTGCCATTGCCGGTAACAAACACCATTTTGTTGTTTAACTTCTGTGTTTTTTGAGCGGCTATTTTGCTCATCATATTTTTAAATACCGGGATATAGCTACTTGAAGGATATTTGTGTTTAAAATGTGTAAATACGAGGTCAAGATCATCATAATGATGCAGGTGCAACTGAAACCTGAACATTTGCGCATATACCAGTTCTGCGGCTTTCCCGCTGAAATATTTATTGATCATCCTTTCAATAAAAAGGTTTCTGTTTTCGCTGGTGTATATTTTTTCTCCTTTATTAATTGTGGTATGATACCAGTCTCTGTAAAAGTTTTTTGGCGACAACTTTGCCTGGCTCATTAAAAGGGGAGGTTCCTGGATTTGAAAATAATCTGTTAAATGTTCGTAGTTAAAAGATGTTAAAGCGCCAGCGTTGTTAATAGGATGTTTAATAAGTAAACTATCCTTAATTCTTTGCCATTTTTTAAGATCAGTGCTGTTTTCAAGTGTGTGAAATTTGAAATAAGAAAATTCATAATAGCTGCTTAACGCAAAATATTGGCAATTGAGCCGCGCGTTGTTAATAAAACCAATTGATGGATTGTATTTTTTGATATACTGTTTTAAAATGACATTGTTACGCTCTTCCTGATTTCTTATAGCTGCTATCATCCGGTGGGGCAAATTATCCTGTTTAAACTTATCCAGGTTTATGCTAGTAAGCGCGAATATTTCAGGTTGATTGTTATTAGCCCCTTTTCCTGATACACTTATAACAGGCACTTTGTTAGTGAAATTAATTTTAAATAAAAGATCGTCGCCCGGTGATAGATAAAGTATATATTGGGGATATGCGCCAGACGGCAACCTGAAACTAAAGTTTAAATATCTTGGTTTGGACGAATCGGTGGCGTAAGTTCCTGTTCCATTTTTATCTAAATGGATAAATGAAATAAAATTACCTGGGTCGTAATTCACTGCCGGATCAAATACCGATACATCACCGTTATAGCCGGTAGCTACAATATTTATTTTAATTTTTTGGGCGTTTATTTTTCCGGTGAACAATAATCCCCCGATAAACCAAATGCTGATTATTCTTTTCATATAGTTCATAACTAAAACTTAGTGTAAAATAAAACTAATATTTTAGTTATACAATAGGCCGATTATAATAAACAAAAAAATCCCGCACAGGGCGGGATTAATATTAGAGTCAATATGTTGAACCAGACTTACGAAGTTTTAAAACTTCGTAAGTCTGAATAAGTTATTTAGCTCCAAAGGTTAGCCGGATAAGTTCCGTTCTCAACCAATGCAGAAATTGATTTTTGCACGATTGGCTTATCTTCTTTATAAGTAACACCAAACCATTTTGATGCGGTTGGGATCACTTTAAACGCGGCGGTACCGCTTTTTATCAGCTCGTCGGCCACTAAAGGGATAAAGAACTCGGCCTTAGGGTTGTTTTCGTTAGCCTCTACAAAACGCTGGAACATGGGTAAACTTTGCTCAAACACGGCAGGAGTAAAGCCCCAGAAGTTCATGGATACACGTTTGTCATTTGGTAACGGGTGCTCGCCGGTAGCGTCTTTATAAGCAACGCTGCCATCTTCTTTAAAATAAACTTCGGTACGTTCATTCACTTCGGTCATATCACCTTTTTCGTTCACCTCGCACACACCGCGCGATACTGAACCATAGTCAGACAAAGTTTTATCGATCTGGTAACCAACTAATGAGTACTGGCTGTCGGTAGCTTCGGTAGTTAAAAATTTAACCATTTTCTCGAAAGCATCATAGCCATAATAGTCATCCGCGTTAATCACGCAAAAAGGTTCTTTAACCTGGTTACGGGCAGATAATACCGCGTGTGCAGTTCCCCATGGTTTTGCACGCTCAATGGTTTTATCAATACCAAAAGGTTTCAGATCGAAATTTTGGAAAATATAATCAGTTTCAACTTTGCCGTTCAGTTTTGGTTCGAAGATAGATTTGAATGAATCAACAAATTCTTCGCGTATAATGAAGCTTATCTTTCCAAAACCTGCTTTAATGGCATCGTGAATAGAGTAATCAATAATGGTTTCTCCGTTTGGGCCAAAACCGTCAATTTGTTTCATGCTTCCGTAACGGCTGGCCATACCAGCGGCCAAAATTAATAGGGTGGGTTTCATAATTTTATTAAGATGAATTACTTTTTAAATATCAGTGTTTATTATTAATAGTAGTTTAAGTAACCTTAAACGATAAAATTAAAATAATGTTTACTTAATATATCTAAAGTCCTGTCCGTCTTTAATGTTCAGCAATACCTCGTATATCAAACGTATCACATTGTCAACATCTTCTTTATGTATCATCTCAACCGTAGTGTGCATGTAACGCAGCGGTAATGATATCAATGCCGACGGCACCCCATCGTTAGAATAGGCAAAGGCATCGGTATCTGTACCCGTTGACCGTGATGAAGCCTGGCGCTGAAAAGGAATATGCTCTTTTTCGGCAGTTTCTATCAGCAACTTGTTCAGATTATTCTGTACCGCCGGAGCATATGACACCACAGGGCCGCGACCACAGGCCAGGTCGCCCTGGGTTATTTTGCTGATCATTGGGGTTTGTGTATCATGGGTAACATCAGTCACAATAGCCACATTTGGCTTAATGCGATGGGCAATCATTTCGGCGCCGCGCAGGCCAATTTCTTCCTGCACCGCGTTTACAATGTATAAGCCAAATGGCAGTTTCTTTTTGTTTTCTTTAAGCAAGCGTGCCACCTCGGCAATCATAAAGCCACCGGCACGGTTATCCAACGCGCGGCCAACATAGTAGCGGTCGTTTAACAGAATAAACTCATCCTCATAAGTAATTACACAACCTACATGAATGCCCAACTTTTCAACCTCATCCTTTGATGTACAGCCGCAATCCAAAAAAATGTTTTTTAATGATGGCGCTTCTTCTTTTTCGCCGCCTAAACGGGTGTGTATAGCAGGCCAGCCAAAAACAGCTTTTACAACGCCTTTATCGGTATGAATGTTCACGCGTTTTGAAGGCGCTATCTGATGATCAGATCCGCCGTTGCGGATAACGTAGATCAAGCCATCGGCAGTAATATAATTTACAAACCATGATATCTCGTCGGCATGTGCCTCAATAACAACCTTGTACTCGGCTTTTGGGTTGATGATGGCTACTGCGGTGCCATAATTGTCAACGTAATGATCGTCAACATAAGGTTTAATATAATCCAGCCATAGCTCCTGGCCCTTCCACTCAAAACCGGTAGGCGAGGGGTTATTTATATATTTTTCAAGGAATGAAAGCGATTTGTTATTTACAATAGCAACGTGTTCTTGCTTATCAGATTTTTTCTTCGACATACTTTTCTATCAGGCCCTTTTAACTGACCATCGCAAATATAATAAAGCGTTTTAAAGCTGAAAGTAAAAAGCTTAATTAGTAGTGTTTTCGCTCATTTCGTGGATGATGATCTTTTCCATGATCTCGTAATTAAAGCCACCTTTTGAAAACAGTTTACCGGTTTGTACAAACCCGAATTTAAGGTAAAAGCCTATGGCCTCAACACGGGCATTGCACCATAATAGTTTGGCACCCTCAGTTACTGCAAAATTGGTAAGGTGATTTAATAAGGCTGTACCAATGCCCATGTGTTGCACCTCAACATCCACAGCAAACTTACGAAACTGAAAATCGCTGCCATTTTGAAACAACGAAACTACAGCCACCAGATACTCATCCTTAAAAGCGCCAAAATGATAGCCGTTGTTATCCTCGTCCATTTGCATTTCAGAAAAATGTTTATCAGGATACATTACCCGCTGCCGCACGCGCCAGGTAAGTTCGGGGCGTATTTGTTCAATATGGATCATTTAAACATAAAGATAAATGGTTTGTTAATGAATGTAATAAATTGTAACCCTTTAGGCGCATTTGAACGCTAACCTATAAAAAGAAACATGCACAAAGTAAAAGTTTTAAAAACGGAATATGTTACGCACAACGTAAAACACTTTGTTGTGGAACGCCCTGCCAATTATGATTTTATATCGGGCCAGGCAACTGATGTATCTATAAATAAACCGGCGCTTGAAAATGAGCTTAGGCCCTTTACTTTTACCTGCGTTAACAGTGCGCCCAACTTAGAGTTCATGATCAAAATATATACCGATCATGACGGGGTTACCAACAAATTAGGTAAAATTGAGCCGGGCGATGAATTGATTGTTCATGATGTTTTTGGTGCGATCAATTATAAAGAACCGGGTTTGTTTATAGCGGGTGGTGCCGGTATTACACCGTTCGTTTCCATTTTAAGGCAATTAAAAATGGATGGTAAACTGGAAGATAACACACTGCTTTTTGCCAATCATACCGAGGGGGATATCATCTTAAAAGATGAGCTAAGCAATATGCTCGGCCCGAATTTTATTAATATTATATCTCATCCTGAATTACCCGGCACAAAAGCACAAACCATTGATCGAGAGCTGCTTGAAAAATATGTGCACGGCCAGTCAAATTATTATATATGCGGCCCCGATGCTTTTGTTGATGCGATGGTTAAATATCTGAAAGAATTGGGTGTGCAGCAATCGCAGATAGTTATTGAAGAGTAAACGGAAAATCAGTAGTAGATATATTTCTATGCTTCTTGATTCAGGGGGCAGTGCGATTCCCTCCCGTAGGGAAGGAATCGCGCGAGGCCTTCTCTTTTGCGTAGTTTACTTACAACGGTATATTCCCATGTTTTTTCCTCGGGTTATTTACTACTTTATTCTCCAGCATTTTAAAGGCGTGGATAAGTTTTAACCGGGTTTCTGCAGGCTCTATCACTTCGTCTATAAAGCCGCGTTCGGCAGCGCGATAGGGGGTGGCAAAAGTATCGCTGTATAGCTGCTCTTTTTCCTTCCATTTGGCTTCTTTATCTTCTGCAGAGCCGATCTCGCGTTTAAAAATGATTTCGGCAGCACCTTTGGCACCCATTACAGCAATCTCGGCCGATGGCCAGGCAAAGTTCATATCGGCACCAATGTGTTTGGAATTCATCACATCATAAGCGCCGCCATAGGCTTTGCGGGTAATCACTGTAATACGCGGAACGGTAGCTTCACAAAAAGCATACAGCAGCTTGGCACCATTGGTTATGATGGCATTCCACTCCTGGTCGGTGCCTGGTAAAAAGCCCGGCACATCTTCAAAAACCAGCAGCGGAACATTAAAGCTGTCACAAAAACGCACAAAACGCGCTGCCTTAACAGAAGCATGACGGTCAAGCACTCCCGCCAAAAATGCCGGCTGATTGGCTACAATGCCTATACTTTTACCTGCCAGGCGTGCAAAGCCCACTACTATATTTTCGGCAAAATCTTTATGTACTTCTAAAAACGAGTCCGCGTCGATCACCTGGTTAATAATTTCCCGTGCGTCGTAGGGCTGTAAGGCGGCTTCGGGTAATATGGTATTCAGCTCGGGGCGTAATTCGTTGATAGCCTCGTAAGGTAATGCCGCAGGTTTGCTTTCGCAGTTTTGCGGCATGTAGCTCAATAACTTTTTAATATGCTGAATGGCTTCTATCTCATTAGCACAGGCAAAATGCGTAACGCCCGATTTACTGGCATGGGTATTAGCACCGCCTAATTCTTCGGAAGTAACTACCTCATGGGTAACCGTTTTTACCACGTTAGGGCCCGTTACAAACATGTACGAAGTATGCTCAACCATCAAAATAAAATCAGTAATGGCGGGCGAATACACCGCGCCACCCGCGCAGGGCCCCATAATGGCCGACAGCTGTGGTACCACACCTGATGCCATGGTATTACGGTAAAAAATATCGGCGTAACCTCCTAATGATACCACACCTTCCTGTATTCGCGCGCCACCTGAATCATTTAACCCTACCAGCGGAGCACCGTTTTTAAGGGCCAGTTCCATGATCTTACAGATTTTTTCGGCATGTGTTTCTGATAACGAACCACCAAACACGGTAAAATCCTGCGAGTAAACATAGGTGAGCCTGCCGTTTATGGTGCCGTATCCTGTCACTACGCCATCGCCCGGATATTTTTCGGTATCCATGCCAAAATCGGTTGAGCGGTGGGTAACCAGCATGCCGATCTCCTGAAACGAACCATCATCCATTAAAAAATGCAGACGCTCGCGGGCAGTCAGTTTCCCTTTTTTATGCTGACTTTCAACGCGGGCCGCGCCGCCGCCGGCTAATGCCTCCTCACGTTTATGTTTTAATTGCTTTATTTTATGATCCACAGTGTAGTTTATAAGTGTTGCTGATAAAAATAGTGATTATTAGCTAAAAAGTAATCAGGTTAAAAGCGTAAAGAACACACCCCTGCAGCCGCACTATCCGACACGCCCCCTCTCAAGAGGGGAATTAACTTAACAATATTCTATTGCTTATATTTGCCCTGTAAAAATTAACAATTGTTTTACACGACTATCCGTATGGATGTTTACTTTCGCTGATTAACCAAACCCTTTTTGAAAAATAATGTGCGCTAAAAAAGAAGATAACGATAGCCTGTATAACAGCCTGCTTGAGGGCAACAAACAGTTTGTAGAAAATGCTTTAAAGGCTGACCCTGAATTTTTTTCGACCCTGGCAAAGGGCCAAACCCCACCTATATTGTGGATAGGCTGCGCCGATAGCCGCGTACCGGCCAACCAGATCACTAATACCAAACCAGGCGAGGTATTCGTACACCGTAATATTGCCAATATGGTAATACATACCGATATGAACATGCTTTCGGTACTGGATTATGCGGTGAATGTGTTAAAGGTGAAACACGTTATAGTAACCGGTCATTATGGCTGCGGTGGCGTGGCGGCTGCCATGGGTAACCAGGAGTTTGGTTTAATTGATAACTGGCTGCGTCATATTAAAGATGTATACCGTTTACACGCGCCTGAGCTTGACGCGATAGCAAACGAAACCGCGCGCGCCGAAAGACTGGTTGAACTAAATGTGATAGAGAACGTACACAATTTGTGTAAAACCTCCATCGTGCAAAATGCCTGGCTTAACGGCCAAACGTTGGGTGTACATGGCTGGGTGTACAGTTTAAATACCGGCATCATAACCGACATGGAAGTTAGCGCCTATGATAACGCCAACATGGCTAATGTGTTCAAATTCAGCTCCCCAACCCATTAAAAAGGAATATAATTAAACAAAAAGGCGATAGTATTTAACTATCGCCTTTTTTATTGCTTTATGATTATCCTAAAAATGGGTACCTGTAATCCTTCGGCGGATCAAAGGTTTCTTTAATAGTTCGTGGCGATACCCAGCGCAGCAGGTTGATCATTGATCCGGCTTTATCATTAGTGCCCGATCCCCTGGCGCCGCCAAACGGCTGCTGACCAACTACCGCTCCCGTAGGTTTATCGTTAATATAAAAATTGCCTGCTGCGTTGCGTAAACGTTGGGTAGCTTTAGCAGTAGCATAACGGTCTTGTGCTATAATGCTGCCTGTAAGGGCATAGATAGATGTTTTATCTACAATGTCCATAATCTCATCAAACTTGCCATCTTCATAAACATAAACCGTTAATACCGGCCCAAACAATTCGGTACACATGGTTACGTAAAACGGATCGTTCACTTTAATTACAGTAGGCTCAATAAACCAGCCTTTGCTTTTATCGTAATTGCCGCCTGCTACTATTTCTACCTCTTTATCCGCTTTAGCGGCATCAATATATCTTGCCAGTTTATCAAAGGATACTTCGGTAATAACCGCGTTA
Source organism: Mucilaginibacter sp. (assembly GCA_035492275.1). Classification (GTDB taxonomy): domain Bacteria; phylum Bacteroidota; class Bacteroidia; order Sphingobacteriales; family Sphingobacteriaceae; genus Mucilaginibacter. The sequence continues at coordinate 12,037 of DATJJI010000158.1, forward strand.
ATAAAGTTGCTGAAATCTTCGGTTGGTCCCATTTTAAAGGTGGCCATATCTCGCTTCATGTTTTCTTTAACCGCCGGCCATAAAGAGGCCGGAATATAAGCCCTTGAAGCGGCTGAGCATTTTTGCCCCTGGTACTCGAACGCGCCACGAACCAACGCGGTGCTTACCACATCGGCATCAGCGCTTGAGTGGGCCAGTACAAAGTCTTTACCGCCGGTTTCGCCTACAATGCGCGGGTAGGTTTTGTATTTATGAATATTGGTACCAATAGTTTGCCAGATATTTTGGAACACCGCGGTCGACCCGGTAAAGTGTATGCCCGCAAAATCAGGGTGATTAAATATTACCTCGCCTGCAACCGGTCCGTCAACATAAATAAGGTTAATTACACCCGGCGGCAATCCCGCTTCGCGGAAAACCTGCATCAATACATTTGCTGCCAATATTTGCGGATAAGCCGGTTTCCAAACCACTACATTGCCCATCATGGCGGCTGATGCAGGTAAATTACCCGCGATGGCTGTAAAGTTGAATGGCGTTAAGGCAAAAATAAAGCCTTCTAAGGGGCGTTGCTCAACCCTGTTCCAAACACCTTTTGGCGATATGGGTGGCTGCTGCGCATAGATCTCGGTCATGTAATGCACGTTGAAGCGCAGAAAATCCACCAATTCACAAGCCGCGTCTATCTCGGCCTGGTAGGCATTTTTTGATTGCCCCAGCATGGTAGCCGCATTTATTTTGGCACGGTATGGCCCGGCAAACAGATCGGCAGCTTTTAAGAAAATTGCGGCACGCTGCTCCCAGGGCAGGTTTTCCCAGTCGGCTTTAGCAGCCAAAGCGGCAGCAATAGCCTGTTCAACGGTGCTTTTATCCCCTTCGGGAAAATTAGCCAGTAAATGTTGATGATCGTGCGGAGGGCGTATCTCCATTTTTTTGCCGGTGTGCACCTCCTGATCGCCGATATACATCGGTATATCGATCTTTTTTGAGCGGGCATCAGTTAACGCGGCCGTTAGCGCGGCTCGTTCTGCGCTGCCCGGCGCATAATTTAATACAGGTTCGTTGTGCGGCACAGGCACATTGAAAAATCCTTTTAGCATAATGGGTCAGTTAATTATTATATCAAATGTACGGATAATGTACTGATGTGCAGTTATGCAAATACGCAAATTACGGGTGGGTGACAGAGGGTGGATAATGTAACAAATTATACTGTCATTCTGAGCATAGCGAAGAATCTTATGCGTTTTCTTATCGCGCTTACAAGATTCTTCGCTATGCTCAGAATGACAAACGCTCAAAACCTACTCAAACACCACTGTCTTATTATTATATACAAACACCCGGTCCTCAAAAACCATTTTGAGCGCCTTAGCTAATACAGCGGTTTCAATTTCTTTGCCTGATTTTACCATGTCGGTCACCGTAAAAGAGTGGTTAACCGGTATAATTTGCTGCGCGATGATGGGGCCTTCGTCCAATTCGTTCGATACAAAGTGCGCTGTCGCGCCTATCAGTTTCACCCCACGCTCAAAAGCCTGGCGGTAGGGGCTGGCGCCCACAAAAGCCGGTAAAAACGAATGATGGATATTGATGACCCGCATAGGGTACTGTGCCACAAATTGCGGCGAAAGTATGCGCATAAATTTAGCCAGTACAATATAATCGGGCTCATGTTGTTGAATAACAGCTGTGATCTGCTGTTCAAACTCCTGTTTGCTTTTTTGCTCGTGCGATACCAGGAAGAAAGGCATTGAAAAGCGTTCGCAAATATCCCGTAGGTCCAAGTGGTTGCCTACTACGGCCATTACTTTAGCACCAAGTGTATTAAAAAAATTGCGGATCAATATATCCGTAAGGCAATGGTATTCTTTGGTTACCATTACTACTATCTTTTTTTCGGGCAGGGGATTAATGGTGATTTGCGCGCCTTCGGGCAAAATATCTTTTATCAGTATTTCGAGCGTGGCGGCATCACTGGTTTCTTCCACCTCGAGGCGCATAAAAAACAGGTTTTCAACTTTGTCTACATATTCGCGCAGCGAAATAATATTGAGTTGCTGTTTGGCTAATGCCGATGAAATGGCGCCTACCAAACCAATCTGGTCACGGCACTGAATTACAATGATCATTTATTTGAGGTGATAATTTAGTGCCGTAAAGTTAACTTTATTATGGTTTTTCCAGCCATGAAAAATCGCACTCCAGCGCTGCCCTGTCCCAGTTACCGGTGTTGGCCGCGGCTGTATAGGTGGTCTCTAAAAAGTCTAACAGTGTTTTTTCAGGATCGGCTGCCGTGCGCACATCATCATATTTTAAAAAAAACTCGCCCATTTCTGTGCTGTAAAAAGCCTCGGCAGGTTTAACCGGCTGACTGCCAAAATCGGCAGGAGTAGGGTAGCAATAGGCGTAAAATGCAGGGTGCGGAAACTGCTCGCTGCCGGGCCAAAAGCCACAGCTGCTTACCTCGTGCGAGTAAGCTTCCTGCATCACCACGTCGGGCATATTGGGTGCTCCGCCGGGGTGCAATGGAGCACGGCGACCTGAAAAGCGGGTAACCGCCAGGTCGAATGCTCCCCAGAAAAAATGCACCGGGCTGCACTTGCCGCTAAACCGCGACCTGAATTTGGTAAAAACCGGATCGATGGCTGACAAGGCTTTAAAAAACTCGGTCACCTGTTCCTTGTTGTAGCTTTTATGCACCTCATCCTCAGCAAAAGGAATGGCCGGGTCAATCTCATTGGGTTTGGCGTAAATGCTTACATCGATATTCAATATGGCCAGTTTATCAAGCACCTCTTTATAAAAGCTGGCTACGGTACGCGGGTATAATTCAACCACCTGTTTATCGCCGCTGCTGCAGGTAATAATTAATTGATGGGCTATAAAATCAAAATCAAGCTGGAAACTGGTATTTCCATTGGGGATGCTATGGGTAGTTAACCCCCTTGGGTATACATATAAGGTAACGTGCCATGAATGGTTAAGCCAGGGCGATTTTTTAAGGCGGATTTTGCCTACTATCTGCGTCCATAGCTGTAGGGTGGCAATGGTGTCTTTTAGTTTACTAAATTCAAGTTCGGGCCAGGTGGTATGTTTATTTGTCATAGCAAATAATTAAAATTTTTTGTCATCTCTCACTATCGTTCGAAATGACAACTGTTATTACATTTACTCTATAGCGATGGTACTACCGGCAAAATAATACAGCTTGGGTACATTTTGCTGTGTAGTACATTTATGGTCGATTTTATAAAATCGGCATTGTTTGCTTTATAAATATTTACAAACTGCTGCGGGTTCCTGTCAACCAGCGGAAACCATGAGCTTTGCACCTGTACCATTATACGGTGCCCCTTTTTAAAGGTGTGCGCTATATCGTTGGTTTCAAATTTTACCTCGGCTACTTTGCCGGGCACGAAAGCCTCGGGTTTTGAAAAGCTTTTGCGGTAGCGGCCACGCATAATATCGCCGCGCACCAGCATCTGGTAATTGTTCATGGTGGTATCAGCATTTCCTGATGGGAAAACATCGATGAGTTTTACCACAAAATCTGCATCGGTAGTGCTGATGCTGGTAAACAGGTCGGCAACTAAGGGGCCCGCCAGGGTGATGTCTTTATCTAATACCGGGGTTTCGTAAGTCAGTACATCTTTACGGTTTTGCACAAAGCGCTGATCATCCACCATATACTCCGATGTCCTGTTTTTATGAATACCCGCAGTGTAAGGCACCGGGTTAGCGGGGTCACTCACATAACTATCAGCTCCGGTTGCACTTTTTGAGAACGATAATTTATGATCATCGCCTAAATATAAAGGTGTTGGTTTTTCGCCAACCGGTGGCCACTGTTTAAAGCTGTGCCATTTGTTTTCGCCGCTAAAAAATACGGTCGCTTTCGCAAGCGTATCCGGGCCTTTATCTTTTAAATAATAATTGAAAAATGGGATCTCTAAATTCTGTTTAAAATAGTCGCCGGTATTGCTGTCAAATTTTATACGGCCCAGGCGATTGCCTTTGCTGCCACCGCCCCATTGCCCGTGCGACCAGGGGCCTATTACCAGCCGGTTCTTGTTTTTTGCTTTTGCATCAATGGCTTTATATAAGTGCCAGGTACCAAAGGCATCTTCGGCATCAAAAAGCCCGCCTACCTCTAAAGTAGCGGTGCCGGGGTTAATGAAGTTGGTATACTGCCTGTCGTTGCGGGCCAGCCACCAGCTATCCAGATTGGGGTGAGCCATCATGTCTTTCCAGAAAGCGATGCTGTCGCCCGCTAATGGGGTTAACGCGTTTACATTACCCATTTTCAGGTAATAGTCGTAAGCATTATTAAAGGGTTGAGGTATGCCCTTGCCGCCTCTTAGCGAAGGTTTGGGCCTGGGTGCGCCAAAGCCGCCCTGAACAAAAAAGCCAAAGCCATCCGAAACAAAGAAGGCGCCATTATGATGAAAATCATCACCCATAAACCAATCGGTAACGGGGGCCTGAGGGCTTACGGCCTTTAACGCCGGGTGACCGCTCAGCGCCGCCATAGCCGCATAAAACCCTGGATACGAAGTGCCGAACACACCTACTTTGCCATTGTTGTTGGGGATGTTTTTCAGCAGCCAGTCAATAGTATCATAAGTATCGCTGGCTTCATCCACATCTTTATTTGATTTTTTGTTGGGATTATAAGGGCGTATATCTTCAAATGTACCTTCGCTTAAATATTTGCCGCGAACGTCCTGCGTTACATAGCAGTAGCCTTCTTTAAAATATTCCTTTAAATATGATTTCCAGGCCGGCATCCACCCCGCGCCATAAGGACCGCTTGAGTAGGGGGTACGAACCATTAATATTGGATGCTTTTCGGCTGCATCGGTGGGTATGTACATCACGGTGTATAGCCTGATACCATCGCGCATGTGGATGTATTGTTCTTTCTTAATATAATGCTGTCTTATCCAAAGCGAATCTTCTTTTTGCGCATAAATGTTCAGGGCAAAGAAACTCATGGTTAGCAACAGGACAATTCTTTTCATAGCGTTATTATTTGTTGCCTATCATGGCTGATTTTATATACTTAACCGGGGCGCTGCCATAGCTCAGGAATTTTTCATTGAAATCTTTCAACTTATATTTATCAGCCATTTTGGTTTTCCAGGCTTCGCGCAGGTCCATTATTTCTTTGTACCCATCATAATAGCTATCTAACTGAACGCTGGTAACGCTTACCCGTTTCCATTTACCCTCGGCCTCGGCCTGTTGCTGAAACGCGTCGTGGGTTAACAAGGTCATGGCCTGTTCTTTGGTCATGTTGTTACTGTGTACAGCATAATCTAAAATGGTATTGCAAACCGAGCGCAGGTGCCATTTGTACCACATTAGCCGCATTTCGGGCGCGTCATCATAACCATTATCCAGCATCATTTGCTCACCGTAAACGGCCCAGCCTTCGATCATGGCGTTGCTGCCAAAAATCGATTTGATCATGCTCGGCGATTTATTAGCGTAAACCAACTGTACATAATGCCCGGGTATGGCTTCATGTATACAGAGTATTTGCAGCATGTATTGGTTGTATTCGCGCAGCAAACTTTCAGCTTTATCAGCAGGCATACCTGTAAGGCTGGCTACATTAAAGTAGGAATTTCCGTTTTTGTCATACGGCCCCGGTGAGCTCATAGAGCCGATAGTAGGGCTGGCAAAATAAGCAGGCTGTAAACGTACCAGCAAAGGCTTTGATGGGTCGAGTGTTAACAGGTCCTTTGCCTTAACAAATGCCGATAGCTTAGGCAGTTGTTTTTGTATGGTTGCTTGAAACTCCTCAGGTGTGGTATGTTTTTCCGACAGCTTATCCAGTACCTGGCCAATCATATCCAGCGAGTCGGTTGGTATAGCTTTTTGGCCGAAATATTTTGGCCAAAGCTGCCTGCTTAATTTCGCCATTTCGCGGTGAACCTGTTTTTTACGCTCGTTGGCGGCGTTAAACAATTGCTGCGCGCTAAAGGCCGATTGTGTTTCGTATTTAAATTTATCCTCGTATAAAGTTTTGCCTAACCTGAAACTGCGGGCATGGTCGTTCTTTAAATTTTTTAGCCAGGTAATGTAGCCGTTTATCGCGTCGACAGCTATTTTGGTCCGGTCGGTCATTTGCTTTTGCTCGGCTTTGGGTATGTTGGTTTTCTTTAACGAATCGGCAAAATCTTTTTCCATAATAGCTATACCACCATTTTGCTGCGCGATGGCTTGTTCTGTCAACTCCACTACCGGGTTTTTTATTTGCTTTTCGGCTTCTTTATAATAATCAGGCAGTTTGGCCATCTTTTCATAAAAATTACGCAGGCGTTTGGCGAGGGGGGCATAATGCTCATTCAATATTTCGGCAAATGAGGCGATGGCATTGTAATGGGTAGGGTTCCACTCGTAGGCCTTTAATACCGTGATCTGCCAGTTTAAATAATCCAGCTCATTTTGCATGATATGGTAATCCATCTGGTTGCTTTCAGATAGCTTGGTGATCTCGAAACGTGATATGGAGTCATTTTGGATCTTGATAAAGTTGATCATGGCATCCCTGCTTTTTTCGTTAGGGATAACCAGCAGGCTGTCATATTTATGATAACCTTCGGACGCGGCACGGTCGGGCGCTACTTTCCATAGCGCCTCTAAAAAATGAGTTTCATAGCCTGTAAAAGCTTCGTTGCCTTTCGCTTCCTCGGGTGCCTGCCCGTCTTTTTTGCATCCTAAAAATAATGTAGTGGAAAAAAGTAAAAATAAGAGGAGCCTTTTGATCATTGCAGATGGTTGTTGATTTGTTGCATAAACTTAGAACATTTAACCGAAAAAAGCGATTATCTATTTAAAAACGATAACCTTCGGAAAAAAAGTACAGCTATGAATAATGAACATAAAATTGTTGTTGACGAACTGGTAAAATTATTAAAAGGCGGCAATGCGCACATTGGCTTAAAAGATGCATTAGCAAATTTACCTGCCGATGCACGCGGTAATACGCCTGATAAACTGCCCTACAGTATTTGGCAATTAGTTGAGCACATTCGGATTGCACAATGGGATATGCTACAGTTTTGTTTAGATGCTGATCATCAATCGCCTAAATGGCCGGATGATTATTGGGTTAAAGAAGCCGCTCCTGCAAATGACAAGGCCTGGGTCGATTCATTAAAGCAAATTGATGATGACCTGGAGCAATTTATCGACCTGATAAAAAAAGAAGACATCTATAAAAAACTCCCTCATGGCAGCGGGCAAACCATATTACGCGAAGCACTCCAGGCAGCCGATCATACGGCCTACCACATCAGCGAGATCATTGTGATACGCAGGTTGCAAGGGAATTATAGATCAGAGAGTTAAAAATAATATTGTCATTTCGAACGAAGAGAGAAATCTTAACTAAGCGATCTGCGGCCGTGTATGGATTTCTCTCTTCGTTCGAAATGACAAATTAATTTAAGATTATTTCCCCTTTATAAAATCAATTACGGCAGTTACCAGCTCGGGTTTGAGCGGTAAATTGGGCTGATTGTAGGTAGCCAGGTTTTTATCTTTATCGTCAGGCGCATCTTTCAGCACATGGTTCATGCCATGTATTACGGTTAATGTAGCTGATGATTTTCCTTTTTTTAGCTTATCGGCGTCAATCATTTTTACTTGCAGGTCTGAAGTGCCTTGAACAATTAATACCGGGATTTTTAATTGCTTGATCTCTTTCTGGGGGTCGAACCTGCACCAGCTCATTAAATACATTTGTATGCTTGGGCGTGCTATAAAGTACAGCGCAGGGTCAACATTTTTTTGGAGCTTACCACGGCGCAATGAATCAAGTATAGTTTGAAACCCATTGGCCAGGTATTCGGGCTGCGATTTCATTTGCTCTTTTAAAACATCTTCAGCAGGCCTGCCTGCACCTTCCAGCGAGATAAATGCGTTTACATTGCCTTCGCTCGCGTTGGTTGCCAGTATACCAATTAATGAACCCTCGCTATGGCCCATCACAATTATTTTTGAGAATCTCTTATCTTCCTTAAGCAGATTGATCAGGCCGATGGCATCGTCCACATAATCGTCAAAACGCAGGTTATCTTCTTTACCTATTGTAGTACTTTCGCCAACCATGCGCTTATCATAACGTAATGATGCGATGCCGTTTTTGCCTAAGGCTTCTGCCATTAGCAAATAATCATTGGTTTGCAGGCCGAGTTTCGCACTGTTACCATTACGGTCAACCGGGCCTGAGCCGGCAATAATAAGCACCACAGGTATTTTTCCGCTGGCATTATTAGGTACGGTTAGCGTGCCCGAAATTGTACCGGCCAAAGTTTTAAGCAACACCGGCGACTCGGTTAACGAAGGGTCCATCTTAATCTGTGCCGATTTGTCCGTTTCCTGATAAGGGCTTAATACCAGCCCCATTAACTCGTTTTTATTATTTAGCGACACATTTAGCAAAAATGTACCATTTTGAAAAGTCGCCTTATAAACCGCTAATGGGCTGTTGTATTTTATCAGTTCGGTTTTTTGCAGTGAGCCCAACTGATTCCTTAACTGTAAGGTTGATGATCTGAATTTGTCCTCGGGCAAAGCTTTCTTCATCGCCTCGCTAAAATTGGTGAAAATGCTGTCGGGCTTACTAGCGTTATAGAATTTTTTAAACCGGGCCGTTGCATTTAAATATTCATGGGGTTCGGCCTGCGCAAAAAGTTCGGCAGCGACACAAATCGTGAGTACAAAAAATATTATTTTCTTCATTTTTACCAGCTATCAAAAATTACATTGATTTTAATTGCGAAAATTAATAAAAAACGGGCAATACTTTTTTTTATTATGAATTTGATAATGCTGAGTCCCCCTGCATTCAAATTATTGCAGTATTAGTTTTTAAAAAGAACTTTTATTCTAAAAAAGCGTAAAAAGCGCCACAATACATAAATATGTTGCATATTTATGCTTTCATAATTAACTGATAATAAAATTCTACATCAATACTTAATGAGGTTACTAACGGGGTGCTTATTAATAGCGTTCTTATTATTATCCGGGGTACGAACATATGCCCAGGAAACTGACTCAGACATACATGGTAAGGTTTTGGACGAAAAGCATTTGGCCGCCGAAGCATCCACCGTGTTACTCCTTTCTGCTGTCGACTCCAGTATTATCCGTTCCACATCATGCGATAGGGCCGGTTTATTCAAGATCATCGTCAAACCCGGTAAATACCTGTTACTGATAAGCAAAATTGGTTATACACAATCATTAACAGGCCCGTATACGCTAAAAAAGAACCATGATTTTGCCATAGGCGATATTACTTTGGTACCTACCGTGCCGCAACTAAAAGAGGTTTCGGTTAACGCGCAGCGACAGTATATTGAGGTTAAACCCGACAAGGTTGTGCTAAATGTGCAGAGCAGCATCATGGCCGAAGGTAACTCAATATTAGAAATTTTAAAGCAGGCTGCCCCGGGAGCACATGTTGACGGCCGCGGCAACATCAGTATTATTGGCCACCAGGGCGCATTAATAACTATTGATAACAAACCGGTAAACCTAACCGGGCAGGAACTTGCCGATCTGCTGCAAAGCATCCCCGGCAGTTCGATACAGCAAATAGAGCTTATTACCAATCCTTCATCAAAATACGATGCCGCCGGTGCGGGTATCATTAACCTGGTATCAAAAAAAGGTGTCAATGCAGGTACCAATTTTACGGTTAATGCAGGCGCAGGCTATGGCAAATTTTTAAAGACCAATGCAGGTTTAAATTTTAACAACCGTATGGGTAAGATCAATATTTTTGGCACCTATAATTACGGCAGTAATAAAACCGACCATACTTTTACCACCGATCGTATCATTAATTATAATGGTATCAGAAGCGACTATGATGTTAATTATTACGCAACCCAGCAAAACTATAGTCACAATTTCAGGTTAGGGACCGATTATGCCATAACCCCTGATCAAACCATCGGCGTATTGGTTAGCGGTACCATAAATAAGTACGACTTTAAAAAGAATAACACTTTGGCTATTACCAATCAGGGTGTGCTGGATTCGACGATATCCACTAAATCAACCATTAGCAGGATGCAGAAAAACATCAGCTATGATCTGAATTATAGCGGTAAACTGGATGATGAAGGCAGAATGCTGTATGCCGACCTGGTTTATAATGATATTGACCGCCAGTATAACGAGTATATCGACAATTATTTTTACGACGCTGCCGGCATTAATTATCGCCCGGCGCTTTATCTGCAAAACCTGTCGCCGTCAAATATTAATATATGGGCATCAAAAATTGATTTTGTTAACCCTTTTTCAAGTACCTCAAAATTAGAGATGGGTATTAAATACAGTTGGGTAAAAAGTAATAACGACCTGATATTTGGCCCCGAGGTAAATGGAGTTTATACGGCATCGCCTACGTTTAGTAATAATTTTATTTATACCGAAAATATAAACTCAGCTTATGCCAATTATACCAACCATATTAATAAGGTAACTCTTATAACGGGTTTACGTGTTGAGCAAACTAACTCAACCGGTATGGGGGGCTCTTCAATCATGTCGGGCAATGTGAAGAAAAATTACCTCGACTGGTTTCCGCAAGTACAGTTAGATTATCAGCCGGATAGCAAGAACGAATTTAACCTGAGCTACAATCGGGGCATCACCCGCGCGGCTTATGATGCGGTGAACCCGTTTTTATATTATGTTGATTTGTATGACTACCGGGCGGGTAACCCTAATCTATTACCGCAGTACTCAAATAAAATACAGCTATCACACAACTATAATAAAGTTTTGGTAACTACATTATACGGCATGCAGGTTACTAATTTTTACGACCTGTTGGATTATGTGCAGGACGATGCATCAAAAGTAAGTATATCTACCACAAAAAACTTTGGTACCTATTCGGTATTGGGTTTAAAGTTATCGGCCTCGCTAAATCCGGCTACCTGGTGGGATGCTAACTTTTTAGTAGACGGGGCTTACCAACGTTTTAAGGCCTACCCGCAAAATGGCGACCTGAACAAAGGCACACCTGATATCAACCTTTCAACCACACAGGATTTTAAATTAGGCAGAACCACTATTTTCGAAATAGCAAGCAAATACGAATCGCCAACTTTTTATGGTATTGGCCAGCTTAAATCAAACTATCATGTTGATGGTGGCATTAGCCAGCAAATGTTTCATCGTAATGGTACGCTAAGGCTTAATGTAACTGATATATTTAATACACAGCGTGATAAATCAACTATCAACTATCAAAACCTGAACATGTCTGTTTATGATAAATTGGAGACCCGTATTGTGAGGCTTGGGTTTACCTACCGCTTTGGTAATGTTTTCCTGAAAGGAAATATTAAGCACACTGCAGTAAATGAGGATGAGCAAAAAAGGGCAGGCGGTGTAGCGGGTAACGGAACAGCTAATTAATAATGATTTTACCCCGCGTGGCCGCTTAACATACTTGCAAAAATTATCAGTAATACCAGCAGGGTAATAGCGGTGTACAAATAATCTTTCTCCAGAATAAAACCTGCTGCCGAAAAGGCCACCCGTATAATAGGTGTAGCGACCAATAAAACTATTCCGGCCTGGATAATGGCTTGCCCGCGCAGGGTGAGTATGCCATTTATAATGCCGCCAGGGGTGCTCACAAAATCGGGCACGCCTTTAAACACGCTATGGTCGGCTATGCTATGCCCATGCCGGTATATATAAAATAATCCCCCAAAACAAACAATACTGATAGATAGATATACACCTGTGCGTAACACCTGCCCAATAATAACCTGTATGTCTGTATCTTTAAATTTTGCCATCGGCTGTTAGTCATTTAGTTATTGGGTTATTAAGTTATTTATAGAGTTCAAGCGAAGCTTGAACTCACCACTATATTTTCCCGGTTATACCATTATATATCATTTGTACAGCTAGCACGCCTACTACTACTGCAAACACAATCCGTATCCATTTAGATGATGAAC
>DATJJI010000159.1:0-12457 GCA_035492275.1 Mucilaginibacter sp.
ACAACCCGATAAATATATATACGGGCGAAGAAGTATTGAAAAAGATGACGATGATGAAAATAATAAAACCATAGTATTTACCGACAGGCAGATCTATCGCCCGGGGCAAACCATTTATTTTAAAGTGTTAGAAACTGCCATTAAAAAAAAGCGAAACATTATCAGGCCAAATAATAAAGACTCGATCGAGTTTATGGATGTGAATAATAAAAGTATCAGCAAAATCAAATTCACAACCAATGAGTTTGGCACTTTTGGCGCATCATTTATTATACCGCAAAACATACTGAATGGTACCGTTACTTTAAAAACTGATGATGGAGAGATAGGCGTAAGGGTTGAAGAATATAAGCGACCAACATTCCAGGTAGAGTTTTTACCGGTAAAAGAAAGCCATAAATCAAACGACTCGGTAAATATTAAAGGTAAAGTAACCGCTTTTTCGGGCTATGGCTTATCACAAGCTAAAGTGGCCTATCGCATTAACCGAACTGCGCAGATAAGAGATTATAGAATTAGCAGCATAAACTATAATAATAATGATGTTGAAATTGCTGCAGATACCATTTTAACAGATGATCAGGGTAACTACAACATAAAATTTAAAGCAGTTACCGATGATAACAATAGCAATTACATTTACAGCTATGCTTTAAATGCCGATGTTACAGATGCAAGCGGCGAAACACACTCGGCAAACACCCAAATAAAAGTAGGTAACCCTGCTATTGAGATCGATGCTAATTTACCGGATGTTATGTTAGTGAACGATTCAATTAAAAGCACTATTGCTATTAATAATTTAAACGGGCAGCAATTATCAGGCAATATTAAAGTTGAAGTATTTGCCTTGCAACATAGCAGTACTTTCTTTAAAGATCGTTTTTGGCCCATGCCCGATCAATACTTGCTGAGCCGTGAGGATTATAAGAACAATTTCCCGGAATATGCTTACCGTAATGATAATAGTTTTGAATACCGCCCGGTAACCGGCAAAGTTGAAGAGTTTAACTTAAAAGTTAGCGCCGACACAACTGCTATTCTGCAATTTAACAAATTGCCAAAACAGGCCGCAGGTGTTTATAAAATAAAAATGAGCGCCTTAAATAGTAAGGGCGATACGGTATCACTCATTCGATATATTAGCCTCACCGCCGATCATGATATACCTCAAAAAGTAAATAACTGGGCATTGCCTGTTAAGCTTATTACAGGTAAAGAGGTTGCTTTTTTAATAGGTGCCGATAAAGACAGCGAGGTTTTAATGGAAAAATATAATGGCGATGAAATTGTGATCTCGAAATGGCTGCACATAGATGAAGGGCAGCAGTATGTTAAAATCCCGATAAATAAAAGTGATTACGACATGAGTGTGCAGTTTTTAATGATACATAAAAACCGGTTGTATACGTGGCGTGAAGGCGTGTATACCGACGATTATACCAATTCATTAAATTTTAATTTTCTTTCCTTCCGTAATAAATTACAGCCCGGCGAAAAAGAACAATGGAAAATGCGTATCACTGGTGGTAATAACGAAAAAGTAAATGCCGAACTATTAGCATCCCTATACGACGCTTCGTTGGATAACCTGACAGATGCACAAAAATGGACCGATATGTTGCGCGCAAAATTCCTGTCAGAGTACTACACATGGAACAAAGATTTCCAGGGTTCAAGGGCCACCAACGCTATACGCAGAATTTCTTACTATTATAATTTTGTAACGCGTGAGTACGAGCGGTTAAATATGTTCAATTATAAATATTACGGCGGTTTTAACTCGGCTTATCGTGATTATCAGGCTACTGCAAAACAAAGGATAACTGTTGCCGAAAATGATCAGGCGCTCGAAAAAACGTATAATTCGGTAGTCGCGATGGTGAAAAAAGGCGTGGAAATAACCGGCGCGGTAACGGATGAAAAAGGCAATCAATTACCCGGTGTTATAGTGCGTATAAAAGATACAAGATTAATGGTGTCAACCAATTCCACAGGCTATTTCAGAATCAAGGTGCCGGCAAATAGTACACTCTTGTTTTCATTTGTTGGTTACGAAACCTGGGAAACAAAGATCACTAAAAGTGATAAAATAACAGTGGCATTAAAACCTGATAACAATGGGTTAGACGAGGTTGTAGTAGTAGGTTATGGTACACAAAAACGCACCAGTATAACCGGGTCTGTAAGTACAATAGCAGGTGCTGTGTACGGTATGCGTGCACCTGGCATTAGGGTTAATGGTAAAGAACTTCAACCTCAAATAGATATACGTGGAAACAGCACTTTGGCGGCCGACATGGTAACCCTTAGAGAAATACAAACCTTGCCGGGTGAAAAATTCGATAAAGAAAAGTTAAAAGCCAGTACTTACGCGATGATGGGTAATAGTATCGCTACCCGCAAAAACTTTGCAGAAACAGCGTTCTTTTATCCGCAATTACATACGGATAAGAATGGCGAAATAAATATTGATTTTACCATGCCCGAATCATTGACCAAATGGCGCTTTAAAGGCTTTGCGCATACCAAAGATTTGAAGACCGGCTATGTTGAGCAGGAAATAGTTACCCAAAAGCAACTTAGTATAACCGCCAATACGCCACGCTTTTTGCGCGAGGGCGATACCATCACCATTTCGGCGAGGCTGGCCAATTTAACCGCCAGTGAATTAGAGGGCAAAGTAAAACTGCAATTGTTTAACGCTTTAAACATGCAGCCGGTATCGTTACTGGTTAACGCGGCCGATGCGCAGCAGATTTTTGTCATAGGGGGTGCTGCAACCAAAGCGGTATCGTTCCGCATGGCTGTTCCTGCCGGGTTAGATGCGCTTACCTATCGCTTAACAGCCGATGCGGGACAATACACTGATGGCGAAGAAAACACCATACCCTTACTGCCTAACCGTATGCTGGTTACCGAATCAATGCCGATGATGGTAAGGCCAGGCCAGGGGCAAACCTTTACGTTTGATAAGTTGGTAAACCAAACCAGTAAAACGCTGCAAAATAAATCGCTTACGCTGGAGTATACGCAAAACCCGGTTTGGTACGCGGTGCAGGCCTTGCCTTACATGATGGAGTTCCCATACGAGTGCTCTGAACAGATTTTCAGCCGGTATTATGCCAATAGTTTGGCTACCAGCCTGGTGAATAAAATGCCGGTAATTAAAAAGGTATTTGACCAATGGAAGAGTACCAGCAGTACACAACTCTTATCAAATCTTGAAAAGAACCAGGAGTTAAAATCCATCCTGATAGAAGAAACCCCCTGGCTGCGCGATGCCGAAAACGAAACCGAGCAGAAAAACCGGGTAGCGCTGTTGTTCGATCTGAATAAAATGAGCTATGAGCTGCAGCAAAACCTCGACAAATTACAGAAGAAACAATTGCCTAACGGCGGTTTCCCCTGGTTTGGCGGCGACTATGCCGATCGTTACATCACCCAGCATGTGCTGGCAGGCATAGGCCAATTATATCATTTAAATATTGCCGATAAAAAAGATGAGGCATTAAAAACAGTGGCCGACAAGGCAATGAATTACCTGAATAATGAATTAGCAGATGATGCCGATAAAGGTAAAAAGC
This sequence comes from Mucilaginibacter sp., assembly GCA_035492275.1. Classification (GTDB taxonomy): domain Bacteria; phylum Bacteroidota; class Bacteroidia; order Sphingobacteriales; family Sphingobacteriaceae; genus Mucilaginibacter. The sequence continues at coordinate 3,588 of DATJJI010000159.1, forward strand.
AAAAAGATTACGATAAAAGATGGCTGAGCCAGATAGAGATACATGCCTGGTACACTAAAAGTTATTTTACAGACATGACAGTTAGTAAGGGAACACAAACCTTATTAACCAATTACCTTAATTTGGCAGCCGGGCAATGGGCCCGCCATGATGTTTATGAACAGGCCATGATTGCCTTAACCATGCAGCGTAATAAAAAGCCGCAGGTAGCTCAAATGATCATCCGGTCATTAATGGAAACCGCACAGCAATCGGCGGATATGGGTATGTATTGGGCAAAAAACCAGTCGGGGTATTATTGGTACCAAGCGCCGGTTGAAACCCAGAGCCTCATCATCGAACTGTTCACCGAAGCCGGAAACAATGATAAGACGGTTGATGAAATGAAAATATGGCTGTTGCGTAATAAACAAACCACCAACTGGAAAACCACCAAAGCAACAGCGGCAGCCTGCTATGCCTTGTTAATGAAGGGCGGCGACTGGCTGAATGATAATAACCCACCGCAAATTAAGCTGGGCGGAAGATCATTAACCGAATTGAAACCCGATACCAAAGCCGATGCAGGAACAGGTTATATAAAAACCAGTTGGGCTAATGAGCAGGTAAAATCTGAATTAGGTAAAGTCGACATAAAAAACACCGGTAAATCAATAAGCTGGGGGGCTTTGCACTGGCAGTATCTGGAACAACTGAACAAGATCACTTCGTCAAAAACCGATATTCAATTAGAGCGCAAGTATTTTATACAAGAGCAAACCGACGCCGGCGCAGAGTTAACCGCGGTTGATGCAACCCATCAACCTAAAACCGGCGATCTGCTTAAAGTGGTTGTTTATTTAAAAGCAGGGCGTGATTTTGAGTACGTCCATTTAAAAGATATGCGCCCTGCGGGCACCGAGCCGGTTGATGTATTGTCGGCTTATAAATACCAGGATGGATTGTATTACTACCAGGTAACAAAAGATGTGGCTACAAATTTCTTTATCAGTAGTTTAAACAAAGGAAGCTATGTGTTCGAGTACCGTTTGCGGGTGGCGCAGCCTGGTAATTTCTCGACCGGGATAAGCACAGTTGAAAGCATGTACGCCCCCGAATTTAGCGCGCATTCTGAAGGTAACAAGTTGGTTATTAAAGCTAATTAACTTTAAAATGCTTTTCATTACAAAATGACTATAGTATCTTAGGCTCAACCAATTATAGCAAATTATGCTTAAATTTAATACTGCCGGCAAGTGCACAACTGCCGCCTTTAATCATCAACTGCTGATAGGGTGCTTAATTTTACTTGCACTCGTGTTTTCAAAAACGGCTCATGCTCAATTTGTTCCGTTTGATGGTGAAAAATCAACATGGCACGAAGGTTTTGACCGCTATGATTATATGATGGACAACGAAACACTTGCCATCACCCCCTATAAAGCTCCCGAAGGCGAGGGGTTCGGCGTAAAAGACCCACCTAACGAGCATCATCGTTGTATTGTGATCGTGCCTAAAAAAATGGCGGCGGGTAATCCGTGGACCTGGCGGGGCTGTTACTGGAACCACCAGCCACAGGCCGAAGTAGAAATGCTGAAACGTGGTTTTTGCGTAGCCTATATCTCGGCCAGCGGTACATTAAGGCCCGGTAAGGAGTGGGATGCCTGGTATAAATTTTTGGTAGAACATGGCTTATCGTCCAAACCTTGTTTTATTGGGATGAGCCGTGGCGGCGAATTTTCATATATATGGGCCACTGCCCATCCAAATCGCGTATCGGCTATTTATGTAGATAACCCCGGAGGAAACTATAATAATTTATTGGGTATGGGCGAGCTGGCCAGGTATGATGTGCCCATATTACATGTTTGCGGCAGCATCGACCCGATATTGGGCCAATACTCAACCGCTTACGAGAACATTTACAAAGAATTTGGCGGCCGTATATCTGTGATGATAAAGGAAGGATTTGGCCATCACCCGCATAGCCTTCGCGACCCTAAAATTATTGCCGATTTCCTGGAGCAAAGTGTCTATGAAAAACCGCCTGCTACACCCGCATATCTTAAAAGGCCGCGGGGAAGGGTTTCATACTACAGTAATAGCAGCTATTATAAATATGTACCTGCCGAGGGTACTTATATTACCTTTCGCGGCCCCTATTTTACAGGTTGTTATAATCAGTATGAGTTAAACGTATCGGGTGTAGAAGCATTTTCGACAGTGGTTGAACCGAACAAACCTGCGGCGGGCAACCCATGGGTGTATCGTTCGGGCTTTTTAAAACGTGATGCCGCGGTTGATCAGGCACTGCTGGCAAAAGGATATTACATTGTTACCGGCCCATCGCCCTATGGCGCTGATGGCCCGCAGTTAAAAGAATGGAACCTGGTTTACAAACAGCTTACTGATAACGGATTTTCAAAAAAGCCGGTAATGCAGGGCGAGGGCCAGGCTGCAGGCGAAGTAATTGCCTGGGCAATTGAAAATCCGGATAAAGTATCGGCGGTTTATGCCGAAAACCCTATTCTTAAAACCAAATTAATGAGTAAAACCCAACCGATTGATAATTTAGCCGCGCTGGCTAAAGCAAGCGTACCTATGCTGTTCATTTCCGGTGGCACTGATCCGTCATTAAACGATGAAACACGTACTGCCGAAAAGCAATACAAAAAGCTGGGCGGTAAAATAACCGTAATAGTTAAGCCCGATGAAGGTCACTACCTCACCTTAAAAGAAAAAGACGTAAAGCCTGCCGTTGATTTTATTATCGCTGCTGATAAATAACATTAAAATAGTACTGAAATGGAGCCTTTCTATATATTTAGAGAGGCTTTTCAGTTTCATGCATATTTATATCCTGGTTTTAAATATTTGGCTATTCTGCTAAATATCGGTAATTTAACCTTGTAGCATTTTTATAAGTAATTATCACTCAACAGGAATTGCATCACTGTAAGTTTGACTTTTTAATTACTGAAACTATCCTGTTAAAATTATGCCGGGATAATACTGAATGTTATTATTGCACATATTTTTGTTGGCCCTTATTCTGCGTACCTATGCCCTGTACTCGTCAATTGCTTAAATTACCTTTTATCTTATTGTTGTTGATCAGCACCGGCCTTTACGCGCAAAAAAAGGAGAATTATTTTGCCGATAGCGTTACCGTAAAGGTGCACCCGGTTTATGATAATGTGAGCGGCATACACCGCTGGCTATTTGGCGAAAACTACCGTAAGGAATGGGCGACGGCTGTAAAATTGCCTGTCATCAAAATATCAACCGTTTATGGCGGCCTTACGCCTGTGCGCGAGGGTGGAGGCATGCAGTCAAAATCATTACGCTTACGCGATAAGGATGGAATTGAATGGGTATTGCGCAGCGTTGAAAAAACGCCTGATAAATTATTGCCTGAGGGCTTAAGGGGCACCTTTGCACTCGATTGGATTGACGATGCCTTGAGCGGACAACACCCATACTCGGCACTGGTGGTTCCGCCACTGGCCGAGGCTGCTAAAGTGCCGCACGCGCACCCTGTAATCGGTATGGTTGCGGATGATCCGGCATTAGGTGAGTTCAGGAAAATATTTGCCGGGATAGTTTGTTTGCTGGAAGAAAGAGAACCGACCGGCGAATCGGACAATACTATAAAAATGCTGAACAACCTGGTGAAGGATAACGATAACCGGTTTGACAAAGAAACGTTTTTGCGTGCCCGCATGCTCGACTTGCTGATGGCCGATTGGGACCGCCATGAAGACCAATGGCGCTGGGCCTATAAAAAAGAAGGGAAAAATAAATTTTACACCAGTGTACCACGTGACAGGGACCAGGTTTTTCATCTTACCGAAGGTGTTTTCCCAACTATAGCATCGTCGCCGTGGCTCGACCCCATATTGGATAATTTTGACGGGAAAATACCGAGAGTTAAATACTCGCTATACAAAACAAGATACATACAACCTTATCCTGATGGCCAATTTGCTTACGACGATTGGATGCGCGTAGTGCACGAATTTGTAAAGGACGAAACCGATGCGGTGCTTGAAAATGGCCTGAAACAATTGCCGCAACCCGATTATGCGCTGCGGCACGATGAGCTTTACAAAAAGCTGAAAGAACGCCGTGATGCCATACCCGCGGCAATGGATGAATATTATCGCTTCATCAATAAAATAGTCGACATCAGGCTGAGTGATAAAAATGAGCAGGTAACGTTTAGTGACGCGCCCGGCAATAATTTACGGGTAGAGGTTAAGAAGATCAACAAATCAGACAAGGCTAAGGATGTGATCATGGATGTTACCTATCGCTCGGACATTACGCAGGAGATCAGGTTATATTTGTCTGACGGGAATGACCAGGTTATAGTAAATAATCACTCGCCCATAAAGCTGCGTATAGTTGGCGGTTATGATGATAAAACGTATAAGATAGAAGGATCGGCCACTAAAATAAAGTTATATGATAAGCCGGATAGCATTCATCTTTCCGGCGATCTGAGTAAATTGAGCATGCACCTTTCGCGCGATACCAGTAACAAATCGTTCATACCCACAAACCGTTATGATGTTTGGATGCCACTGGCAACGGCCGCTTTAAACGTGGATGACGGCTTTTTATTAGGTGTGGGCTTTAAATATACCAACCAGCAGGGTTTCCGCAAGTTTCCCTATAGTAATATGCAGCAGGTGATGATCACGCACTCGTTTGCTACGGATGCTTTCCGGATAAAATACAACGGCGAATGGATAAGGGCCATTGGCAAGGCCGACTTTACCATGCAGGCCAACATACAGGCGCCCGATAATACCATGAATTTTTTTGGCCTGGGCAATGAAACCCCGTTAAACAAAACCGGCGACTATCACCGCTATTACAGGGCCCGTTTTAATACCTATCAGTTTGATCCGGCCCTGCGCTGGCATGCCGATTCGATGAGCATGTTTAGTATTGGCCCGTCCATCCAGCTTTATACTTTTGATACGCATGATAATGCAGGGCGTTTTATCAATAACTCATCACTTATTCATTCATACGATAGTACCACGGTAAATAAAAGTAAGGCCAACCTGGGTTTGGTAATGAATTATACCAGTAATCACCGCAACAATCCCATACTGCCATCAAAAGGGTATTACCTGCAAATTGCGGTAGATGGATATACGGGTTTAAATAGTTATTCGCGCGGTTATTTACAGATAAGGCCGGAGTTTACTTTTTACCAGTCGCTTACCTCAAATAATAACCTTGTTCTTTCTGATCGTGTGGGCGGCGGGGTAACTATTGGTAATCCGGCGTTTTACCAGGCTTTATTTTTAGGGGGGCAGGGTAATTTACTGGGCTATCTGCAAAACCGTTTTGCGGGGCAGCATTTATTATATAATAACTTACAGGCGCGTTTAAAACTGGCCAATATTGTCAGTTATATTTTGCCGGGGCAATTTGGATTGAGCGGCTTTTTTGATACAGGCAGGGTATGGGTAAACGGCCAACATTCTGATAAATGGCATACCGGTACGGGCGGCGGGTTTTATTTTGTACCTGCAGGTTTAACCAGTATACAGGTTTTAGCGGGTCATTCATCCGAAGGATGGTACCCGTATGTATCACTTAATTTCAGGATATAAATTTATTTTTTCAGGAAGGATAGGGACAGCGCGCTACCGGCGCCTAACAAGGTACCGGCGGCAACATCGCTGGGGTAATGCACGCCCAGATACATGCGTGAGTAACTAACCGAGCCGGCCCACAAAAAAGCAGGAGCTATAACATACCACTTGTGGTAAGCCATGGATAGGGCAGTAGCGGTTGCAATACTTGAAGACGCGTGCCCCGAAGGGAAAGAATAATTGCTGGCACGGTAAACAGGTACAATGTTGATATTTTGAACAAAGGGCCGCGGGCGTTTAACCGCTATTTTGATCAGGGACATTAATCCGTAGGAGACCAATGTGCTGCTGGCTACAAATAAAGAATTTTGACGCATAGCCTGATCATGACCTGCAACACCAGCTATAAATAAACCGGCAGGTACGCCAATATTTACATAGGTATTGGTGTTTGACAGGAAAAGGAAAAGCCCGGTTTGGTCGGGTGTGCGGTGATGCGAAAGGTCGATAAGCACCCTGTCGTCAAATTGCTGCACAGGTGCAAACTGGGCATGGGTAGTTTGGCATACCAGTAATTGTATACTGATAATAAAACCGAAGCAAATTTGGCTGATGGCTTTCATGCAGGGCAAGGTTAATAAAATATCGGCATAAAAATACAATAGGGCATTTTAAATGCGATGAGCAAATTAAATCATAAATTAGAAGTTTAAACGCTTTACCATGAATTATCAGCAGTTATTAGAGCAGATCAGCGAATATATCAGGCATTATTACCAGGCTCATGATACCACGAATTTGCTTTACCATAATGAACAGCATATTGAAGATGTGGTGCATGATGCCACCCATATCGCCAATCATTACCAGCTAAGCGATCGCGATTTTTTTGTGGTTTTGGCGGCTGCCTGGTTTCATGATACCGGTTACATAAAAGGCTATGATCAGCACGAAGAAGAAAGTGCACGCATCGCGGCAACATTTTTGAAAGACCATGGCCTTACCGAAGATGACCTTGCAGCCATAAAAGGATGTATACTGGCTACCAAAATGCCGCAGCAGCCCCATAATTTATTAGAACAGATTATGTGTGATGCCGATCTGTATCATTTAGGTACAGATAAATTCTTTAAAATAGATAAAACCCTGCGTAAAGAAATAAACCTGCTGCATCATATAGATATGAGCAAGCTGGAATGGCACCGTAAAACGATCAGTTTTTTACAGGCTCATCATTACCAAACCGATTACTGCCAGTTAAAACTTACCGCAACCAAAGAGGAGAACTTAAAAGAGCTGCGGAAGAAGATAGAAGAGGAAGAATTGGAGCAGGACAAAAAAACAGAAAAAGCCGAAAAACCAAAAGAACCGGTAGTGATGCATGAAGAATTCATCATGCCTAAAAAAAGTAAAAAGGACAGGCCCGACAAAGGTATAGAAACCATGTTCCGCATTAGTTCGGGCAACCACCAGCGCTTAAGCGATATGGCCGATAACAAGGCGCATATCATGATCACGGTTAACTCTATTATTTTATCGGCCATCATTAGTTTATTACTTCGCCGATTAAACGAATATCATTATTTGCTCATCCCTACCTGTATACTGTTAGGCATCAGTTTAATGGCCATGACGTTTGCTATCCTGTCAACCCGCCCATCAATACCCATGGGTATATTCAGCCGTGCCGATGTAGATAATAAAAAAGTTAACCTGCTGTTTTTCGGTAATTTCTATAAAATGAATTTGGATGATTACACCTACGGTATGGAAAAAATGATGGAGGACCGTGAGTTTTTATACGGCAGCCTCATCCGCGACGTATATGCGCAGGGGGTGGTGCTGGGTAAAAAATACCGGCTGTTACGCATATCCTATAATATCTTTATGTTCGGGTTAATTATCGCGGTACTTTCGTTTGTTATAGCCGCGGCGTTTTTTAATAACCCCGCGCCCACACAAATACTGATACCGTAATGATTGAAGCTCGGTTTTTTAACAGGGACATCAGCTGGCTTTTGTTTAATGAACGTGTATTAGAAGAAGCCGCCAGGGATACCGTCCCGCTTTTGGAGCGGATAAAGTTCCTGGGGATATTTTCATCAAATTTAGATGAGTTTTACCGGGTGCGTATGCCGGTATTAAAGGCGCTAAAATATATTAACAAGCCTGCCGACCCAGATTTTGATGAACATGCCGCGCTGTTACAGCAAGCCAATCAGCTCATTTACCGGCAGCAGGTACGTTACGGGCAAATATTGGGCAAACAAGTCATCCCTCAACTTAAAAAAAACAATATCAGGCTAATTTATAATGAAGCTATACCCAAACAACTTCACCAGCGTGTTAACGAATATTTTTTAAATACGGTGCTGGCTTATTTGCAGCCGGTAACGCTGGATGACGAGGTTGTATTTTTTCCCGAAAATAATAAACTGTATTTTTTTATTCAGCTTGTTGATGATAGCAAAGCCGAAAAAATGATGGTGATGAATATCCCCTCGGATGTGTTACCGCGGTTTTTGCATGCCGAAATTGAGGGTGTTACCTATGTGTGTTTCCTGGATGATATTATCCGTTTTAATATAGATAAGTTGCTTGGGCCTGCAAAAATAACCGGCTGCTACAGCTTTAAAATAACCCGTGATGCTGAGCTTGATCTGAAAGATGAATACTCGGGCGACCTGTCGGACCAGTTGGAGCAGCAGTTGAAAACACGCGATCTGGGCCTGGCAACCCGGTTATTATTTGAACACGGCATGCCGCTGCGCATACTTGAAATGATACGGGTGCAATTTAACCTGCGCTATGCCGCCGCTGTTGAAGGTGGGAGGTACCATAATCTGAAAGACCTGATGTCGTTCCCGGTTGAGCTGCCGGGGTTGTCCTATGAGCCCTGGCCGGCCGTTAAGGCTGCAGGTGATGATAATACACAGCCTTTATCGGCCATTATTGCTGATAAGGATATGATTGTGCATACACCTTATCAATCCTACCAAACCATCCTCAGGTTTTTTAACGAGGCGGCCAATGATGCCGATGTAGAAGAAATTTATGTTACCCTATACCGTGTAGCCAGCGATTCAAAAATTGTGAACGCACTCATATCCGCCGCCAAAAACGGCAAGCAGGTGCAGGTAGTTGTTGAGCTAAAGGCCCGGTTTGATGAGGCCAATAACCTGAAATGGGCCAAAAAAATGAAAGCCGCTGGTGTGAAGATCATTTACAGCATTACGGCCCTTAAAGTACATGCAAAAGTAGCTTTGGTAAAATCGC
>DATJJI010000160.1:0-42300 GCA_035492275.1 Mucilaginibacter sp.
CTATTCTTTTCATCATAGGTTTGATCCTTGTACTGACTAACGAAAGTCACCACTGGATCACACTAAGGTTGCCGCTATGATATAATGGGTAATTTTAGTTTACTAAAAAAGATATCGATCCTGGTAATGATATTAGCATTACCGGGATTTTTATATTATTTACTTACCGCCGAAGGTAAAAACCGGTATCATGCGCTGCCATTTTTTGGGCCTAAAGTGCTTGCTAAAACTACGCACAAGGTAAAGGGAAAAATTATTCCTGATACCATTTACCATCAACTGCCCGATTTTAAATTGTACGACCAAAACGGGAATGCCATAACCTCAAAAAGCTTTAACGATAAAATATTTGTAGCCAGTTTTTTTTATACGCACTGCCCATCGGTTTGTACTACCATTAATGATAACGTTAACGCGCTGCTGTCAGACTATGCCAAAAACAACATGGTATGCTTCGCGTCTATCACCGTCGACCCACAGCGCGACTCGGTGGCGGTATTAAAAAAGTATGCGCAAAAGTATAATCCGCCAGGCATCAAATGGCTGTTCCTTACCGGCGATACATCAACCATATACCCGCTTGCCCGCAAAGGCTTTTTGGTAAACGCCGTGAAGGCTGGTAACGACGATTTTATCTATAGCGATAAACTGATATTGATCGATAAGGAAAAGCGCATCAGGGGCTATTATTCAGGCACGTCAGATAAGGATATCACCAAGCTGAATGATGAGATCAAAGTACTAATAGCCGAAGAACTGATAAAACACGATACGCCGTTGTATTAGATTCATGATGCAAGAGTCAGGAATCAAGCCGTATATCGGCTAATATTGTAATATTAAAAATAGATGGGGTCTTGATTCTTGTGTCTTGATTCTTAATTCTCTCCAAAAATGACTGATAAATTTATATTTCGTTTTGTAGCCGTAGTATCGGTAGTAGTATTTGTTTTAGTGCTGATTTTAAGCATGAAAATATTACCTAAGCCCGAAGTATCATCTTCATTGCTATATACTTTCCCTTTATTAAATGCCTGGTTAAACGGTACGTGTAGTGTGCTTTTGGTTGTCTCTTTATATTTAATCACGAATGGTAATGTTACCTGGCACAAACGTGTAAACATTTTAGCGTTTTGCTTGTCGTCGATTTTCCTGTTATCCTATGTGGCTTTCCACTGGCTGGCTCCCGAAACCCGGTACGGCGATCTGGATGGTAACGGCATGTTATCAGAAATAGAAAAAGGCGCGGCAGGTAGCCTGCGTTATGTTTACTATGTTATTTTAATAACGCACATTATCCTGGCAGCATGTGTATTACCATTGGTATTACTCAGCTTTTATTTCGGACTGCAAATGAGGATTGAAAAGCATAAAAAATTAGTGCGATGGACATTCCCCATCTGGTTGTATGTTACTGTAACCGGGGTTATTGTTTATTTGCTGATATCGCCTTATTATCATTTTTAATTCTGGGCAAGCGCTCAGGGTTCCCCTCTTGAGAGGGGCGAGGGGTGTGTTCTGCTGATTGGCTAACACACCCCTGCCCTTACACAGCCCTACGCGCCCCCTCTCAAGAGGGGAATAAGTATCATATTTTACATAACTTAACCATTTCAATACTATTATTCCCTATTTTTGTACCGATGAAAGCGCTGAGAATATTATTGATACTTTTTGTTGTAGCCATAAGCCTGTTCAGCTTTGAAACTGTGAGGGCGCAATGTGCCATGTGTACAACGGCAGTTGAGTCGAACGCTAAGAATGGCAACATGACTACCAACGGATTGAACCACGGTATCATGTACCTGCTGGCGGCTCCTTACCTGGCGGTAGCAGTGGTAGGCTATATCTGGTATAAAAAATATCGCCGCAAAAACGTCGACCTTAATATGCGCGACGAAAAACTCCATTTAAACTAATCCGGTTTCCGTTTTATCAGCATGGCAACAACATCCAAAGCATGGGCAATGTTACATGCCAAATGCCCGCGTTGCCGCCGTGGCGATATGTTTAGCGGAAGGGTGTACAGCTTAACTAACAATCGTATTAACCTTGATTGCCCGCGCTGCAACCTCCATTTCGAAATTGAACCCGGTTACTTTTATGCAGCGATGTATGTAAGCTACGCGCTAAATGTGGGAACTTCATTTATTATAGCCATGCTCACTTATTTGATCACCCGGAATAATGATTCGCCGTGGTTATATATCAGTGTAATTATTGGGGGATGTTTTTTGTTAGCTCCAATAATTTTCAGAACTTCGAGGGTGTTACTTTTATACTGGTTATCGCCCAAAATACATTATCAGCCTTATTTAGACGTAGATGATACAACAGCCAACACTTGATTTTTTAAAAGAGCTTGTTGAAAATAACAACCGCGAATGGTTCATGGATAACAAGGGCCGTTATGAGGCGGCGCGCGAAAACATGATCGCTTTCACCGCCGATCTGATCAAACTGGTACAGCAATTTGACCCGGGCGTATCTGCCGACCTTGACCCTAAAAAATGCGTAATGCGCATTTACCGTGATATCCGTTTCAGCAAAAATAAAACACCGTATAAAAATAACTTTGGTGTAAGCATTCCATCGGCTACAACCAGGGTAGGGGGCGAGTATTATTTCCACGTACAACCCGGCAAATCATTTATAGCCGGGGGCTATTGGATGCCCGAAGCCGCGCACCTGAAAGCCATCCGCCAGGAAATTGATTATAACGCGCACGAGCTAAAGGCGGTTATTGATGATGCTGGGTTTATCAAACTGTTTGGCCATTTTCGTGACCAGGATAAGTTAAAAACCCTGCCCCGCGATTACACTGCCGATAACGAGAATATTGAATTGCTGAAACTGAAAAGTTTTATAGTAATGCACCAGCTAAAAGATAAAGAAATACTCAGCAAAACAGCGCCCGCGGATGTGGCGGAGCTTTGCCATAAAATATACCCGCTTAATGTATTTTTACGAAACGCTATTGTTTAAACTGTAACCCATATCATGATGAAAATTAAATATTTTTTGTTTGTTGTTGTTCTGGCTACTACGCTGCACTCGTGCGTAGTGTTATCGCCTAAAAAATATAAAGCCATGCTGGCGCAGCGCGATTCGCTGTTTAGCCGCAGCAGTAACCTGGAGACTGAAGTGTCGCAACTGCAAGGCGATACCGCGCGCCTGCACCGCGAAATAGCCGGCTTGCGCCATGACCTGGCCACGCAGCAGGCAAGCTACAATACCCTGAAAGGAAATTACGATGCGCTGAATACCAACTACGGCTCGGCATCAAATAAAGTGAGTCAATTATCATCCGACCTGCAAAAGCGCGAACAGCGCTTAAAAGAAGTTGAAGATGCTTTACGCAAACGCGATGAGGCAACCAACGCCCTTAAGGATAAATTGCAGAAGGCGCTGCTTGGTTTTCAGCAAAGCGGCTTAACCGTTGCTATTAAAGACGGCAAGGTTTATGTTTCATTAACTGATAAACTGTTGTTTCCTTCAGGTAGTATTGTGATCGATGACAAAGGAAAAGCAGCGCTGAAACAATTAGCGGCCGTATTGAATAAAGAAGCCGATATTAACATGGCTGTTGAAGGCCACACCGACGATAAAAAGGTAGTTAACCTGGGACAAATAAAAGACAACTGGGACCTGAGCGTACTGCGCGCAACCTCAGTGACCCGTTACTTAACCGAGGTGGAGCATGTTGACCCGCACCGTTTAACAGCAACAGGCAAAAGCCAATATCAACCGGTTGATACTGGTACTACCCCCGAAGCGCTTGCCAGCAACCGCCGTATAGAGATTGTGCTGAGCCCTAAACTGGATGAATTGTATAACCTGATATCCAAGTAAAAAGGAAATAGAAAACGAAAAGGCTAACCACATGGTTAGCCTTTTCGTTTTTACTCCCGCTTGTCATTCTGAGCGTAGCGAAGAATCTTATACGCATTGCTATTTATCGCGTTTACAAGATTCTTCGCTACGCTCAGAATGACAAGTTTTTTTAAAACGGGCTCACAAATTCTGCAAACCCACCCAATAACTCATCCTTTGGCGATATCAGGGCATCCTGTGGGGCCACGCCCCAGTTGATGTTCAATGTCGGGTCGTTCCATTTTACGCCCACTTCGCAATCTTTGGCGTAATAGTTATTCACTTTGTAAGCAAAAATGGTATCATCCTCTAAAGTGGCAAAGCCATGCAAAAATCCCTGGGGGATTAAAAACTGCAGCTGATTTTCGGCACTTAGCTCAATGGTTTCGTATTTGCCGTAGGTAGGCGAATCCTTGCGCACATCAACCGCAATATCTAAAACACTGCCTTGTATTACCCGCACCAGTTTAGCCTGCGCATGCGGGTCAGATTGAGCGTGCAAGCCCCTTACCGTGCCCTTTTGCGAAAACGATTGGTTATCCTGTACAAAATCAATAGTTATACCCGCGGTTTCAAATTTGGCTTTGCTGTAGCTTTCAAAAAAATAGCCACGGCCATCTCTGAATATTTGCGGCTCTATAATGAATAATCCTTTAATACTGGTTTCTGTAAATTTCATTTTTTAGTTTACGGTTTGCATAAGGGTATTAAACAGCACAAACTGATTTTCAAATTGTTGCTGATGTATGGCTTGCAGGCCCTGCAGGTGTTTGCTGTTAAAATGGTTGTAGTTTTCCAGCTTATCGGTTATGTACTGAATGCAGTAAGTAACTCCCTCGTTAGGCGAATCAAGTACGGTTAAAATTTTATAAGAATTGAAATACCCGGTTGCCATTACGTTAGGTATATATTCATTTTGCATCCAGGCTAACCATTGTTTATGGATGGCTTCATCCACTATAATGGTTTCGTTGTATATGATCATGCCGCAAAAATACAAATTAATAGGGATAACAGACCAGTCAGGATGAACTGTCGCCCCGTAATTTCCTGAAATGTTTGCGGGCATCATTTATCCATAGGCTGCCAGGGTAATCGGTTATTATTTTTTGATAATAACCTTTGGCCTGCTCCTTATCATTCAATTGATTTTCGTAAATATCGCCCAACATATAAACCGCGTCATCGGCCCACAGTCCGCCTGGATTTTCAACCAATATTTTTTTCAGATCATCAGCAGCAAGGGCGTAATCTTTCTGCTGAATAGCTATCCGTGCCTTCGACATCAAAATATCATCGCTCAAAGTATTGCCGGGGAATTTAACATTAATGCTATCCAAAATTTTGATGGCTTTTTCCTGTTGCTCGGCAAATATCTGCAGATCAGCACGGGCATACATTTTAAGCGCCGCTCCGGTGGTATCCACGCTAATGTTGTCACCAATTAAAAGCGAAAGGTTCAGCGCGTCGTTAGCTATTAGTTGCGAGGTAGCAGCTTTTAAAACATCAAGCTGGCCCTTTGCCCATTTAAAATCGCCGGTATAATAGGCAAACTTAGCGTTCCTGAATTTTGCATCCTGTCCTATGGCGGTGTTCGGGTATTCGGTTTCTACCTGGCTGTACAGCAGGGTGGCCTCCCAGGGCTGGTTGTTCAGCAAATAAATATCGCCCAGGTCAAGCTTACATGCCGCCCGCAGGTTAGGTGATATCTGGGGTATCTGTATAGCATCTTCCAATACTTTTTGCGCCTCGTTCAATTTATGCAGCTTAAAGGTTTGCAGGTTAGCTAACCGCTGCATGGCAAAGGCCGTCATGTTGCTGCGGCCAAACTCGGTGAACAAGTCGGTGTAGTCTTTCTCCAGGTCAAGCAGATCGGTCTGGGTGTATTTGCCGGTGGTTATTTTCAGGTTTTTGGCATCTATCAATTCAATTTTTGCTTCCAGGTACAATGGCTTATCCTTGCCGCGGCTTATTAAATATTCGTAGCCGCGTATTGCCTCGTCATAAGCCTGGTTGGCAATGAGTGTGCGGCAAAGATCATATACATCGCTGCCATCATCGTTCAGCCTCCGGCTTAAAGCAAGCGCCTGGTTTAGCGCCTGGTCAAAATCTTTTTGCTGTAAAAACTGCCAGGTAAGCAGGTTTATATAAATAGTTTGCTGCGGGTCTTTTTGTATGCGCTTTAATAAGGCTACCCGCAGTAATTCATAATCGGCAGCCCCTTCAAATAAGGTAGATAGTGAATTTTCGGCCTGGCTTAAAAAAATGGGGTTTTTTGGCAGCAGGTTCAAATACTCCTCGATTAAACTGTTCTTATCCCTTTTAAAACGATAAAGTGTGATGAGTTCGTAAGCGTACAAATTATCGTCATGCAGCAGCTTGCGGCCCTGCAAAAAGGTTTTTATAGCATAATCGGCATTGGTGCCCTGGTAAAATTGCGATGCCAGTAATGCCACTGCATTTTGATCTGCTGGTAGCGCTTTTATCAAGCCATCATATAAAACATTCGCTTTTTCAGCCTCGCCATGCTGTGCATAAACTGAACCTAGCGTGATGACATACTCTGGCGTGTTAGGGTGTTTTTTTATTGCTTTTTTGGTGATGTTTTCGGCTTCGTCAAATTTTTTGAGCGACATCAGCGTGCCAAAATAGTCGCGGAAGTAGGTGTCATTATCCTGCTTATACAGCTTCTGATAAATGACAAGTGCTTTTTCGTGCTCGCCATTGGCATTATATTGTTTTGCCAGCAGCACCTCATCGCCTTGCGCAAAAAGTTTGCTGCCGGTAATTGCAACTAAAAAAACAAATGCCAATATTCGCTTCACGAGTTAAAAATAATTAATAAAAAAGGAATCGGGGCGCATTATCGCCGAATATTTATATAACGCCGGTGTAGGGTAAAATTGTAGTGACATTTTAAAAAACCTAAGTTATTTGCATAATTTAACCTGTTATAAGCCGGAGTTTGACCTACTATGTTAAGGAGTTTGCGAGTTTTATTTTTATTTGTTGTTGTAGTCGCTTTTTATTCATGTAAGGATAAGAGAACTAACGAGATACCGGTGAAGGATTTTTTTGGCACTCCCGAAAAAGTTAACTTCAAAATATCACCCGATGGGAAATACATTTCGTATTTAAAGAAATACGCCAAGCAGCAAAATATCTTCATTCAGTCGCTTATTGATGGAAAAGAACAGGTTGCGACTACCATTACAGATTTTTCTATCCGCGATTATACCTGGACATTTGATAATCAGATATTGTTTAGCCCACCTGATAATTTTGCTAATGAGCACACCATGTACGCGCTTGATGTGGCTACATTGTCGGTAAAAAAAATACTTTCGCCGGGTAAAGGCACCAAAGTAGGCATAGTGAACACCAGCAGGGAAACGCCCGATGTTGTCACCATCAAAATGAACAAGCGGGACTCGGCCAACTTTGATATTTATAAGCTGAATATTAAAAACGGCGAATTGAAGACCTACCTGGTAAATCCGGGCAATATCACCGAATGGTTCAGCGATATTGACGGTGCCATACGCCTGGTAAAATCATCAGACGGGGTTGATGAAACCATATCATTCCGCCCAACAGAAAAATCGCCGTTTAAGGCTATCATAAAAAATAACTTCCGTAACTCGGTTAAGCCTATAGCTTTTAACGGGGAAGGGAATAACTTCTACGCGCTGTCAAACGTTGGGCGCGACAAAACCGCTTTTGTTGAAATTAATGCCGAGAATGGAAAGGAAGAGAAGGTAATATATGCCAATGATAATGTTGATATACAGCGGGTTGATTATTCGAAAAGAAAACACCGCCTTGAGCTGGCAGCATGGGATGAGGCCAAACCGCAGAAACATTTTCTGAATGCTGATATAGAGTCGCTTTACAAGAGCCTGTACAAACAACTTGGCGGTAACGAAGTAAATGTTACCGGCCGCGACAGTGCCGAAAACAAGTTTATTGTAAATACCTATACCGATCGTAGCCGCGGGGCTGTTTATTTATACGAACGCAAAAGCGATAAGCTAACCAAACTGGTTGATTACTCTACCATTAACCCCGACGAGTTATGCCCTATGCAACCCATTAGTTATACAGCTACTGATGGCATGGTGATAAACGGCTACCTTACCTTACCGCTTGGTGATAATAAAACCAATTTACCGGTAGTAATTATGCCGCATGACGGGCCATTCAATGTGCGCGACTCATGGGGCTACCGCTCTGATGTGCAGTTTTTGGCTAACCGGGGCTTCGCGGTGTTGCAGGTTAATTACCGCGGTTCATCAGGCTATGGCAAGGTGTTTTACAGTGCCGGCTTTAAAGAGGTTGGCGGCAAAATACAACAGGATATAACCGATGGCGCAAACTGGCTCATTGACACTAAAATAGCTAACCCTAAAAAAATAGCTATATATGGCCGTGGTTTCGGCGGTTTTTCGGCACTGTATGGTTTGGCTTTTAACCCCAGATTGTACAATTGCGCTATTGTGCAAAACGGGCTGATCAACTTTTTTACCTACGTTAAAACGGCCCCGGCTTTTTACAAGCCTACCTTGCAAAAAATGTATGCTACCATAGGCGACCCTGAAAAGGATGGCGACCTGCTGCGTACCATATCGCCGGTATTTCACCCCGATAAACCAAAGGCACCGATTATTATTTTGCAGGACACCAAGGACCCACGTGCCAACATTAATGAATTAAATCATTATGTTCGTGAATTACAAAGGCGAAATGTGCAGGTAACCTACATAACCAACAAGCATGACCGTGGGTTAGCAGGCGATGAAGAGACCAGGCAGCGGAATTATTTAGAAATAGAAAAGTTCCTGGACAATAACATGCACATCAAACCTTAAACCGCTCCCGGTGATGAAAGGTTCGAATACAGTTTATCGTAAAAATTTTTCGCTAATTGTCGCATTCCTCATCATGGTGTCTGTTACCCTGATCGTAGTGCTCATCATAGCTTACCAGTTTACGTCGCAAAATGTAGAGAACGATTTCTCGTCGAAAAAGAATACGGTGGTTGATCAAACCATTGCACCTTACAAAGACTTCATCAATAACAAGATCCCCGAAATTACCAACTGGGCCGGTTTGCTTGATTCGGCCTCGGCAGCAAAATATGCCGATTCGGTTTATCATAATTATAATTTTGTTTCGCGCATTATATTCTACCAGATTGTGGTAGGCGGCCAGGAGATTGAACATGCACGAAAAAACAGCCTGGGCATAGCAGTTAAATCGATACTTGAATATCAGGAAACTCAAAACGGCTTAAAGGCAATTAAAAATGAAAGCGAAGTAAATAAGAACGATTTCAGGATAATGGCCGATAAGCTGAATGATTACATCGCTGCTTATGATACGCTGCGCGGCCCGAGCCCCGAAGACTCCTACAAAACATTTTATAACATCAGGCCCAATAAAATAAGCTACCTGAACATTCCGGGCAATGCCGATCTGAAAACCTATCACGATCTGCAAAAAAGCGGCCACTCTGCCTCATTTTACCGGCAAAACATGATGGTGTTTTACCTTGATCAAAATAAATTGAAGATCAGGAATAACCATCCGGAGTTATACCAGAAGATAGCCATCAAGCAGGTGATTTATGACCCGCCCGATATTGACCACACAAAAATATTGACTGATGAGGTAGCACTTGAGGGCGCTTTTTCTGATTATAAGCTATATTTCAGTTCGCCGCGCAGTTACCTCACTTCCGAGATCAGACGGCGGTTTATGCCTGTTGGTGGTATTATACTTGTAGTGTATTTCTTTTTTATACTGATAGGATGGCTTATTTACCGTAACCTGGCGGTAAACTTAAAAATGTTTAAGCTACAGTACGATTTCATTAACAACTTTACGCACGAGTTTAAAACCCCGGTAAGCGTAATAAAAATTGCCGGATCGAACCTTAAGGGTGAAAATGAATTAACCGACCGGCAGCGTAAACACTACGGAAAAATATTGGATGAAGAGGCCGATAAGCTGAACGAACTGATGAATAAGTTGCTGTCATTTACCCAGCTCGAAAACAAATCCATCACCGTAAAAAAGGATAAGATAAATATTGAACATTTTGTAAAAGGATACATTGATACCTTTAAAATAAAGTATCCTAATTTTAAAATAGGGTATAACATTAATGAAGCTAAATCATTTTATACCGATAGTGTATTGTTAGGCAGTGTTTTTCAAAACCTGATGGAGAATGCCTATAAGTACTCACATCCCGAAAAAAGAGAGCTTTTTATAAATATTACGCTCGAAAAACGTAATATTATATTTTCATTTATTGACAAGGGCATCGGTATACCCAAAAATGAATTGAGTAATATATTCAGGAAATTTTATAGATTAGAAAATCAATACAATCAAAACGGAAGCGTGGGGCTTGGCCTGGCATTTTGTAAGGAGCTGGTTAATTTTATGGATGGCGATATCATCGTAAAAAGCAAGGTTGACCAGGGTTCGGAATTTGTAGTTACGCTTCCATACGAAAATTAGATATGAACAGAGAAATAAAGATCGCGCTTGTTGAAGATGATGAAAACCTGCGTTTCCTGGTTGCCGAACGCCTGCAATCAGAGGGATATAAGGTATTAGAAGCCAGTAATGGCGATGATGCAGAGGTAATGATATTAGCCGAACAGCCTGATATTGTTTTGTTGGACTGGATGCTGCCCGGCAAACAAGGTGCCGAAGTTTGCTCTAACATTCGTGCTAAAGGTTTTGATAAGCTGGTGATCATGACTACCGCCAAAGAGCAGGATATTGATAAAATAAATGCCTATGGCTTTGGTGTATCAGACTATATAACCAAACCATTTAACATGGATGTGGTAGTAGCGCTGATAGATAACAAGATCAAATTTGTATTGAATAACGAAAAGTCGGAGTCGTACCAGTTTGCTAATATGGAGCACCACCCCAATACGCATTTGCTGATACGTGATGGCCGCAAAATTGAGCTGACCATATTAGAGAACCGCATATTATTATACTTCCTGAAAAACAAGAACAAGGTTATTAACCGCGAAGAACTGATGATGGAAGTATGGGGCTACAACGCCGATGTTAATACCCGCACCCTGGATATGCACATTGTAAGGCTCCGCAAAAAAATAGAAACCAACCCTGATTATCCGCAGTACTTACAAACTGTTCGCGGTATTGGGTATAAGTTTGTTTATCAATAAAGAATTTTTACTCAAGTAGTATGAATAAAAGAACGGTTTTAGTTATATTATTATTGCCTTTATTTTATCATACTAATATTGCTTTTGGACAGGTTAATATTGCTTTGGGTGGAAAAAAATATGTTATTCCTCAGGTAAGCAACGATATACTTTCTGGTGCGACATACTATAATGAGAATGACTCATTGTTAAAAGCTGGTCATTTTATTCAACCTATATCTTCATCAAAATACGATCTCGAAATACGTTTTTTTTACGCTTATAATGATATACTAAATAACTTTAAAATGATCATTATAAAAGGTAATAGGCATTGGTTTTCCATGGAACGTTATGATTGCAGTCGTGTTTACCTGATAACCAATAATGCACAGGGTGTAAAGCTTCCGGGTGGCACAGGTTATTTATGGGTAAAACCTAAAATTTATAACGATGTTACCGAACAAATAGGACCAATTTTATCTCAATTAATCGATATGGGCTTATTTAACTATCCCGATAAAGCTAATTTTATTAAAGATGGAGATAGTTTGAAATACTTAGCTTCGTCCAAATCTTTGAGCGATTACATTTTTGAAATTAAGGTAAACGAGCGATATCATAGTTTTAGATACGACCCCCGGATTTATAAAAACAATCCTGACGTTAAAGAACTCGTTAATGGGAATACAATAACCAATGTATTTTTAAAGCTTCTCCAAAATCAATAACATTTCTTAAATGTTTTTGCAATAATAAATCCCGCCAAAGAAACCAAACCTGATTATCCGCAGTACTTACAAATTGTTCATAGTATTGGATATAAGTTTGTTTATCAATAAATAAAGCCTCCTTCAAAAACATTCCTGTCATTCTGAGCATAGCGAAGAATCTTGTACATCATACTTGATAAGATTCTTCGCTATGCTCAGAATGACAACCTATACTAATATTTTCCTATACACTTTCGACACTACAAAATCCCCAAAAAAGGTTTTTTGCTGAATTGTAGCATATCCCCACCGCGTAAACTGCTCCTCAATAGCTGGCAATGCCGATGCCTCGATACCACACAACAATTTAAAAAACACGAACATCGTTTTTAACATTACATTTTGCCACCACCTGCCGGTTAATTGGAAATCGGCATTGAGCCATAAGCCTTCGGTTTTAAGTTGCTGGTGTACATAAGCGAATACTTTTTGCAGCGTAGCTTCTGTGAAATTATCGAACAAAAAAGGCGTAATAACCACATCAAAATTGCCGGGGAGCGCGGCATCTTCCACAGCATTGTTTACATAAACCACTTCATTATTACCGCTATTTCTTTTTTGAGATAACGCCATCATATTGGCCGATACTTCAACATAAGTGACTTTTAACCCTGAGGAATGGATACGCGTTAATTCTTCCAGTATCCATCCCGTACCGCCACCAACAATAAGGATAGATGAATCAGGTGGTACAAACTGTAATAAAAATAATTGCGCGTTAATTAAAGATTTGCCATACACAACCCTTGCCAGGCTATCATAAAACCAGGCCGAGTTATCATAATTGGAAGCCATGGAGTTTAAAATTGATTAAACAGCAGCAAGAAAAGATATTGCAGGATCAATACGCCATCCATATAGAAAAAGTAATAGTATTCGTTTTTTTTCCACTCCGATTTAAAGATGAGCCAGCCCGCTAATAAAGCGGTTGTAGTGAGTGCCCAAAAATTGGTGCTGAACCCGTTGTTTTGATACAGGAATAATAAAACAATATAACCGGCCAATAAAACCTGGCAAAATAAATAGGCCCGGCGTTCGCCTATAATAACCGGTATAGTTTTCAGGCCCGATTTACGGTCCTCAAATAGGTCGCGGATATCAAAAGGTACTGTTAACGCGCCAATAAATAAAAATCGCTTGGCGATAAGGATAGTGGTATCACGCATGGATATGTTGGTGAGGTGCATATCCTGCGCCTCTAAAATAGGCAGCAATACACTGCTCATCGTCCATACCAGTGTGATCAAAAATGGTTTTAGCCCGGGTATGTTACGCAAGCCGAATTTATGATCGCCCATGGTAAACAGTGGCAGACCATAAGCGAAAGAGAGGATGCCTAAAAAAATAAGCAATAACCGCGACTCGGTTGACACCAAAAAGAAAAGCGGCACCAGCGAAAGTATAGAAACAATAGTACAGGTAACCATTAACCGGTGATGCGCAAAAAACCAGCGCACCCGTAAAAACGGCGATTTTTCAGGCTCAGCAGGTTTGGTGATCAGTATAGAAAAATTATAAATGCCAATGGTTGAAGTAAACAAAAGCGCGAGTATAGGATACAGGGGCTTTGAACCTATCAAATAAAAAGTAACTGCTGCCTGTGCAACCGCACATAAAGCCATGAAAACATTACTGAACAATAAAAAGTCGAAAACAGGCTTAAATAGTTTTTTCATTTTTGATGAGATGCCTGCCCGCGATCTTTAAACTTTTTTAAGTAAAGGATCGTGGCCGGATATTAATGTAAATATCGTAATCTCCGGCAATATTCCAACCCTGCCGGGGAAGCCTAAAAATCCGTAGCCTACATTTACATATAATTGCTGGTTACCTTCATGATAAAGGCCCGCCCATTCCTTATAAACATACCCCACCGGGCTCCATTGAAAATGCTCGGCACGTACGCCAAACTGCATGCCGTGGGTATGGCCAGAGAACATCACGTCTATCTGCGGGTAATGCGGTAGTATCTGCGCCCGCCAGTGCGATGGGTCGTGAGATAAGAGTAAGCGTACAGGCAAATCCTCTGTATTTTTAATGGTAGGCTCCATCTTACCATATTTGGGGAAGCGGGTTAGCTCGCCCCAGTTTTCGCAACCTAAAATGCCTATTTCTTCGCCGTTCACTTTAAGGCGACGGTTCTCATTCAACAATAAGTCCCAGCCCATATTTTTATGGGTGGCTATCAGGTCATCCAGGTTTTTCTTTTTGGCGGATGATGATGACCAGTCGGCGTAGTCACCGTAATCATGATTCCCCAGAGTTGAGAAAACACCTAACGGCGCTTTCACCTTGCTGAAAATATCCTGGTAGCCATAAACTTCTTTGGTGCGCGCGTTAACCAGGTCGCCTGTAAAAAATATCACATCTGGCTTTTGCCCTAATAGCATTTCGACGCCGCCCTGAACGGCTTTCTTATTATAAAAACTGCCCGAGTGGATATCAGATATCTGCCCGATCTTCATCCCATCAAAAGCCTTTGGCAGGTTGGGCAGATAAAGGGGCTGATACCGCACCCGGTAATCATAAGCGCCCGATACAATGCCCACACCTATAGCGGCCAGGGGTACAGCACCGGTAATTAAGCCGGCCCGCATTAAAAATTCAGAGCGTGGAATGGCTGCTGCTTCAGGTTCGGCTTTTATACTAACAGCTTTTTCATTACGCTTTTTCAACCAGACAATTAACCGCCTGATATCATCGGCCAAAACAAAAGGTAAAAAAGTGATCTTGACGATACCGAGTACAAAAAACACCATTAAAAACCCGGCACGTACACCCACCGGAATTTTCATATAAATGCTGATGATAGTACCTGTTACCAGGATTACCGAAAACAACGTATACCCAGTTTTAAAGCGCTTTTTACCCGTTCCCCATTTTTTTTTGAAAGCGGCCGCAAAGCCACTCATCAAATACTGATCGAAAAGCAGGAGGCCCAGGCCCAGTAAAATTATGGTAAATAGCTGGCTCTGCATGCTGGGTTAGTAACGGTCATCATCCAGGTCAATGTCGTCGTCATCATCGGGCTGCAGGTTAAACAGGCTGTTAAACATATCCGAAAACGCGAAGCCATTATCCAGAAAACCTTTGCTCAATTGCGAAAACTCGGCCAACCCATGCAATACAAACTCCATCAATATCAGTTGCTGGCTCTCCACCAAACTCGGGTGGAACTTTTTAACCAAATCCTTTAACCCGGCAACCGAGTTCAACGTTTTTTTGTATTCAGCCAGTGGCAGATCATCGATCACCGCCAGCGTGTTGCCATCGCTAAACCAGTTAATGATCTCGGCATAAGGGTTAGGTGCTTTTGCCTTTTTTGTTTTCTCCGGATCAGGGAAATATTTAAGCAATAAGGTTTTAACCGCCTTACCAATCAATATGTTGGCCACTTTAGCCGGGCCTTCCAGCTCACCTTCATAAACCAGCTCAATTTTACCGGTAATGGCAGGGATAACACCTAAAAAGTCGGCGATGCGCACAAAGGTTTTGGCTTCGTGGTTAATGATCATTCGGCGCTCGGCATTGCTGATCAGGTTTTCATAAGCCGATATGGTTAAACGAGCCGATACACCCGATTTTTTGTCGATATATTCCGAGTTTCGCGCCTCGAAAGCAATTTGCTCTACCAGGTCCTTCACCAGGCCATCGGCCTCAACAGCCACCTTTTGCTCGGCAGTTAATGATGCTTCCTGCTGGGTGATTTTGCGGGAAATCTCAACCGAACGCGGATAATGCGTTAATATCTGGCTCTCTATACGGTCTTTTAACGGCGTTACGATAGAACCACGATTGGTATAATCTTCAGGGTTAGCGGTAAACACAAACTGGATATCCAACGGTAAACGCAGTTTAAAACCACGGATCTGTATATCGCGTTCCTGCAAAATATTGAACAGCGAAACCTGTATACGTGCCTGCAGATCGGGCAGCTCATTGATGACAAAAATACCCCGGTGCGCACGCGGAATCAATCCGAAGTGTATCACCCGCTCATCCGAGTAGGTGAGCTTCATGGTAGCCGCTTTAATCGGGTCAACATCGCCAATTAAATCGGCAACGGTTACATCGGGCGTAGCCAGTTTTTCAGTGTAACGTTCCGAGCGGTGTATCCAGCCTATTGGCGTATCGTCGCCTTTTTCCTGGATGATGTTATGCCCAAACCATGATATGGGGTTCAAAGGGTCGTCAAACAACTCCGAACCTTCAATATAAGGTACATATTCATCCAGCAGGTTAACCAGCAAGCGGGCAATACGTGTTTTTGCCTGCCCACGCAAACCCAGCAAAAGGATGTTGTGCCTTGATAAAATAGCCGTTTGCAGGTCGGGAATTACGGTATCCTCAAAACCGATGATCCCCTCAAAGCCACCCTCTTCTTTTTTCTGTAATTGCGTGATCAGGTTACGGCGCAATTCATCTTTTACTGATTCGCTTTTATAGTTGGTAGCCTTTAGCTGCCCTAATGTTTTTATGTTTTGTTTGCTCATAGTGTCTTAAAAAAGTTTGTCATTTCGACGAGGAACAAGGAGAAATCTTAGACGATATTCAAGACGTATAAGATTTCTAGCTTTCGCTCGAAATGACATTTATATTTAACATTTGCATATCTGCACATTTGCACATCTGCAAATTATCTCACATTCTTCCGCCTGTTTTTTGCGTAGTCTTCAAAAATGTATTCGCCCAAATTGTTCAGTGAGCTGTAAAAAGCCTTGCCGCCATTTGTTTCGGTAAATTTACGTACAAATTGCTGCAGGTAGGGGTCCTTAGCGATCATAAAAGTAGTGATCGGTATTTTTAAGCGCTTACATTGCGCGGCCATGTTCAGCGTTTTGTTCACCACCTTTCTATCCAGCCCGATACTGTTTTTATAATACTTGGTGCCCTCTTTTAAGCAGGTAGGCTTACCATCGGTTATCATAAATATTTGTTTGTTGTGCGTTTTACGACGACGCAGTAAGTCGGTAGCCAGTTCAAGCCCGGCGTAGGTATTGGTATGATAAGGGCCAACCTGTAAGTAAGGTAAATCCTGCAAAGTGATGGGCCAGGCATCGTTGCCAAAAACCACAATGTCTAGCGTATCCTTAGGGTATTTGGTGCGGATCAACTCTGCCAGTGCCATCGCTACTTTTTTAGCCGGTGTTATCCGGTCTTCACCATAAAGTATCATGGAGTGCGATATATCGATCATCAACACGGTAGAGGTGAGGGTTTTGTAATCCATTTCCTCTACTTCCAGGTCACGCTCGGTCATCATAAAATCGCCGATGCCATGATTAACCTGCGCGTTGTGGATAGATTGCGTCATGTCGATCTGGTCCAGGCTATCCCCAAACTCAAACTCACGGCGCTCGGCATTGCGCTCGTCGCCCTGCCCGCTTTGCGGCGTACGGTGATTGCCCTTGCCCGATTTTTTGAGCTTGCCAAATATCTCTTCCAACGCCGACTGCCTGATGCTTTGCTCGGTTTTGGCGGTAATGTTAAAGTTGCCGTTTTGCTGGTCCTCGTCCAGGTAGCCTTTTTGCTTGAGCTCGTCAATAAAATCGCCCATGCCGTAGTCGTCATTGGTGAGGTTATATTGCTTGTCCAGCTCGTTGAGCCAGGCCAAAGCTTCGCCGGCATCGCCCGATGTATAGTTGAGCAATTCCAGGAATAATTTTAATAATTCTTCAAATCCGCCTTTTGGGATCTGGTTGGGGGTAAACTTCGAAAATCCGAAACCACGCATATTTTGCCTTTCAGTATATAAAATAACGGATTATTTTACGCAAAAGTTTGATGCCGGATGGATTATGTTGAATTGTTAGGCAGGGATGACAAACTTTAGTTAATGGTGAGTAGAGAATAGTGAATAGTTGTGCCAATAATACCACACCTTACTTACGAGTTTTTAAAACTTCGTAAGTCTTTCCTGCATTGTTAGGCAAGGGATGACAAACTTTAATTCCCCTCTTGAGAGGGGGAGCGTTAGATTGTGCGCTGGCAGGGGTGTGTAATTAAAGCGAACGAACACACCCCTACACCCCTCTCAAGAGGGGAACCGCATTACCCGCCGTTTTTTCCTCTGCATGACAAGTTTTTTAATATACCATACTTACGAGTTTTTAAAACTTCGTAAGTCTTCACTACATTTACGCTATGTACGAAGACATCCCACTAACCAATAACACCGCCATCCATAACTTTGAAATAACGGTTGACGACCACCGCGCGTTTATCGATTATAAACAGATAAAGGACCGGGTATTTTTGCTGCATACCGAAGTGCCGCATGTTATTGAGGGCCATGGTGTAGCTGCCGCTCTGGTAGAAAAAACGTTGAAGTATATTGAAGATAATCATTTGAAGATGGTACCCTATTGCCAGTATATCAAAGTTTTCTTAAAACGCCACCCGGAATGGAACCGCTTGCTGGTTTAACTGCTTGCTATTACTCGTTCGCGTAAAGCATTTTTGTAAACTATTACTTATTGTCAGCTATCGTTTCAGGCAAGATACAGGGCTGTTTTGATGACTTATTTACTCCATTACGGAGTTGGCTTTCCCCAAAATTCCCCACGTTTTGCCCGTATGCACTGTTTTTTAGCTGTGTGTAAAGCTGGCACCATATTTACATACCCTATAGTAAGTTATCAAAACAAATAAGGGGAATTAATAAAAATAGTATATTAAAAAATCTACAAAATATCATGAAAGCGATCCATAGCAACTTATTAGGCTTTAAAGACAGGGTTCTTAACGGCCAGTTATCTATAAACGAAGCCGCGGGCATGTTTGTTGTATTAGTAATTATTGCAAGCGTGTTTGTTTATGCATTTGCACCACAGGCGTTTATTCAATAAAGTGAACATATTTTAAACCTTAAACAAATAGTTTTTTTAAGGCGCGGTATTTACCGCGCCTTTTTTTGTTTAATGGTATCGGCAATTAATCAAACTTATACAGCTTAACTTTTAGTATGCCGGGGCCGCCGCCTTCAAAGCGCACCACCATTCCGGTTTGGTTTCGGTTGGCTTGCTCGGTCATGGCATAGCTTTGGGCAATGTTGTCGCCGTTTAATTTGCGGCCGGGTTTCCATACACCATGATCATAAACACCTTCCCACAACGAGGCGATACCTGCAATTTGCGGCCCCGGGGTTGAAGGGGCGAACGTAGCTTCCAGATTTACACCCGACAGGATAAATTCATCGGGCCCCGAACTGATAATAATACCATAAGACGAGTTAGGCGCAAAACGCTCGTTCCCCATCTTTTTACGGCGGGTGCGCAGCTCAATAGTATAACCATTCATGTTAATAGTTTGTGTTGGATTAGCCTTGTTAAGCGTTACCGCGGTGATGGTACCCTTGCTTTGCGCATCTAAAATAACGGGGGCGAAACCGGTAAGCAGCTTATAAGCTTTTGGGATGGGCCCGTTAACCGGGTCGGCCACACGATCCTCGATAGCGAAAGGGGAGTACCCAATGGCATTGTGCATCCCAATGGCATAATAAGCATTGGATGCACCGGCCGAATCTGCCGCGCATTCCGGAATAAACAACGGATTCCACGAATGGTGAAACAGCGGGATGATGCCCTTAAAATCGGGCTGGTAAATATCCGGCGAAAAAATATCCAGGCGAGGCGCGCCAACGCGCCAAACATCATGCATGTAAGCCACCGGGCCGCCACGTGGGTAAACCGGGCTTATCCAGGCGTTCACATACATCGGGATGTTGTACTCGGCTTTGCCGGCAGCAGTTACCGCGTTCACATATTTGGCATAATGCCAGGCCATAAACACTTCATCGCCAAAGGCATTGTTGCCAAAAACCTCGGCCCAGGTGCCCGTTGTTTTTGCTCCGGCTTTTTCCCAGGCTTCTTTAAAGGCGGGCTGCAGGTCGGTCTGGTATTTTTGTAAACCGTTCATAAGTTCGGCAGGTACGGGTTTATCAAAGTTGGCATTAGCTATATCCGAGCGGTCGCGGTTATCGCCATGAATACCCACCTCGTTCTCTACCTGTATCATGATCACGGTACGCTCCTTCGAGTCGATGGCCTTGATGTGTTTCATCAGGGCGGCAAAGGCTTTGGCATCGGCTTTTAAATTCTCCTGCGCAAATACATTCAACGTTTCGGTACTTTTATGGTTACCCATTTTTACCCGGGGGAAACGCACCTGGTCCTTTTTTACCCACTCAGGTACGTAGTGCGACATACCGTTCTTCCAGCTGCCAAACCAAAGGATAACCAATTTCATCTTGTTGTCGCGCGATTGTTTGATCAGGCCATCAACCAACGAAAAATCAAATTTACCTTCCTGTGGTTCGGTGAGGTCCCAGGTTACGGCACCTAACACGGTGTTAAAATGCATGGCCGCCACCTTAGCCATAATAGGTTTTAAATATTCAAGGCTCGAAGTGTTCGAGTTATGCAGTTCACCGCCCAATACCAGGTAGGGTTTGCCATCAACAATTAGCTGGGTAACCTGCCCGCGTTTTTCTAAATGAGGGATGGGGTTTTCCGCTTTTTTCTGCGCGAATGTGCTTGAAGCGGTTATCAGCAGCGTGCTTATTATTAAAAATTGAACAGATCTTTTCATCATTTAATTATTTAAAACTTTCAAATTGTTCCATAGCACCTATACCTACATGGCCCTTTACTACCTCAACCGTAAACTCATGCTCGCCATCTTTCAGTCCCGATCTGGTATACAGCTGTTTAAAGTTATCGTAGATGGTATTCTTGAAATCAACCATCCCGGCAGGCTTGCCATCAATATAAATTTTGGCGATGCCGCCATCGGGACCGGTTTTTCCTTTCATGCTGATGCCGGTGCCATAAAATTTGATCTTTGCTGTCGCGCCCGGTAAAAAGCTTTGGTGCCAGCCGTCCACATTCATGCTCCAGCTTGGGCCATAGACATTTTCAGCGTCATTATGGCTGATGGTATAAAAGTTCCCCTTATCAAAATTAGGGTTCAATGCCGATTGCATAGCGGCCAGTAAGCTATAATCTGTTGATGCCAGTCGGCCGGCAAAGCTCCAGCCTTGGGCTCCTTGTACCAGCTTGATCATAAAGTGGTTCCACCCCTTATGTAATGAAAGGTTTTCCATGTTTTCGCTGCTTTGTTTGGCTGATGAAAATTGTTCCTCACCATTTACCCATATTTTACAGCCGCCAGCCACATTGAGCTTAAAGCCTACAGCCGATCCGGATAATGTTTTTGGGCTTTGTACCCAGTAGCTCAGGTAAACAACGCCAGCACCTCTTTCTTCAACGGGTTCAGGGCCGCGGCCTCGCCTTGATGGCTGCCTGCCAAAATTAAGCACACCGTCAACAGCTTGTTTTACATCCCAGGTGCGACCGTCAGGATTTGGTCCGAACTGAGGTTTAACGATAGTTTCGTCACCAATAAAATCTTTCTCCATCGCCTCATCAAAACTGGCTGCACGGTACCCGGCCGAAACCAGTACCCTTGTCAATACATTCGATTGATCGAGAGGCGTACCTCTTTTAACCGGCACATCTTTTACAGCTACCCCCAGGTTCCTGAACAACTTACCCACCATGCGGATATGCTGCGTAGACATCACTTCGAGGTTAACGGTGCTTAACAGGTAGGCCCCGGCACCTTCTTTCACCTCAACCAGGGCCGGTCCCACAGGATTTTCCTTTTGTGAGCGTATCATGGCGCTGATATTATCCTGCACAAAATCGGTAGGGCAGGCCTTCAGCATAATGTGGCCCTTGTCAACAAATGCCCCTTTCAAGCCATATTTCTGAATACGTTTTGAATCGGTATTTTCCGAAAAATACAGGTCGTGGTACGAGATAGCCGCGACTCTTCTGTCCTTCTCATCAGGTACTAATGACAATGCTGGGCGCTCAAATACTTCAACCGAGTAGGGTAATGACGAATTTATCTTCGACCGGTTATCAGGTGTAAGCCCCCAGTACAATACAGTGCCACCGCCTTTAACCACATTCTTTATCCGGTTTTCGAGCGTGTTGGTCATATTGACCGAATTGCAATCAACCACAATAAATCTGGTGTTTGCCGCCTGCATTACCACAGGGATACCGGCAGCTTTTAATTTATAAAACAAATCACCATCTTCTTTTCCCAAAAACAATACTTCGTTAGCCGCATCTTTTATAACCGGCGGCGCAGGTACCGGGTAAGTTTGATGATGGTCCCATTTATTAGGCGCCGGGAACGGCTGATGATAAGCCGCCTTCACTGCGTAAAACAAGGGCAGCGGTTTGTAAAGCGGATAACGGTTATCATACCCGGGGTTATAATGGGTAGCATAAGCATTAATTTTTTCGGGCTGAATGCCGGGCTTGCCTTCTTCGTAAGGAGCGGTAAGGTATACACCATCTTCTTTTTCGGGTGCTTTGGTCAGGTCTGTCAGTCCCAGCGGCAATAACTCTACGCCGTAATAACCCAGGTTCCACACCGAGCAGTAAGCGGCGACTGGCCTTTGTGCCTTCAGCAGATCGAACGCGTCTATCGCCTCGGCATCGGCAAAGTCATTAAAGCTGCGGTAGGCACGGTCGCCTACCAGGGTTTCGGCTAAGCGGGGCATGCCATAAAAGGCCATGCCGGTTTCGCCTACGGCAAATGGTTTGTTCACGCTGGCCTCGCCTGCAAACTCGGGCCCCATGCCGTAATGGTCGTTATAAACCGGCAGGCGGCCGTTCATATCACGGCTGCCATCGCCCGATACCCAGTTGCGGGTATTATCTTCGCGCAGGCAAATATTTACCAGTTTTACTACGCCATCATATACCATATTCCTATAGGTTACGTCAATGGTTTTGTCGGTAAGGGCGGGCATCACTTCGTTCTCTACGCTCCATCCATATACGCTGGCGTGGTTCCGGTATTTTTTTACCAGGCGCCGCACATTATCCTGCGATGCCTTCCAGAACAGTTCCGAATCATAATTCAGGTCGCATGAACTGGCGTATAGTAACGACTCGGGTAAAACAGCAATCCCCATTTCATCGGCCATATCATGAAAACATTCGGGGTATACCTGCGCGTGCAGCCGTGCCGCGTTGGCGCCGGCATCTTTCAATAATTTAAACCAGCTCCAGGCATAGCGGCGGCTCCAGCCGGCTACATTTTGTAAATGCTGCGCATCGCCCAATAGTTGGGTTTTTTGCCCGTTCAGGAAAAGGTTTTTGCCGACTATATGAAATTCGCGCCAGCCAAAACGCTCATATTTTTTATCAATAACCTGATTGTTCTTGGCCAGGCTCACCGTCATACCATACAGGTTTGGTGATTTAAAATCCCAAAGTTTAAGTTTATTGTTAACCGTGGCTTGCAAGGTTATCACGGCTTCTTTACCTGCCGGAACAACCAGTTTCCCCGCGCCCAGGTCAAGGGTTTTTGTACCGAGTTTCCATTTTATTTCGGGTGCGCTCAGCGAATCTTTACCTGTCAGGTTTATCCACGAACGCACATCGGCATTCAAATCAACCGACTGATCCTGATTGGTACTATTACGCACTGTAACCTGCGCCTGCAATAAGTTTTTTGATACATTGGGTTTTACAAACACATCCGAAACATAAACATCAGGTAGTGCCACCAAAAAAACATCCTGCCAAATGCCCAAACCACCGCCGCGCGGCGGGAAGGTGAGCTTGCCCACCGCGCCCTGCCAGGTAAACAGGTTATGGTCGCGCATACCAACCATAATTTCGTTCTCGCCTTTTTTAAGCTTGTCGGTTACATCAAACTCAAAAGGCAGGCCCGAGTCAAAATTGGTACCTATCAGCTTACCATTCAGCAACACTTTGGTATCGCCCGATACAGCGGTGAAGCGTATAATAATGTGCTTGCCGTTCCAGTTGGCCGGCATCATAAACTTTTTACGCAGCCAACCCATTTGCGCCCGCGCCCATTGCGCCGGGTAGCTCGGGAAGGTTTGTCCGCCACCGATAGGGCTGGGCACCTTCATCTTTACATCATCCCATTTTTGAGTAGCATCCGGTAAATCGGCGCCTGTTTCATTGGCTTCTATGCCGTAAGGCTTGGTTTTCTTTTGATTATAAGGGCCGTATATCGGCTCAAAATCCCACTTGCCATTCAGGCATAGTTCCTGACGGGTTTCTTTTTCAGGGCCCTTTACAAAACCTTCGGTTGGGGCAAATTCGCGGCTAAATTCAACTCGTTGCGCAGGTGCATGTTTTTTTTGGGTAGATGCAGGGCCGGTAAAGCCGAAAATGGAAGCTAATGCAAAACAGGAGCCGGTGAGTTTAACCAGTGTGCTAAGGGATAATGATCGCTTCATAATTAATCAGGGTGATTATGCTATGTTTCGGGATGAATATTATTTAATGTATTTGCCTATAAAATCGAGAGCCGGCTGCGGGTCGTTTTGTGTTAAATAATGCCCCTCGCCTTTTTTAATGATCACGTTAATTTTGCCGCCCAACTGTTTGTATTTTTTTTGCACGATGACAGCTTCGGTCGATTCATCCAGACTGCCTGCAATAAACAATACAGGTACATTAGCTTTTGCCAGCGGCGCCAGGTTATCCAACGGCTGTACTTTGGGCGACATGCCTTTACTTTTCAGTACCGGGTTCTCGGCATAAATGCAGGCCACTTTATCCGGATTGTTAATGGCCCAGGCTATGGATTCGCCTGCCGCGCCGCCAAAGCCTTCAATAACAGGTTTCGCGGCAAAGCCATTATCAATAAAATGTTTGTAAATGATATCCCACTCTTTTGGCTGCGGGCCGTCATAATCATAAGGTGTAGCGCCGGTAACAATGTAAAACCCTTTCTCAAGCAGGGCCTGGTCAACAGCCGCGTCACGCTTCACAATATCAGACCGGAACACCCACGGATTACCCACCGCGGGTTTATTAGGCTCCAACACGGTCACGAACGACTGTACACCTCTTAACTGCAATAAATATTTATGATAGCAATTGTTAAATAATGCCCCTCTCGAAGTGATGTAGGCGCCTTCGGCAGCAACATATTTATAGGTGCTTGCATTGCCATAATACCAGGTGCGGGTATAGCTGCCTTTAGCAAATGCGGGGAACGGCGTTTTTACCTCGTAAACGCTGTGCTCCATAAAATCGGCAATGGGTTTAGGGTCATGAAAGCTATGCGGATGATGGCCGAAACCTTCCTTGATCATGACCGATATACGGCCGCCAAACTGCGGATAAATATTTTCCATCGGCATGGTAGCGATCTGGAAAAGGGGGTCAAAGCTGCCGCAGATATGCAGCAAGGGCACATCATACTTTGCCAGTCCGCCAAGTTTCATCAAAATATCATTGGTGGCAGCAGGGTTGTCCGCATAAATACACGAAACTTTATCGGGGTTATTGGTAGCCCAGGTGTACTCAAACTGCCCGCCGCGGCTCATACCTATAAAGCAGGGTTTTGGCGAAAGGCCATGCTCGGTTAAATATTTGTACCAGGCATCCCATTCTTTTCCCGGAAGTAATGATGCCGTTGCCGAAATATAGGCAATGCAGAAACCGCGCCTCAATAACTCCACTTCAGTTTGTGGCTGATGATCCCAGTAACAGCCCCGCCATGACCACGGGTTGCCCGGCGCGGCCTTGTTGGGTACCACTACCACACAACGGTGTTTGCCTTTCGGCGGATCTTTGATACCGAATTTTTCGCCATCGGGTGCTTTAAATGGGGTGATGGCCAGCGTGGCATCATCCATGATAAAATCATAGCGTACAAAGCCTTCGTGCCAGGTGCTTTTCTCGCCGTTAAATACAACTTCCTGGGCATTGGCCGTCATAGCAATTATCAGCATAAATAATATTGAGCAGATGGATAGTAAATAATTTTTTCTGCCGGTAGTTTGGTGTGTGTTCATTTTGATATCCGTATAATTTGTTATTGAATTTTTCCTTTTTTCAGGGTGATTTTTTCACTTTTTTTACTCGCCCCGTCCGACCAGTTGACGGTACTTACCTGGTAAGTATGCGTGCCTTTGTCGTCCACATTGGTATCCGTAAAAGCCATTTCAGGTGCGGGGAAAGGCGAAGGGTTATCGCCCGCGTTCCAGCGCTGGTAACCACCTACTTTACTAAATTCAGATTTTGATTGATATTGTAAAGTTTGCAGCTCCTTGCCGTCGCGGTAAATGATGAATGTTTTAAGGCCGCTTTCCAGGTCGGGGGCGGCGTTCCATTTCAGTACCAGGTTTTTGTTTTCATAGGTAGCCGTAAGGCCGTACGGTGCAGGCGGCGGAGTCTTGTCGGTCACCTCGCCGGTTTTCATGTACTCCACCCATTTCTCGGCAAGTATTTGGTTGGGGAACCAGTAAGCAGCGGTCTTATCGCCTTTAAAACTGGCAGCAGGAGATATGGCCTTACTGGCGGTATCGGCAAGCCATGATTGTGACAGATCCATAGCGCGCAGCTGAGAATCGCCCGCTTTTTCGGGCAGTCGCATGCCCAGGCAAACATCTATCCAGGGGATAGCCAGGAAACGCAGGTCATGACATTGATGCCCATCCATTGCCGAGCTTACCACCGGGTTAACCGCGTGCGCCCATAAAGCGCCTTTTTTGCGGCCACGCTCTACTATGCCCGCGTTCATGTAACAAATATCTTGTATGCCGTTGTGGTGCAGCATGGGCACTTTTAACGCTTCTTCGGAGTTGGATATATCGAAACCGCATGACTGGGCCACAGCAACCGCGACACGCTGCGGATATTTGCCGGTCATGTAAGTTACCCACATAGAGCCGCCCGAATGCCCCCATAAGGTCCAGGGAACAGTTTTAATTTCGGGATGTGCGGCGCGTACGGCCAGGGTATCCAGCATTTCAAAAAAAACAGGGTCGGAGCCGTTTGCCGGGTTGTACCAGTTGGCGCATATTTTTTGGGTAGGCCCCGAAATAAACTTAGGCGCCAGTAAAACGGCATGCCATTTACGGGCCAGCTCGCGCCATTGCAGGTCGAACATCATCTTGGCGGCGTCGCCTTCGCGGGTACAGCCATGCTGGTGTACAATAATGGTGCGTATGGCGCCCACATCTTCGGGTATCCAGGCATAGCACATGGCATTGTCAATCATAGTGCCTTTTTTGGCGATGGTAAATTCATATACTTTACCATCGGTTTTGCTTTGCCTTATCAACGAGAATGACATGGCTACCACGCACAAAATTGCAAACAGGACACACCCCTTCAAAAAAGGTATTCGTTTTTTCATGATCAGATATTATGTTAAAATAAATTGGCCGGCCGGATAAGAACTATCCATTGCTTAAACAAGATTAATCACTATCAGCTAATAAAAAAAAGATATAGCTAACTAAAAGCATGCAATCGTTCCCGAAAAAGGTTTGTAGCTCCATTTTTACACAGATATAAATTTTTTAATGTAATTTCATCATCTGATTATGTTTGAAAACTATACCATAAAGGATATTGCGAAAGCGCTCGGGCTGTCAACTTCGACTGTATCAAGGGCTTTGAACGGTAGTTATGAGATAAGTGCGGAAACAAAAAAACTGGTGCTTGAACACGCCGAAAAAGTGAATTACCGGCCCAACCCCATAGCACTGAGCCTTAAAGAACATAAAAGCCACTCCATTGGCGTGGTGGTGTGCGAGCTGGCTAATAACTTTTTTTCGCAGGCGATAAACGGTATTGAATCTATAGCATACGACAGGGGATACCATGTTATCATTACCCAAACCCATGAATCATTTGAGCGTGAGATAACCAATGTAGAGCATTTGCTTTCAAGGCATGTGGATGGTTTGCTGGTTTCGCTGTCATCAGAAACGGTTGACACATCGCCCTATAAATATTTGCATGATAAAGGTTTCCCTATCGTTTTTTTCGACAGGGTGGCAACTGATATTGATACCAGTAAAATAACGGTCAATAATTTTAAAGGCGCGTTTGAGGCTACCGAACTACTCATCAATTCGGGCTTTACTAAAATCGCGCATTTAACCAATTCAAATAACCTGCTCATCAGCCGCGAACGTTTTAACGGTTATAAAGCCGCCTTAGATAAGCACCACATTGAGCTGAGGTCCGAATATGTAAAACGTTGCGATCAAACCGGTATGCCTAAAAGCGAGGTAGCGGCATTTGTTAAAGAGTTATTAAACATGGACAACCGGCCCGAGGCTATTTTCACTACAAGCGACAGGCTGACCACCGCCTGCCTTTACGCTTTAAAGCAGCTGGGCGTAAAAATTCCTGACGAGATAGCTGTAGCGGGCTTTACTAACTCGGACGTGACCGAGCTGTTTGACCCGCCGTTAACCGTTGTGCGCCAGCCCGCCTTCCAGATGGGGCAAATAGCAACCGAACTGCTTATAAAAACTATTGAAAGTAAAAAACCCATTGAAGAGCCTGTAAACAGGCAATTGGATACTGAACTGGTGATCAGGTCATCATCGGATAAATTGCTGTATAAGTAGACAAGCCTGCAATTGCAATAAAAGTACAGCCATTGCGTTTTCACCTGCAATTGCTTTATCATGTCGCGTCTGTTTTTCAAGTACTACTTAGATACCGCTTTTTATAATGTGCTTTTCTGCATTTTATTTGCCAGGGTGTTTAATATATTTGAATGCGTTGTGCTCTTCGGTACGTTTGGCACCTTTGTTTCCTTTTTGATCTACCGGCAATTTCAAAATATTGAATATTATTTTTATCGCAATGGCGGATTGTCAAAATTTAATCTGCAGGCAAAAACCGTTATCATTAATTTATCCCTTGCATTTATTGCAGGCTGCCTATTATGGATCATACGTTACAGGTAAGGTCAGTGACCCATAATTTTGGCGAGCGAAATATACTTTCGGTAGCCGAAATTGAATGCCGGACAGGGGAGATAGCTGTTATCTTCGGCCGAAATGGTACCGGCAAGTCCACCCTGTTCAAAATACTTTTTGGCATGTTAAATCCAAATCAGTTGGAGGTTTATATTGACGGCGAGGTATATTATAAAGCCACCGCGCTAAATAAACTCATCGCTTATCATCCGCAGGAAATAATGCTGCCTAAAAATATGCAGGTGGGTGATTTGATGGCACTATATCTTGACAAAGAAAGAGAGGATAAAGTATATCACAGCGAAGGCATCAGGCCCATACATCACAAACGGGTAAAAAACCTGTCCCTGGGGCAGCAGCGTTATCTGCAGTTTTTACTGGTGATTAATCTTGATCATCATTTTGTGTTGCTTGATGAACCCTTCTCGATGGTTGAACCGCTGTATAAGGACCTGATCAAACAAAAGCTTAACGAATATAAAACCCATAAAGGGTTTTTAATCACCGACCATTACTATCGTGATGTTTTGGATGTTGCCGATAAGATTAATTTGCTGGCAGACGGAAAAATTATACCCATTGCAGATCCGCAGGAATTGGTGAATTATAAATATTTAACGGAGCAGTCCCTTACTTAGTGCTCAATAGCTCTTTTATCCCCGCGTCATAAACCGGGTTGGCACCACGCTTGCCGGTTACATACGCGCCAACCGCGCATGCTCTTTCCAATATTTTTTGTAAAGGTTGTTTGTTGATCAAACCATTAATAAAAGTAGCTAAAAACGAATCGCCCGCGCCCACGGTATCTACTACATTAGCTGCACAGCCAGGGTGTTCATAAAATTCATAATCGTGCCATACGATGGCGCCGTTCGCACCGCGTGTTACACAAATGGTTTGCGCATGGTATTTTTTGCGGAACTCGTTTATCTTATCTTTCAGGTCACCATTACTGCCGTTTATAAGCAGGTCGGCCTCCTCTTCGTTCATTTTTACCACATCGGCATGTGCCGCTAATGTTTCAATAGTTTGTACGGTATAATGCGGGGCACGCAGGTTTACATCAAACACCTTTAGGGCTTTGGTTTCGTCGAGTAAATTCAGCAGGGTATCGCGGGTGGTTTGTTCGCGGCATACCAGGCTGCCAAACACAATAGCCCCTGCTTTTACGGCTGTTTGTACCAGTACATCCGTAGTCTTAATATTATCCCACGATACCGGCTGCGGAATAATGTAAGTGGCCTGTTGGTTCTCGTCCAGTTGCACGGTAACCTCGCAGGTGGGTAATGATTCATCCTGTTGAATAAGTTCGGTATACAGGTTATTGGCCTTTAAAAAATCGATCAGCTCAAAACCCGAGGCATCAATGCCTACGCTGCTGGCAAAAGATACATCGGCACCTTGTTGTTTTAGGTGATAGGCTACATTCATGGTAGCGCCGCCGGCTACTTTTTCGCTGCCAAAGGCATCCCATAAAACTTCGCCAAAGCATAATATATTCTTTTTCATAGGATGGTATATAGGTTAAGCCCGCGATAAAGGTAAAAGGATTTTTCGGTTTACACCGGTTGTTATATGGCGGGTTTATTATCTTTATTTAATATAACCAATTATTCATTTTTATGAAATATTTAATAGCTGCTTTCGCGGCAGTAATATGCCTGTCATGCAACAAGCCGCAGCGATTGCCTTATACAACCTTTGGTGAGATAGACAGGATAGGCACGGCGCTCGATACAGTGATCGATCCGAAGGCTAAAATTGAGATCATTGCCGAAGGGTTTACCTGGAGCGAAGGGCCGGTATGGGTACAAAAGGAAAATATGCTCTTGTTTTCGGACATCACCACCAACACTATTTACAAATGGACCGAAGAAAAAGGCCGAGAGC
Organism: Mucilaginibacter sp.; assembly: GCA_035492275.1. Classification (GTDB taxonomy): domain Bacteria; phylum Bacteroidota; class Bacteroidia; order Sphingobacteriales; family Sphingobacteriaceae; genus Mucilaginibacter. The sequence goes on from DATJJI010000160.1 coordinate 30,534, forward strand.
CTTATCTTACTCCATCGGGCTATACCGACACGGTTAAAAGGGATGGCGAAAAAGGTGCCAACGGACTATTGCTTGACAACAATGGTAACCTGGTGATATGCCAGCAGGGAGACAGGCAAATAGCACGCATGAACAGTTCGCTCACCGACCCCAAACCACAGTTTATACCGCTTGCCAAAGTTTACCAGGGTAAGCGCTTAAACAGCCCCAATGATGCCGCATATAACCATGATGGCGAGTTGTTTTTTACCGATCCGCCTTATGGGTTTGAGGGGCAGGATGATGATCCTAAAAAAGAACAGCATTGCAATGGTGTTTATAAAGTTAAAAAGAATGGAGATGTTATTTTGCTGATTGATACGCTTACCCGGCCCAACGGTATTGCTTTTATGCCAGGGGATAAGCAACTGATCGTATCAAACTCGGACCCTAAAAAAGCGTATTGGTATATTTATGATGTGGTTGGCGATTCTTTAAAAAATGCACGGGTGTTTTACAGTATCGGCGCTATTACCAAAAAGATGAAAGGCGTGCCCGATGGGTTAAAGATTGATAAGCACGGAAATGTTTTCGCCACAGGGCCCAACGGCGTTTGGATATTTAATAGTAAAGGAAAGCTGCTGGGCAATATTAAGGTTCCTGAATTCACATCGAATATCGCCTTATCTGCCGATGAAAAAACAATGTATATTACTGCTGATATGTATGTGTTAAGAGTAAAAATGCGTGATTAATTAATTAGCTATGAAAAAACAATTTATTTTTTGTTGCCTGATGCTTTGCACTTGCTTTTTATACGGGCAGGAAAGTAAAGCCATATTAAAAGTGCTCAGCACCCAGCAAACCGCCTGGAACAATGGCGATGTAGATGGGTTTATGCAGGGTTACTGGAAATCAGATTCGCTGTTATTTGTAGGTAAGGCCGCGCCTACTCACGGCTGGCAGGCCACGCTGGATAATTACAAACGCGGCTACCCCGACAAAGCCGCCATGGGCACGTTAACCTTCGACATTTTAAAGGTAGAGGTGCTTGACCCACAAAACGCGTTTGTATTAGGCGGCTGGCACCTTAAACGCGAAAAGGATGCTCCCGGTGGCTATTTTACGCTTTGGTTTAAAAAAATAAATGGGGAGTGGAAGATTGTTTGTGACCATACGAGTTGAAACTGCAGCGCGTCATTGCCACGCTACGCTCGCAATGACGTATGAGGTATAGAGTAGTTAAAACGGTTTGCCCTTAGCTAGTGCCTTATCAGCCCTTTTAACTGCCAGCTTTTCACGGTAACGGGAGTAATTTGCTTTAAAGGTCATTTTTAGCAGGCTGTCTAACCCGCCTTTTATGGCCAGGTTGTACAGGCTCGCTGCTTTGCGGGCGGGCGACGCGTCCCAGGCGCGCAGGCTCAGTGAGTAGCCGCCTTCAACGTATTTCATCCAATGCCAGTAGCCGGTAGGCATAAACAGGGTATCGCCATGCTCTAAAAATACTTCGGTACCTTCTATACCGTTAAGGGCCGGGAACTTTCTTATATCGGGGTTGGCTACATCATAATCCTCGAGCGCGTAGGTAGCATTGGGGATGCAGTATAAACGGCGCTTCCATTTATTTTCGAAAAGGATGATGTGCTTGCGGCCGCCAAAATGGGTATGAAATATATGCGGCAAATCAATATCATAATGCAAAAAGGTAACCGAGTTCGATCCGCCAAAAAACATGGCGGGCATGCTTTCAATAAATCCGCCCATCAGGTCTTTAGGTATTTCAATATCATTCAACAGTTCGGGTGCCTGTTTGAATATGTTGAAGAAGAAGATCCGCAGCTCGGTAGGCTGCGACATGATCAAATCGATATAATCATTAAAAGGCATTTCGGCAGCCGAGGAGTTGATGGGTTTTGATGGGTCGGCCTTCGAGTTGTCATACAGAGGCACCACCTTGCTGCCAACCACTTGTTTTAAATATTCGGGCGTCCATTTTTGGCGCGCTGCCCAATTGTTAGTGAGTCCCTTTATAACCAACGGACGGCGCGCATCCAGGTAGTTCTTCTTGAAATCGGCAGGAGATATTTGGTCGACAGTATCGATCGGGTGCAGAATAAAGCTCATATTGTTTTAAGATCAGGAACTATCACTATGCACCTAATACAACAAAATAACGGAATAAAAGGACGCTATATATTAATAAACTGTTAATTTTTTTAAATGAGCGGTTTATTATAGCAGGCTTGTCATCCTGAACCTGTCGAAGGATGCGCTTAAGGCCAGCCCTCATGCTTCGACGGGGCTTAGGATGACAGCCATCTTGTTGTATTATTTCGGCTCTCCTTGGGCTAATGCTTTATCAGCCCGTTTAATGGCCAGCTCTTCCTTCCATGTCATGTAACGGTTCCTGAAATTCTTTTTCATGATGTCATCAAACTTGCGCTGTATGGTGAGGTTATACAGGCTCTTTGCCTTAATGCCCCATGATTTATCCCAGGCGCGCAGCGAAATAGAGAACGATCCGTCCAGGTATTTCATCCAGTGCCAGTAGCCGGTAGGCATAAACAGGGTATCGCCATGCTCCAGTATTATTTGCTGCCCCTCAACCCCGTCCAATGCCGGGAATTTGCTGAAGTCGGGGTTTTCGATATCATAATCCTCTAATGCATAAGTGGCAAAGGGTATCTGGTACAGGCGTTCCTTCCATTTATTATCAAACAAAATAACATGCTTGCGCCCGTTAAAATGGGTGTGGAATATATGGGCGAGGTCAATATCGTAATGTAAAAAAGTAATTGATCCGGCACCGCCGAAAAACATATTAGGATATTTATCTAAAAAACCACCCATCAGGTCGGTAGGCGAGCGGTAATCATCAAGCAGTTTTGGCGCGTGCTTTATCGGGTCGAACAAAAATATACGCAGGTCGGTAGGTTGTTTTTGTATCAGGTCAATGTAGTCGCCAAACTTCATTTCGGCAGCCGCGGCGTTAATGGGTTTTGCCGGGTCGGCCTTTGAGCTATCGTAAAGCGGAACAACCTGGTCGCCCACGGTTTCCTTTAAATAATCGAAGGTCCATTTTTGTAAAGCGGGCCAGCTTTCGGTAGCCTTGCGTATTACCAGTGGCTTGCGTGGTTTTAAGTAATTGTTAATAAAATCCTCTTTATTGATGTGATCAACCCTGTTTATAGGAGTTAAAATAATGCCCATGTTCACAATTAATTAACACACAAAACTAATTAATTGAATAAAAGCTGAAAATAGGCTTATTGTTTTTGATATTAATTTGACAGTTGTGGTGCGTGGTGAATGGAGAATTGTGCATAGCTGATAAATAAAAAATCCCGGCGCTTTTGCAGCCGGGCTTCCTATTTGTTATAGGCAGATAAAAAAAGTGGTGAGCGTTGTTCAATCTCAAACTATTCTCCATTCACTGCTCACCACTCACCAAATTATTTAGGCATTAACACGGTATTCACTACGTGTATAACACCGTTGCTTTGATTTACATCGGCAATAGTGATCCATGATTTACCGCCTTTTTCATCAACCAGGTACAATTTTTTACCTTCCATTTTTACCCAAAGCTTACCGCCTTGTACAGTAGTTAATTCGCCTTTACCCATTTTGGCTTTTTCCATCAGGTCGGCAGCGCTTAAACGGCCGGCAACAACGTGGTAAGTTAAAATTTTGGTAAGGGTAGCTTTGTTCTCTGGTTTTACCAGAGTTTCAACAGTACCTTTTGGCAATTTGTCGAAAGCCTCGTTAGTTGGAGCAAATACAGTGAACGGGCCTGCTGATTCTAAAGTTTCAACCAAACCGGCAGCTTTAACAGCGGCAACCAGTGTGGTGTGATCTTTTGAGTTAACGGCATTTTCTACAATGTTTTTTGTAGGATACATGGCTGCACCGCCAACCATTTTGGTTTGAGCGTAGGTGTTGGGCGCAATCGCTATAGCTACTAAAGCAAGGGCCGAGATGATTAATTTTTTCATGATAATTTTATTGTTGTTTTGGTGGAGATACGGCAGCTTTCGGGGCGTGGATTTATATTTCTAATAGCCTGTGGTTGTGGTTTTTTTTAAACCGGATGGGAATAAACTGCGTAGATGCGCGGACGCAAAAAACAAAGATTTAAGTATAAATCGCTCTAAAAAAACAACTCAGAAGCGATATGATCGGCGTAAAGCTTGCCGGTTTGGGTGAGGAAAATAGTGTTATTTTTTTTTACAATCCACCCGTTTTCAAAAAACCGTCGGGCCTCTGCCAGTAAGGGATTGGCTGCTGCCGCGGCAATACTGTTCAGTTTATCCAGATCGAGCCCCCAACTGGTGCGCAGCGAGGTCATGATGTATTCATTGAGCCGGTCGCTTTCGCTCAGCACTTCTGTTTCGGCAGGCAGCGTGTTGTTTTGAATGGCCTGTATGTATCTGGCATTATTGGCAATGTTCCATTGCCGGGTATCGCCATTGTACGAGTGTGCAGATGGGCCTATACCTATATATTTTACCCCCTGCCAGTAGTTGGCATTATGCCTCGAGTAGTGCCCCGGTTTGCAAAAGTTTGATATTTCGTAATGTTCAAAACCGTGAGTTTGCATAGCACCCATGAGCAGGTTAAACTGTTCGGCGCTTTGCTGCTCGTTCATGGGCGGTTGCTTTTTTTTGTTAATGAACGATGCCAGCGGGGTTTTAGGCTCAACCGTCATGGAATAGGCCGAAACATGCGGCACATCCAGCTCAAAAACCTTGCTTAGATTGTGTTTCCACTTTATATCGGTTAGCAGCGGGTAGCCATAGATCAGGTCTACCGTAATGTTTTCAAAGCCGCTGTCCTGCGCCCGTTTTACAGAATCTTCGGATTCACCGGCCCGATGCACACGGTTCATCCACTGCAGGTCGTCATCAAAAAATGATTGCAGGCCAATACTAAAACGGTTAACCGGGGTTTGGCGCAAGGCTTGTAATTTGGTTTTGTCCAAGTCGTCGGGGTTGGCCTCTAAAGTAATTTCGGCGTCGGTGCTTACTGAATGTAGCCCCGTTATGGTATCTATCAGTAAATTAATTTCACTGTCTTGCAGCAGCGATGGAGTGCCGCCGCCAAAATAAATGGTTTCAACGGTTTCGCCCTGCAGGTAATCTTTTTGCAGCTGTATCTCTTTCACCAGCGCTTGCAAAAGCTCATCTTTATATTGTAACGATGTGCTGAAATGAAAATCGCAATAATAGCAAGCCTGTTTACAGAAGGGAATATGTAGGTAGATGCCGGCCATGGTAACAAAGGTAAGCAGCCCCCTCTAAATCTGCCCCGGAAAGGGGAGAATTATTTTAATCGGCCTTATAACTCTGTTTTATCCTTTCTTAAAAACTGGTCAAGCGATAGCGGCCCGGAACCTATTATGGTGAAAACCACTAAAAACAACAAGCAAAAAACAGTAAGCCATAGGTCAGAATTTATATACGATCTGAGGTTGTTGAGTACAAAAATAGCGGCGATTATAACGGGCAATTGCAGCAATGATGCCAGGCGGGTTAAAATACCAAGCATAATAAGCAGCCCGCCAGCCATATGAACAAAAATTACATAGAACATAATAGCTTCAACCGTTCCCGAATTAATGCCTTTTACGTTAAGGCCAATGATCATATCTTCAAGGAAGGGCTTATTTTGTAAAAAAGCATAGCCTTTTAGTAAAAGAAATAACCCCAATGCTATACGGATAACATCAAAAAGGGCAGGGTGATGACGATCGCCCCATTGTTCAAATTTGTTAAAAGTGCTCATAAAATGCGAATTAGAAGTTTTAGCAAAATACTAAGTAAAAACACGTTTTAGGGTTAACGCGCCTGGCTTTTCTATCTTTATTGAATTGACAATGCCAGTAGGTTTATTTAGGATAAAATTACCAACAATTTATGGTGTTAACAATGTTAGGGGCATAAAAAGTTATTTGACAAGCATCTCAATACCCCCGCTCAGTAAATAATTTTATTAGCTTTATCTAAAATGTACCGTACCTAAGCTCATCACTATATATGAAACGGCATGCAGTATTAATAAAAATAACCATAGGTCTGGTATCGTTAATAGTAGCTACGTTCAGTTACCCCGGCGGCTCGCAGTATGATAAAAATGCAGCAGGATTTAGCTGGCAGCATAATTATTTAACCAACCTGTTTAGTAAAAATGCGGTAAATGGGCTAACAAATACCGCACAGCCAATGGCTATGGCAGGCATGTTTATGCTTTGTATGGGTTTTATAGAAGCCTTTATCTATTTTTCAAAAAAAATACCATCAAAAACGGCATCAGGAATAATAAAGTATTTTGGTGTTGCGGCTATGGTGTTCACCTTATTAGCCATGACCCCGTACCATGATATTGCGGTAATGCTGGCAAGCACCTGCGCGCTGGTTAGTTTGTTTTATATAGCAGTGTTCCTGTTCAGGTCGAAATTAATTTACATGAAGGTGCTCTCCGTTATTTGCCTGCTGTGTTTTTATGGCAGTAATTATATGTATTACACCCGTACTTACCTGGAGTTGCTGCCCGTTATGCAGAAAGTTACCATCCTGTTGGTCGTAGTATGGATATTAGGTTTAGAATATTTTACTACTGGGCCGATTTTCAATCACAGGAGAAACCGATTGCCCGCGAAATATGATAAAGGGTAATCAGCCGCATCATAACAATTTCTTAAAATTAAAAATTTAACTTTGAGTAGATAGAAACTTCAATCTTTAACCTGTTATGAAAAAAATCCTGTCAATTGATGGTGGCGGTATTCGCGGAATTATACCGGGCCAGATACTTATCGCCCTCGAAAAAAAATTACAGGAAAGGAAAAATGACCCCAATGCCCGCATAGCCGATTTCTTTGATTTTTTTGCAGGTACAAGCACCGGCGGCATACTCACCTGTATTTTGCTGTGCCCATCGCTAACCGACCCAACCAAGGCCCGTTTTTCGGCAAAAGAGGCGGTTGACCTGTACATACAAAACGGCGATAAAATTTTTAAGACCAGCTGGTGGAAAAGCAAGTCTTCGGCTTTTTGGAAGGATAAATATGCTACAACCGGTATTAACGATTGCCTTTCTGAATATTTTGGCGATCTGAAGATCAGCCAGCTGTTAAAGCCCTGCATTATTACCAGCTATGATATCAGCCGCCGCGAAACCAAATTTTTTGCCCAGCATGATTATAAGCTGGAAGGCGATAAGGCGGATTTTTATGTGAAGGATGTTTGCCGGGCAACATCGGCCGCGCCAACTTACTTTGAGCCGGAGCTCATCAAATCTATCGATGGGGTAAGCTATCCTTGTGTTGATGGCGGCGTGTTTGCCAATAATCCTACACTTTGTGCTTACTCCGAAGTGCGCAATGCGAAAGATGCGCCCACCGCGGCAGATATGTTCGTGGTTTCGTTAGGCACCGGCAGCCAAATGCAGGGCTATCCTTATAAAAAAGCGAAAAATTGGGGCCAGCTGTTTTGGGTGAAGCCCGTTATTGATATCATGATGTCGGGCGCGGCCGAGGTGACCGATTACCATATGAACAAAATGTTCGCTGCCCGCAACAACCTGCAAAACTACGTGCGCGTACAACCCGCCAACCTGCGCGATGCCGACCCGCAAATGGATAATGCATCTAAAGAAAACATACAGGCACTGATAGAATTAGGTATTGAAACCGCTGAAAATTGCCCTGACCTGGATAAGATAGTCGATATGCTGATGCAAGGCCCTGATCCGGTAGAATTTGTTAAATAAAATAAAATGAGACTATTCTTATCGGTATGCACTTGTTTATGGTGCGCTTACTTCACCGCATCTGCACAGGGAAAATATACCCACTCGCATAACGATTACAATCAAACAACGCCATTTTATAAAGCGTTTTATGATGGCTTCAACTCTATCGAGGCCGATATATTCCTGGTAGATCATACGCTGCTGGTTTCGCACGATAAGAAAGCACTATCGCCCGAGCGCACTTTAAAGGAGCTTTACCTTGATCCCATCAGCTACGCTTTAAAAAAAGACACCTCGCGCCGTTTGTGTTTACTGATTGATGTTAAGGATGATTACCTGAAAACACTGCCCGCTTTGATAAAAGCGCTGAAACCCTTAAACGCTTATTTAATGACCAATACTCATCCCGGCAGGTTAAAAATACTGGTAAGCGGTAACCGGCCTATGCCCGTGGTTTATAAAAACTACCCCTCGTTTTTGTTTTTTGATGATGACCTGGTTTACCCCCATACCAAAGCCGAGTGGGGAAGAGTGGGGCAGGTGAGCCTAAATTTTGAGAAATACTCGAAATGGAAGGGCGTTGACGCATTGCCGGTGGCAGATAGGCAACGAATTATGCATACAATTGATAGTGTGCACACCAATACCCACAAATTAGTGCGGTTTTGGGGAGCGCCCGATTCGCCCGATTCATGGAACACACAAATAGGTTTTGGCGCTGATATTATCGGTACCGACCTGGTTGATGAACTGGCAGCTTTTTTAGTGAAAAAGAATTTATGCCAGCCGGCTACCTCAATAATTCCCGCAGGTGTTTCAAACAACCAATAATTCGGGTACTTTTGCAGTAAATTAACCCGGTGGCTAAAAAAATGCGTTTTATTGCTTTTTGCTTTCTGTTTATGCTGATGAACTGCCCGGCAGTTTTTGCGCAAAACGATACGCTGCTGCAACAAGGCGTTACCATCAACCAGCAACAGGGCATGCCCGTGCTCGATTCTGTGATACAGGCTACCGCCGCCCGCGAAAAATTTCTGCTCGATTCAGTAGCGTTCCAGTTCGTAAAATATCCTGATTCAACTACCAATCGCCAGTATGCAAGTACTTATGTTCGCGATAGTTTATACCACGGCAACGGTTTCCTGGATATTCCCTTTAAATCAAAAAGTTCATTACGAAACGGCCATACCCGCCAAACCCGCGACCAATGGATCATCACCATTATTATAGGGCTGTTATTGTATACCGCCTTGCTCAAGATCATCATGAATAAGGATATGGAGAATGTGCTGCTATCGTTTTACAGCAAGCGCGCGCTCACGCTGGCTGGTAAGGAGGAAGGGCAGATCAATTTCTGGGCTTTTGTTGGCTTATACCTGTTATTCGGGCTAACGTTTGGCTTGTTTTTATACCAGCTGGCTTCGTATAAAGGCATTTATTACAGCGTAAGCGGTTTCAGGCTATTTACATCCCTGTCATTTATTGTTATTATCTTATTCGCGCTCAAGTTTTTAGTGCTTAAGCTTATGGGCTTTATTTTTGATATACAAAAGCTGGTGAGCGAGTATATATCCATTCTGTATTTAACTTACTTTAATATCACTTTTGTGTTTTTGCCGGTGGCGGTGTGTTTTAGCTTAATGGCCGCGCAATTTATACCTTATTTGCTGGCAGTAGCGGTAATTTTGATCGTGGTGATCTTTACATGGTTGTATTTGAGGAGCAGCGTAAATATAATTTCGAACTTTCGATTTCATAAGTTTTATTTATTTATCTATCTTTGTGCCCTCGAAATTTGCCCTGTTTTAATACTAATAAAGGCATTGAGCATATAATTTTTAAGATTTTTATTGTAAATCGAATTGGAAGACAGAAAGAAAAAGGTAAAAAGTATACTGGTTACTTTGGCTAAGCCCGAAAATGATAAGAATCCATATACTGAGTTGGCCAAAAAGCTTAACGTGAAGATCGATTTCAGATCGTTTATACATGTTGAGGGCGTGCCTGCCAAAGATTTTCGTAAGGATAAAATTAACCTTGCAGACTTTACTGCCGTTATATTTACCAGCCGTAACTCGGCCGATCATTTTTTCAGAATATGTGAAGAAATGCGTTTCGAGGTACCGGTAGAAATGAAATACTTCTGCTTGTCTGAAACGATAGCTTTATATCTTCAAAAGTATATTCAGTATCGTAAGAGGAAAATTTTCTTTGGCAAACAAACCGCTACCGATCTGGCCGAAGTACTGAAAAAACACTCGAACGAAAAGTTCCTTTACCCATGCTCGGACGTGGCTGCCGAAGAGACTCAAAAGTTTTTGCTGGAGAACGGTTACGATTTTACACCGGCAGTATTATTCCGCACCGTATGCAGCGACCTGTCTGACCTGGCCGAGGTTTTTTACGATGTTATCGCCTTTTTTAGCCCCTCAAGCATCCAATCATTATATAAGAATTTCCCCGATTTTAAGCAGAATAACACCCGTATAGCCGCTTTTGGTGCCACCACGCACAAAGCCGTGCTTGAGGCCGGATTGATTCTGGATATCCCCGCACCTACACCTGCAGCTCCGTCAATGACCATGGCTATTGAGCAATACTGCAAGCAGGTGAACAAATAATTTTAGCAATATTTTAAAGGCCGCGCAACATTTTCAAATTAGTGCCGTATAAGCTGGTATAATTGATAATAACAGTTATAAGTTGTTAATTTGAAAGGATTTAAGTTGTATGGCTTTTTGCTCCTATCATTAAGCAAATTATCTTATAGTTTAAAAAATATATTTTTTAATTATAAAGAATGTTTTTTAGGTTTTGATGTGGCAAAATTTATATATTCGGAAATCATTTTATGTTATAGGTTTATAACAAGATTTTGATTGTTAAAAAATGAAACAGATATACTTTTTAGTAGCGATTGTAATTACCGGAATATTAAGCGGATGCGGTAAAGGCGGAGACAGAGGCGAGGTGCGCGGAGCTCCTTACCACCAATCTCTGCGGGCAGATGTGCCTTACGGCATGGCCTATATTCCAAGCGGAAGCTTCCTGATGGGACAAACAGATCAGGACGTTACTTTTGCCCAGATTACACAAACCAAACAGGTTACTATCCCCGCATTCTTCATGGATCAAACCGAAACAACAAACAGCCAATACAAGCAATTTGTTAACTGGGTTCGCGATTCAATAGCAATCACCTCTTATCTTAACGATCCAAAATACTATGTAGGCGCCAACGCGAAAAATGCAAACGCGGCAGCCAATGCATCAGGTAAAAAATATATTAACTGGGATTACGTAAGGCGTTATCCTATCTGGAACAGCAGCAAAAAAGCACAAGGCAATAACAGCACTAAATTACAAGGTATGTTTTACCAGGGTGATGACCGTGTATTTGACCGTAATGAGCTGGATGTTAGGCTGTTAAAATACAACTACTCGTTCGTTGACCTGCGCTCGGCAGCAAACTACAAGAACGACAGATCAAAAAGACGTTCGGACTTTATTATACGTGATACTGTTCCGGTTTATCCTGATACGCTAGTTTGGTTAAGCGATTTCTCGTACGCCGCCAATGAGCCAATGGTACAGGGATATTTTTCACACCCATCATTTAAAGATTACCCGGTTGTAGGTGTAACCTGGCGCCAGGCACGTGCCTTCTCTATATGGCGCACCCGTTACAACGAGGCTTACCGTTTACCAAGACGTATGGCTCCGCGTTCTGATTACGAACTGCCAACCGAAGAAGAATTTGAATACGCTGCCCGTGGCGGCAGGATAGGTACAGATTACCCTTGGGGTGGCCCGTACATCAAAAATGCCAAAGGCTGTATACTGGCAAACTTTAAGCCGGGCCGTGGTAACTACTCGGACGATGGCGGTACCTATACCGTAAAAGTAAAATCATATTTCCCTAACGATTATGGCCTGTATAATATGGCCGGTAACGTAGCAGAATGGACCCAATCGGCCTTCGATCCGTCAACAACAACCTTTGTTAATGACCTGGCACCAACGTTAAACTATGAAG